>JBFLWI010000032.1:0-15446 GCA_040757675.1 Thermoproteota archaeon | reverse complement strand
GTAGACGTCGTCTGTTTCTTTACTAAATCCATTTTCTGCTAGAAATTTTCTATAGATTGAGCCAACAGAAATATAAAATGCCAAAGTCTTGCGAGCCCGTTCTTTGGCAGCTTCGGCATCTTCGGAAACGCAGGTGATGAACTGACAGGCGGTGTCTATTTTTCTTTTTTTCTGCATTTTTGATATTGTCTCCCTCATTTCAGAAATCGGCCTCAAGTAAAAAATTACACCATCTGCAATCTCCCACGTCAGCTCAACCATTTTTTTGTTTATCGCTGCAATGTATATTGGAATGTTTTGGCGCGGCGGTTTTATGAGAAGGTTGAAGCCTTTGAGCGAAAATATCTTTCCCGAATAGTTGATTTTCTGCCCAGACAGTACTAGTCTGATTATCTCGACATATTCACGCATTCTTCTTAACGGCTTTTCGAATTTGTAGCCGTGCAGGTTTTCTACTATTGGAACGCTGCTTGTGCCTAGTCCCAAAATGAGCCTCTTGTTGGAGATGGTGTCTATGGTTGCTGCACCCATGGCAACTAAAGCAGGACTACGCGAGTATATGTTGACAATAGATGAGCCTATGTTGGATGTTGTGCGTTGCGCAACGGCGCTAAGCATGGCAAAGTTTTCCATACCCCAAGTTTCAGGCACCCAGATCGTGTGTGTTTTGTATTTGGCACTTTTTTGCGCACACATCAACAACTCGTCGATCGAAAGAAGTGAGCCAAGACTATATGATACCATGAACTTACCACTAGAACCCAAAGGACTTCCTGTTTTCTAGCGCGTTTGCGCACTCGTCTATGTCTTTGTGTGAATCAATTGAGAACCACAACGCATTAGCAAATTTGATGCCATATAGGCCTCCTTTTTTTGCATACTTGTGAAAAGTGTCTTCTTCGATAGAGCCTTTACTTGGCAGGTCTTTTACTATTTTTTTATCAAGGTGATAAATTCCAGAATTCATCCATATGTCTGTCAGCGGTTTTTTCTCTTTGAAATCGACTATTTTATTCCCTACCATGGATACTGTGCCAAATTTTGTCCTCAACTCCACAAGTGCGATGGAGTTTGGCGTCGCAAGCATTCTTTTTAGGTTGATGTTAGTTATGATGTCACCGTTTAATACCAAAAACGATTTTTCTTTGATGATTCTGGCTGCCTTTTTTATGGCACCTCCAGTTCCAAGCTGTGTTTTTTCTATGGAGTATAGAATTTTAATGCCAAAATCATTTTTGTGTTCTAAATAGTTTCGAATCTGCTCTGCCTTGTAGCCTGAACAGATTATGATCTTGTTCACACCATGTTTTTTCAGATATCTGATTTGCCATTCTATAATTGGAATGTTGTTAATTGGAATTAACGATTTTGGAACATAATCAGTAATAGGTTTGAGTCTAGTACCTATGCCACCGGCCAGGATTACTGCATGCACGACTTTTGAACAGAATTTAGGTTTTAAAATCTATGGGGTATCAGAAGAGCTCAATTGATATCAGACCAAAATAGTATCCCACAAGTGTCAAAGAGACTCCCCAAACGCACGAGCCTCCAAGTGTGTAGAGAATGAATTTGGAAATCCTCATCCTAAACAATCCTGCCGGAATTGAGATCATTTCACGTAATACTGGAACCATCCTGCCAAAGAAAACTGCTTTGTCACCGTGCTTTTCAAACCATTTCTCGATTTTGGCTAACTTCTCATCTGAGATCTTGGCGTATTTTAGGTATCGTAGTAGAGCAATTCTTCCAAGCTTTGCGCTGATGAGGTAGATTGCAGTGGAGCCGATGGTGGCACCAACACCTCCAGCTAAACCAAGTCCAATTACCTCTGCTAAACCCATTTGGTTTTGTGATGCAACATAACCTGCTATGGGAAAAACAGCTACAGTGGGAACTGGTGGAAATATCGTTTCTATGATTGCTGCTACAAAAACACCCACATACAGATAATCAGATACCAGAGAACTTATCCATTGAATAAAGGGCTGAATATCTAACAATTTTTTTGCTCTGTTAGGTAATAATGAAGTTCAGTATAGCATTCTACACAATATTGTTGATCGTCGGTGTGAACACAATCATACGTCCTATCTGTTTCTTTGCTGCACTTTGCGCAAAAATTCATTTCGATTTTCTAATCTTTATTGCACCAAGAGCTATCTGAAACGCACCAACTGCAAATAAGGGTGCAGCTTCTGACATCGGGTTTCTTTGCACGTCTGCTTCCGGCGCGTTTGCAAGAAATACTGCACCACCGGCTATTATCATGACGCCTGTGACAAACAGCATGATTGCCAGTGTTTTTGAGGGCTCGTTTCGTGATATGAAAAATCCAATGATTGGCAAGGCCATTGCTGTACCGCCTAGTGCAATTCCTCTAGTTTTGTCATCGAACGGCAAAAATCCTTGATCATTTCCCATGGCCGCACCAACGTCTGCTCCGTATATTACAAGTAATGCGATCGCAACTCCTGTGATGATCAATGCTGCCTTTAATGCCACAAATCGACCTCATCTTACTTAATTAATAAATTGTACTGGTTTCAACTATTCCACAAAGCACGCTATGGCATACAAAACATACTCTCTTGGATGCCTGACTTCGGTTGCAAAACAATTGGTTATACATTTAAAAGTGAATTTTGTTTATTACGAGTGAATCAAGGTGTCAACCGACGTATTACGAGAAGTCGTAATAGATGAAGATGAAAAAAAACAAAAGGCATTAGAAGTATTTTCAGATAATTACACGCGTGTGATTCTGTCAACTATGATGGAAAAACCCAAATCTGCGCTTCAAATTGCTAATGAAACCAAGATCCCTGCGACCACAGTATATCGCAAACTCCACCAGTTAATGGAAAACAACCTCATCAAAATCTCAGGACAAATTGCTGAAAATGGCAAAAAAAACTTTCTATACAAAAGCAAGATAAAGTCATTTCACATGACATTCACAAAAGACAGATTTGCAATTTTAGTTAATACAAGCGGCACATGCAAATTCTGCTTGCAGTCTGGTGTTTAACTAAAAGTTCTTTGGCAATCTCACAATAAATGTGGTGGGATTATTCTTTACTGTAATACTTCCACCATGTTGTTCTATAATTTTTTTGCAAATTGAAAGACCAAGACCAGTGCCTGTTTGTTTGGTGGTAAACAATGGCTCAAAAACTTTGGACAAAATGTTTTCTGGAATTCCAGGACCAGAGTCCTCAACTGCGATTAGGACATTTGCACCATTATCTAAAATTCGAACATTGATCGTACCTTTGGTGTCGATTGCTTGAACCGCATTAATCAGCAGATTTGTAAATACGGCTTCTATCTTGCGTATATCTACGTTCAATCTAACATCCACATTTTCTACGTTGATCTTGATGTCTGGTGGGAAGTTACTGTCAACGATGATTTGGTTGATTAGCTTTGTTAAATTACAAGTTTGTAGATTTAATGTGGTAGCTTTGCCAAACTCCAGTACATCATCGACTTGATGAGAGATTCTGTCTATGGCCCTGTGCAGTTTGCCATAATACACTAATTTTTCCTCAATTCGAAGTTTTTGTTTGCTTTCTATTAGCTCGACTACATTCTTTATCGTCGAAAGTGGGTTTCGAAGATCATGCGCCATCCTTGATGCCAATTCTCCAATTATGGCAAGTTTCTGAGTTTTCATTAGCTCCTCTGTTTTTTCATTCACTTGTCTTTCTAATTGGTCGCGTTGAATCTGTAATTCTTTTTCTTTTAATACCACTTGTTCCAAATTTTTCTTCAAATCAGTTGCAAGCTTGGTGTTATCATTTTTTTGTCTCTCGAGTTCCAAATTTTTCTTTTCAAGCTCCTCGTTTTTGAGGCTAAGGTTTGTGGCAAGATCCTGCAAAAATTCTATTTTGTCTTTTAACTCAGAATTCACTCTCATGATTTCATTGAATCTGGAGTTTGATTGAATGGCTAACTCACGTAACTGGTTGCCTCTTTCCTCAAGCTCGATTCTGGCTTGATCTAGCTCATTTATTGTCTTCCCAGTTATCCCCATGAATTTTTCAAAATCGCCGGCCTGCTCTGCCATCGCTTATCAATACTCTGTTTTCTTGTTACTGGTATTATCTTGTGTTTGTCATGATCAAACAAACAAATCTGGTGCGGACACTAGTTTGTGTTCAAAGAAAATACGCTGAATATGATGTCGCCGTAGACCAACTGAAGTACAAAGCCTGCAGCAATGAATATCATATATGGTATTCCGGGCGTGACCCATGTATCCTGCTTTTCACAAAACATGGCATTTTCTGCATGCTGCAAAGACAAATTGAGTTTTTTATGATTGCCCACTTTTTGCTCTATTGAAAAGCCAAACTTGGGGTTAGCGGCCCTATATCCAATGAACATGGCAAAGATCTTTCTACTAGTCGTCTCATCAAAGCCCTCAAAGATGTTCTTCTTTGCTGCTAACAGGATGCAGTTTCTAGTCACATTCACCAGCAAAGGGATTATGGAAAGTATCACGGCATTAGTGAGTACAGTAAACGGGGTGATCGTGCTTTGAGCTAGGGTTGCACCGGGCACAAGTGCAGCTAGCACTATGAGTGCAAAAGCATCGGCTCCACCAAAAAGACCAAATCTCCAGATTATGATTGCAACTGGTGCTACAATCAGGGAGATGCCTACAGAATAAAGCTCGTCTTGAAGGTTGCTACCAAATGGAATCAGAATTGCTGCAATTCCGCCAAACACAATCCAAATCAAATCATGTATTTCTCGCTTTTTGATATCTGAGGCACATGCAATACCGAGCATAATTAAAGCTAATACTACTCTTAACCCATCTAATGATGCTAATTCAAACATTGATTACTCTTCGACCTTGATCATTTTTGAATTTATTTAATGTCAAGCTTGCGTTTTTTACCTAAACTGGGAAACTATTTTGCAATCTTCTTTAACGGCTCCACCGGCTTTGAACGCTTCCATAAATGTTCGCACAAGCTGTACATGTTGTCCACCATCTCAATTGAATTGCTGTCAAGAACTGAGTCGCCGTCGTCGTTCATATCCATTGTCTCATTAATGCCTCCAGACATTATGAGGTGTTTTCCACTTTCCACTACCATCCTGCTTTTGGATGGTAGTTTCCCAATTCGTATCTCTGATGCTCCTAGTTTGTTTATTATCGCAAGTGATGTAGGATCTTCACTGTCTGTTACTATTCTAATTTCACCACCGTTTGCTTTACAGATCTTTATTTTCTCAGGTATGGAAGTATGGTACATCCTCAGAAGATCTTTTTCGGTGGTAACAATGTAAACTATGGAGTCTGATTCTTGGAGTATCTTGCCTATTCTGGAGTAAATATTGTGCCTGCCTTGAATCACTGATACTGTGGCCGCTTCAATGGGTGGTTGTTTTCTTGTAATTTCTTTAAGATCCTCTGATAATTTGCTAGCAATCTTTTGCATTGTGACAAACTCGTTTTCTTTTCTCTGGATTATGTTTGCGAGTGCTTCTTGCGGTTCAACAGGTTTACAAATTATGGGGTTGGTAAGTGTAGTAGTAATAAGTCCCATGCTTCGCAACTTTTCAAGTGAGCGATACGCCTTACCTCTCTCAATTTCTAATTTTGCTGCCAGGTTGCCAACAGAAAGGGGGCCAGTCTGCAGCAAGCCGATGTATATTTTAGAATCGATTTCTTCTAAATCGAAATGCCCCAACATCGTAATTAATTCGTCTTTATCTAGCAACTAATAGAAATCTATCAAAAATCTAGTATATTAGCTTGTATAGTTTGCAAGACCTTTTAGTCGAAATTTTATGGCTATGTTTTTTCAGGCTGGAATTACTTTAATTTGGTTTTTTATTGTTTGAATAATTTCTAGTAGTCCCTCCACGCCTAATGTGTTATCTTCATCTATTAGATTGAAATGTCCAAGCTTTCTTTGTGGCTTTGATTCGACTTTTCCATACATTTTCAAATAAAGATTATTCATTTTTATTTCCGATATTTTGTATTTGCCGCTAAACTCATTTGGACCCAAGATGTTGTACATTATTGCAGGATGTATAAGCTTCGTATCGCCAAGCTCAAGTCCAAGTATTGCACGAAGATGCTGCTCAAACTGCGAAGTCTTAGTTGATTGCAATGTGTGATGACCGGAATTATGAACGCGCGGTGCAATTTCATTGATTAGGATTTTGTCGTCGGAGGTGACAAACATCTCAATTCCAAAGACACCTGCTCCATGCAGCACTTTCATTGTCTCATGCGCAATTTGTTCTGCTTGACTTGACACATCACTTGAGACTCTGGCTGGAGCAATAGTCATTCTAAGTATGTTGTTTTCATGAATGTTTTCTACTACGGGATAGGTAGCAATTTGCCCTTTTGTGTTCCTTGCTGCTATGACTGATACTTCCATTTTGAAATCTACAAATTTCTCAAGCATCAATGATCTTCCTCCAAAATAATTATGTGCATTTTCTATTTCGTCGTGAGATTTTATTACATAATTACCGCGTCCGTCGTATGCATCTCTTCTGGCCTTGAGCAAAACTGGAAATCTGAATTCTTTTGCTTTTTGTCTCAAATCATCAAGTGATTTTACTTCGGCAAAGTCTGTGACTGGTATGTTGTTTTGGCGAAGAAAGGATTTTTGCAGGAACTTGTCTTGAATTATTCTTAGTGTTTCAGGAGATGGATTTATTGTAGTTTTTGTTTCGGCGATTTTAAGAACGTCGCTGTTTCCAGATTCTATTTCATAAGTTAGAATGTCTACTTTTGAGGCAAGCTCTAGGATGGCTTTTTCGTCTTTGAAATCTGCTACGATCTGCTTTGCACCTACTTGGGTGGCAGAACAATTTTCTGTCGGATCCAACACTATGACTTCGGATATGTGCTCTGGCATTTTTTTTGCGGCTTCTGTGAGCATCATACCCAGTTGTCCCCCACCAATTATGCCTAAAATCTGAGCCATCACGACTCACACAAGTTTTCTAATAAAAATAGTTATTCGAATTCCACCGGATTTGACTTAGATATTGTTAAAAGTACCAAGCTATTTCCAAGAATTATGTCGCCAAAAAAGCCACTGGTTGGAATAATCATGGGTTCAAGCTCAGATAGCAAGATAATGCACGCCGCAGCAAAAATACTAGATGATTTTGGAGTGCCACACGAAGACCAAATCGTCTCCGCACACAGAACGCCAACGCGACTTGAAGAATACGCCAAGCACGCAGAAAAAAACGGCTTTAAAGTAATAATTGCAGGAGCTGGAGGTTCAGCACACCTACCTGGCATGATTGCGTCACACACTATAATCCCTGTCATTGGGGTTCCCATAATGGTTTACAATGACAAGGCCGAAAAAAAATCCAATTTCAAGTTTTCAGCATTTGGTGGCATGGACTCATTACTTTCAATAGTAGAAATGCCAAATGGCTCACCTGTAGCTACCGTGGGAATTAACAAGGCCGCAAACGCTGGCCTGTATGCCATCAAGATCCTTGCAAATGATCTCCCGCACCTAAAATCTGAGCTAAAAAAATTCAAAGAAAAACAACACAAGTCAGTCCTTTTGGAATCTGATGAATTAAAAAAGACAGGTCTTGTAAAGTTTGTTCAAAAAAAATTCAAGTAGCTACGTCAAAAGTTTGAATTGGATATTCTTTGCTTTTAGATGAGAAATTAATTTCTGTGCATGTTCCTTTCCTTCCGTTTCAAGACTCAATGTGACACCTGCAGTGCCCGCTTCTATGTTTGAGCTTAGTCTGTCGTGAACGACCTCTACGATGTTGACACTAAGTGCAGCGATTTCATCAACTACCTCCTTTAGTGCTCCCGGCTTGTCTTTTAGGAGGATGAATATCTTGACCATCCTGCTCATCGCGGCAAGTCCTTTTGACACTATCTGGCCTAACAGATACATGTCCACATTTCCTCCGCCAAGTATCGGAACAACATTTTTGTTTGGCGAGGGTTTTGCCGCAAGCAGATAGGCCAAAGCTACTGCACCGGCAGGCTCTACTACAGTCTTTGCTCTCTCCATCAGTAGAAACATGGTCTTTACTATTTGATTGTCGTCCACCAGAACTATGTCGTCGATTAATTCGTTGATTATCTTAAAGGTAAGCTTGCCTGGCATCTTTACTGCAATGCCGTCGGCTATGGTACGTTCTCCTTTGACTGCCTGCAGTCTGCCTACTTTGAGCGAGTTTTTCATTGCGGGAAACGCTTTTGACTCCACACCTATTACTTTGATCTTTGGATTTCGCTTCTTGACTGCTATTAGAATTCCTGCAGCCAATCCTCCTCCACCTATCGGCACATAAATTTCGTCTACTTTTGGAAGATCTTCTAATATCTCAAGACCTATGGCACCATTTGCGGCAATTATCTGCGGATCATCAAACGCATGAATTATCTTTGCGCCGGTTTTTTTGGAAAGTATTTGAGCCCTTGCCCATGACTCGTCGTAGTTTATTCCTTCTAGGAGAACCTTTGCACCGTATCCCCTGGTGGCTGCTACCTTGGCCGGCGATGCGGTGAGCGGCATTACAATCGTGCACGGGATTTTTTCAAGCTTTGACGCATAAGCAACACCTTGTGCATGATTTCCTGCCGATGCGGCAATGACTCCGTGTTTTTTTTCTTCTGGGGTTAGCGATTTTATCTTTGCGTACGCACCCCTAAGCTTAAAGGATCCAGTTTTTTGTTGAAACTCTGCTTTGAGGTGTACTCGAGAGCCAGACATCCTACTAAATGTCTCCGTATAGTACAATGGCGTCCTTCGAATTATGTTGCTATACGAATTTCTGATTTTTACAATGTCGTCATAAGTCGGAATCATTAGAATTGATCGCAGTTGCCTTGGTATATTTAATTTCTTATGTGAAACAATGTGTCAAATACATGAAAAGTGATTCTGAGCTAGTTAGCCTTGATAATGTACGTAGTCCTTAAATAGATTGACGATGATCGTACATAATTAGTCAAAGGATCGTTCTCCCCTTGAACTAAATCTAATTTAGTTCATGATCCTTTGACTGTTATTGTTAGTGTTAATTAGTTGTGTTGGATATAAAAATTTCTTAGACTGATAGCACTTCAATTACTTCGTCGAGTGCATTTAGCATCTCATTTTTGACTTTGTTTGGAATTCTTTTTGGCTCAAAGATTGCATGCCTCGATTTGTTTTTTATATGATTAAGATCAAAAGTGCACACACAGCCTTCCTCGCCAGCAACAAGCCGGTTCTCATCGATGAGCACGGATGTAGTCTGGTATGTTTCAATCAGCAAATTATCTAGCTCTCTGAATAATTCTTTTTTTCGTTGGTCTTTTGCCTTAAAATCATAGTCCATCTTCTTGTCAATCTCTGCTGCCAGCTCTTCACGGAGTTTGTCATCATTGAAGAGAACCTCAAAGAGTTTTTGCCCGTCTGGCTCGTTGTAACCCATAGCAAGAAGCCTCTGTCTTATGAGGTCATTTGTCATCTCTGCAAGCTCCTTTTCTTTGTCTATGGTATTGTCCATTATCTCAGCTAGCTCTTTTTGGATCTTTTGAACCATGATGTCTGGCTTATAGTATAACAATGCATGATACTGAAGCGAGAGATGCCACAAAAGGACATACCTGCCTGCCTGAAACTCTAGTTTGACAAAGGTTCGCCTGAGATCTTCGTCATTTGTGGTCGTAATTCCTTGGGTTTTCCACTGTGGAAGCTTGTCGATTATCTTGCTGTATAGGTTGATGATTCTTTGTGGATCAAAGGTAGTCTGTTCGGTCACCGTCGTATCCCCAAGCATGACTTTGATCGGGGCCGGTTTGGTCAATTCCTCTATACTTTTTTGAAATAATTTGGCAATTTTATCTGATTTCTGGGCTAATGCATTGGAAAATTCATCAGAAGACTTTATTCCAAGGCGCACATCGATTGGTCATCGTAGTGCCTAAAAATTCTAATGCTTTCTACCTATATCTTATATACAAAATCCCCCCAATATTGTTGGATGTCAATAAGTAGGATTTTCTGCTCAAATTGCAACGTCGAAGTAGTCCAGTATTACGACGACGCTTATAAAGGAAGAAGGGGCAAGTGCCCAGTCTGCAACGTCAGTTTTCCATTAGAGTAAGAAGGGTTTCTGAAAATGAGCGGCGCTGAAAGCAAACCAAGAATAAAAGATGCTCCAGCTGAAAAACCAGCAGAGCCTCAGCCAAAAAAACCAAAAAAAGATTACGGGATTATCGACATGATGCTCAGCCAACCAGCTGAGCGTGTAGTTGACTCTGAAACGCTCATCAAGGAAACACAACAGCGTGTCTGGCAGGCCTTGAAAAGTGGCTACGAATACACTGCGGTAGAAGATGAATCTGATGCTTTTCTGAGAAAACACGTCTTTTCGAGAATGAAGATGGTTGTACTGTATGTGGACTTGGTCGGTTCGACCCACATAACGCTTGAGCTGCCCGAGGATAAAGTGGCAACAATCATTACTTGCTTTGCTCAAGAGATGGCGTCTACCATACGACATCACAATGGATACGTACTCAAGTTTGTTGGCGATGCGGTAATAGGGTACTTTGTGGCAGAAGAAAATCAACTGCAGCCTGCAGATAATGCGGTTCTTTGTGCAAAATCGATGATCTCAGTGATCCAAAAGGGAATCAATCCTATTCTAAACCAATACGACTATCCAGATCTTGCGATCAAAATCGGCATTGACTACGGCGAAAACATGATAGTGCGATACGGTGCTGACTCCAAAAAGTCTCACGTCGACATCATAGGTCCAGTTATGAATATAGCCGCAAAGATCCAAAACATGGCAAAACCAAACGAGATCCTAATAGGCGATGACGTGTATGCAAGGATCCACCCATCTATCCAAGCTTCATTTGAGAAGGTTGTTTGGAAGAACAACGAATGGAAATACCATAGAGATTCTGGTGAGCTTTATCCAATCTACAGATATATTGATTAGACTGTGAATCTGTCAGGACACTCTACATGCTCATAATGGTGGTCGGTGAATTTTTCTTGGATCACATAAATGACGATTTTGTGTAATTCGCCTACATCGATGCCCTTTTTACACTTCATGCATCGTTTTAGATCAAGTTTCATCTTGGCTGAGTTGCGATCTCTGATCGCTATAAGGATCAGCGATCAACTCAATTTGATAAAAAATGACAGTGGCTTTACAAGAGGGTATATCTTACGCCTAAGGCTAAGGCAGAAATACCCATCTTGTGAACTACAGGTATGGACCCATCAGAGTTGAGGATGTTTATGGATATGTATGGATACCCATTCGGATTTAGCCTAAGCCCGTTTGCTCTTCCAAGGTATCCACCTGCTGCAAAAAACAGATTCCTCGCCCCTGCAAAACTAAAAGACATAATGATAAGAGAGGATCCGGCGTTTTCATCCAAGCTACGCGATTTTCAGAAAAGGTATCTTAAACACGCAACGGGTTTGCTTGATATGAGCTCAAATGCATTCTTGCCTGGGCACCCCCTGAGTCAATCTGTAAATGATTTTACGAGCGAAGAGATTGAGAAATTACGAAAAGAGAATACAGAGTTAAAAAAGCGCATCGAGCAGTTAAAAAACAAAAAACAGATCTAATTCATTTAATGAATGAATTCATAGTTGTTTTATTTGAATCAAAAACTCTTTTAACTTTGAGAAACAAATCACGCTATTGAATAAAACACCGGCACAAAAATGGAAAGATGCAATACAACGGTACAGAAAGACGTGCCAAAAAATCCTTGGTACCTCTAAATCGATTCGTTATGTGGGAGTAATTAATGAATATGGCAGAACACTGACTGGAATAATAAGGCCTGGATTAAAGCCACTCTTAAAACCAGAGGACGCAAAAAACGAGTTCTTTATAGTTTCTAATCTGATAACTTTGCGCAATTCCCAATCAAGAGCATTTGGTGGTTTGGACCATGTCATACTGAGGCATCAAAAATCAATCATAGTGTGTATGCCGGCCAATAACGTAGTTTACTATGTATCATTGAATCCAGGCAGAAAATCAGTCGAAGATGTAATTAGGAAAATCAGAAGGCTGGTTTAAACTGGCGCAAAGCCATGGTATCCTTTCGATTGCTGCTCCGAGTCAGCAAACTTTGGCTCAAATAATGAAATCATGTAGCCATCAGGATCCAAAATTATTGCATTTTTGCCTGCTTCTCTGTCGACTATATCGCGGTGAATTCTGACCCCTTTTGTCTTGAGCTCATCAAGAGCAGACTTAACGTCTCCTACCAAAAACCCGATGACTATGCCGCCCTCTATTGTGTTTGAGCTATGATCCGAAGTAATTGAAGCTGGATGAAGACTCAACAATGCTCCGGTCTGTCCTAGGTCAACCCACGTTCTTCTCTGGTTTTTTATTGGCAAGCCAAGTATTTCATGGTAAAACGCTACAGATTTATCGAGATCTTTGACTGCTAATATGACGTTCCCTACGCGCTTTATATTCACAAGTTGATTATACGTCACACTGTTAAATGCTTTATTGTATCTCAATCATAGTTTCTGTGCGCTCGACTCCGGGAATCATTTGAATCTTTGTCGTGATCTCTCTTATCTCTGAGAGGTTATCGACTTCGACGAATGCCACTGCGTCAAACTGTCCGCTCACAGGAAAAGAGTTGTAAACAAAATCCAACTTGCCAAGCTTAGCTGCAATTAGGCGTTTTGGTGATTTCACTAGAATTACTGCCTTTACCATCCCATGTTTACCTCCACTTCGATGAGCGTCTCGGTACTGACTATCTCTTTGATTTTTTTAAAGTCAATGACCATGTTGTTTATCTCGTCAATTGAGCCTTGTAGCAATACGCATATGTCAGCACGCCCAGTAACAGGCATTATCTCTTTGAGGAGTTTGCGTTTTTTACGCAATGCTTCAATTACTTTGTTTGTCTTTCCAGGCTTGATTGTGATGAGACATAATGCGCGCATATGAGTATATTGGGAGTTTTTATGAATAAAGATTTGGTTAGTCGTCTACTTCTTGGGATCTTGCTTCCTCAAGGTATGCCTTTCTTGCCTCTAACTCGGCTTCTTTGTCTTCCTCAATTAGTTCGTCAATGATAACTAATCCATCATCTGCTACAAAGGCATCTTTTCCCTTCTTTGATTTTGTTTTCTTTTCCTTTGAACCCTTTGCAGCCTTTTCCTTTTTTTGAGGAGTTTTAGTAGTTTTTTCTTTTTTTACTTCTTTTTTTGCCAAGATGACTTTCTCATGAGGATATTCTCATGTATTAAAACATTACTTACTTTTCGATTTTCATACCTACTTGGCATTCAAATAATTAAATAAAAAATGTGCCAAGGGTGGGACTTGAATCCACGACAGCTCGGTCTTCAGCCGAGTGCTCTCCCAGGCTGAGCTACCTTGGCTCGATTTTTTTCTAAAGTGAGGAATTAAAGTGTCTTTTGGTAATGTGTTTGGAACGATTCTTCACAATAGATTGATGTAGTGTTTTGTGTATTTTGGATCGCAATCACGGTTTCCAAATTACGTCCGGTGTACCGGCTCTTTTGTTGACTACACGCGCAAGTACAAACAAAAGATCTGATAGTCTATTTAGATACCTTTGACATGCGGGATTGAGTGGCTCGTGCAACCCCAGCTTGACAAATTGTGTTTCAGCACGCCTCGTTATGGTTCTTGCCAAATGCAAGTAAGATGCTACCTCATCACCTCCCGGAAGTATAAAATTAGTCAAAGGGGTAAGTTCTTTTTCAAATCCGTCTATATTTTTTTCAATATCTGATACCATGAAATCAGTTACTCTGTTTTTTTTATTGTCTAGGTTTGGGTCTGAAAGGTCAGAGCCTGCAACAAACATTTCATTTTGTATCTTTGTTAACAGTTCTCTTATGTCAGGATCTAATTTGTGAGCAAGAACAATGCCCAAGCAAGAGTTGGCCTCATCGATTGCTCCGTACGCCATTATTCGTAAATCTGATTTGAATACCCGTTTTCCTCCTTGTAGTCCAGTCGTGCCGTCGTCGCCTGTCTTTGTATAGATCTTCAATTAGCAAAATAACATCAAATCAGATTATTATCTTGTTCGTCTCAACGTATTCTACAATGTCAAATCCTTCGATTAATTTAATAGATTCATTAAATCAGGCTTGATTATGTCAGAAAAAATAACCTGCCCTTATTGTCAATCTGAGTTCAAATCTAAAGATGACCTTTCAAAACATATAGACAGAGTTCATCATGGATCAGGATTACTTGAAGGCGACACAAGAAAATACTAGCCTTGCAGAATTTTTCAAAACGGTTCTGAAGTTAAAAACTACCCCCCGTCAAGGTTGGATAGACAAATTAGGAATACAAGATCCAGAATCCGTAGCAGATCACTGCTTTTCGACTGCAGTCATCGCCATGATACTGTCTGATAAAAAAAATCTTGATACTGCCAAGATCATAAAAATGTCCTTACTGCACGATTTAGCAGAAGCAATAACTGGTGATCTGACACCAGATGACGTCCCAAAAATAAAAAAAATTGAAATGGAAAACTCCGCAATGACTGAAATTCTGTCTAATCTTGATGACTCACAAAAATCAGAATATCTAGCCATATGGAACGAGTATCATAAAAACAGTTCAAAAGAAGCAAAGCTATTGCATCAAATTGACAAACTTGAGATGGCAATACAGGCAAACGAATATCATAAAAAAGGCTACACTAAAACTTCATCGTTTTTTACCTCTGCAAAAAAAGAGATCACCGATGATGATTTATTAAAAATACTTGAAAAATTCAATAAAGATTGATAGTTATGTCTTTGTAAGCATATGGCCGAACACGACAAAGACGAACTGATTCGAGCACAAAATGAGCTGATTGGAGTTTTATTTGAAATAATAAAGAGGATGCAGGCCAACAACAACTTGGATGAAGAATACTTTCACCTAGTATCTAGCGAAAAGCAAAAGGGAACTAATTTGAAAAGACTCGAAGAGATTCTAACACAACGCCAAGAAAACAGTAAGATCATATCTAGATTACTTGAAAAGATTCAGACCTAGTGGCAGCCACAGTCGTCGTTATTTGATATGATTTTGAACCTTCTTGGGTTTTGCTGAAACCTAGATAACACATAATGAGACAGATTTGTGACTCTAATCACAGTCGGTCTGTGCGTCCAACTGCCATGATTTTCAAACCATGATTCAATTTCTTCAACGTCATATGTGTCGCCACGTGCAAGAATCTGGTTAAAGACGTCTTTGATCAACTGTGTGTCGTTTTCTGAAAGTTTGTTTTTATCATGAATTTTTGACGTTACTTCATTTAGTGTGGCAATTACGTTATCTGAGAGTACCATGATGTAATCTTTAAATTAATTCAATATAAAATTTTGAGATGCTAAAGCGTTTTGTTATGTTTTAATATTATA
>JBFLWI010000031.1:0-15819 GCA_040757675.1 Thermoproteota archaeon | reverse complement strand
GGGGTCTTTTTCTCCGTTTTTTTGCCACTGCTCAGAGCCTGCCTCTGCAAGCACGAGCTCGACTTGGGTGTTGCATTCTTTGAGAACCTTGAGCATTGCGTCGACCACTTCGGGGCCGATCCCGTCCCCTTTGATCACGGTTGCTTTTTTGCCCAAGTCATTAAATGGAGTTGAATCTGCCTATTTAATTCAAGATACTAAACCAAAATAGTAAAAGAGATTTCTCGGGTCGTGATAGGAATTTACTCGCCTGAAGCGAATTGAGAAACCTCGCCTATTATTCCAGAAACGATCTTTTAAAGATATGTAAGATAACAAACGGTGACTGAGGGATTTGAACCCTAGAGGCTATCACGACCTTTGTTCTTCAGACAACCCATAACCTGACTCTGGCATGTCACCGCGTTTGATTGAAAACATGGATCGAAGATAAGGCAAAATAAAAACAGAATTTTCAATAGCCGACCACAAATTGAAAACAAGACTAAATACGGCGAATTTTACAGACAAACCGTATGATAATTGTTCAGCTGTCTGACATTCATGTGGGTGCGCAGTTCAGAGAGGAGGTATTTGAACAGGTGATAAAGGAGGTAAACGCCCTAAGACCAGACGCAGTAATAGTAACTGGAGACCTCACAAACGAAGGACTCACAAAGGAATACGAAAAATGCAAGAAATTGCTGTCCAGACTTGAGACAAAAAAAATAATTACGATATCTGGCAACCACGACTATCGCAACACCGGTTATCTTCATTTTAAGAAATATTTCCCATTTGATACGGTAAACGAGCTTGGAGATGTCGTAGTGGTTACTTTGGGCACTGCAAGGCCTGACAGGGACGAAGGTGAGGTCGGATACCGCCAGAACCTGTGGCTTGAGAGAACCGTCCAAAAATTCAAAGACAAGATAACCATTCTTGCAATGCACCACCACCTAATTGGAATTCCAGATACTGGTTCTGCCCGGGTGGAGGTAATTGACGCAGGCGACGTCTTGCGCACGATTCTTGCAACAAAGGTGAATTTGGTCTTGTGCGGCCACAAACATAGGCCCTGGATTTGGAACTTTAAGGAACTGTCTATAGTCAACGCAGGGACTGCATCCTCTGAGAGAATGAGGGGATTCTTTGAAAACACCTATAACATCATCACCATCAAAAACAAAAAAATTCATGTGGATTTGAAAATCGTCGGCGGAAAAAAAATGCCACTACAAAGCCTAGTTGACAACTACACCAGATCCACAGAAGAGTGATTTATTTACAGAGTGTCCTTAGCAACCCTTGAGCGGGGGTCGCCTAGCCTGGTAGGGCGTGGGATTGCTAATCCCATGTCCGTAAGGACCCGTGGGTTCAAATCCCATCCCCCGCGCTTTTTGATTGGGAATATAGTTAGGAATTGAGATTTTGCACTTTTTCAGGTTTTAATTATGCCTGTAAAAAGGAAGATTTTCACATCTGGAAAAAAAGCTTACAAACAATAATGCCAGAATTATAAAGGTATGAAAATTGGAATCATCATTTCGACTACTGAGCCTGAAACTGTTTGGAATGCATTGAGATTTGCCAATACTGCAATTCTGGAAAGACATCAAGTAAAGATCTTCCTGCTCGGTAAGGGCGTAGAGATTGAAAAAATCAAAAGTGAAAATTTCAATGTTGCTGACCAATTGAACAAGTTAAAACAACTTGGTGGTACAATGCTTGCATGCGGTACCTGCGTAAAATCAAGAGATATGCAATTTGAGGCATGCCCAATATCAACAATGAAAGACATGTTGAAATTGGTAGTAGAGTCTGACAGAGTGCTCACATTCTGATTCTAAAGATTGGATTATCAGAAGAGTTATTGATTTCTTAATCTATTTGACACCATCAGATAAAAGTGCCAAACAAACATCCCAAGGGCTGTAAACCTGATCCTTTGTCATCACGTATGGGTGGAGCATCCCGAACATCATCTTTGAGAGATCCGCCAGATTCATGTTCTCAGAAACACTTGTAGCATCGGCCAATTTGAAAGGCTCTTCAAATTTAATGTCTAGAAAGTTTTCCACGTCTTTGAGATACCTTAACTCCTGTGCAATCTTCTGAATTATTATTCTGTCGCTGATAAAGCCAGACGTATTTTTAAACAGTAATTTTCTAGTTCTGTTTGTCAGCATGAGATTGATTATCTTGCCAAATGTATCGTCATAGCTAAACGTGATTATTTTTTTCCTTGGCAGGTCTGCAACGGTAAGGCCTGTCTTGGAATTGGCACCAATTTCCAGAATCTTTCTAGCAGATATTGCTGAATACCACCCATACTGATTTTTCATAATGCTGTATGCCCTGCGTGTTTGCTTCCATGTTTCAATGAGATCTTTGAATCTTGTCCGAGGTGTTATTTTGAGCAGCTCTTCAGTCGACATGATCTCCCCTACAGTTTTCTCAAAGAGGTGCTCATGTGGATCTTCAAAGACATTTTTGATTATTTCCAAGCCCACTACAATTCCAATTGGATTGCCTTTCTCATCGGTGATAAGAAGCGAATCGGTAAAAGACCCTAGATAATGTACTAGCATTTCTGTGGCAACCCAGACTTTATTGTCTTATCTTAACGCAACGCATGGAGTAGAGGTAAGAGAAAGAGGTAGCAATTCCTCTAGTGATTTGTGTGCATTTTGTAATTGCAATTGGTTCATGTGCTTTCATCAAACTATTTACGTCACGTTTTGATCTAGGTAACAGGTTTAGCTTACAAGCACTTGCAATCAAGATATGATGGTTCTGATTACAATGTATGCGGCAACACCGAACAGCAAGATTGAAAATATTCTTACAAGATTTGTGACATGTATTTTCTCAGATGATTTTGTTCCAATATATCCCCCAAGGACACCGCCTGCAACGAACAATAATGAAATCACAAAGTCGATGTTTCCTGCAACTAGATACCTTCCAGCAGTGATTAAACCAAACGAGCTAACTGAAACTAGTGATGTTCCAATTGCCTGTATTATGTTTAATCCACCTGAATACATCATTGTAGGAACAATCAAAAATCCTCCGCCTATTCCAAAATAGCCTGCAAGAACACCAACCGAAAAACCAGATATTGAAAGATTCTTTTTTAGTAAAATCAGTCCAGACTTTCCTCTTGTTATTTCGGCAGGGGTAGCTTTCATTTTGATCATCAATATGCCTATGGCAGTCATAAAAACTGCAAACAAAATTAGTAAATTCTCTGTTGGGGTCCACAGTCCTAGCTGAGAGCCAATCAAAGTTCCTGCTACTCCTGGCAAGGCAAATGTTAATCCTTTTTTGATTTTCAGGTTGCCATTTTTCCTATGATTTAGCAAGTTAATTGTTGCAATGATTCCAACGGCAAGTGCTGATGTTCCTATTGCTACATGTGCGTCTTTTACACCTACGACATACAACAGTAATGGAACTGCCAATATAGAACCACCACCACCTACCAAACCAAGGCTAAAGCCTACTGCTACACCGGATATAATGGAAAGAAAAAGTGTCAGAGGTTCTAGCAGAATCTCAACGGGCATCTACTGCACACCTATTTGGGCCAATCTCCAAATCAGGAATCTCCGAGTGTATTAGTTCTAGATCACCCTTATTTATTGCAATTATCCTTCTGTAATTCATTGGCCTTGGTAGGGTAATTGCAACTATTTTTTTGACAAACTCTTTTTTTGAGATGTCAAGCAGTGGTAACTTTTTTGATTCTCCGATGGTGGAGTAAAACGCATCATTGACTGGTTTTACGTCTTCACCGTGATGAGCTGGAAACACCATTATGTCGTCTGGAAGATTTAGTAGTTTGTTGTGTAAGGTGTCATAGAGTTTTTCTGAAAACTCTTCAGCCTTGTCTCTTAGGTCGGGTCTTCCAATCGATTCGACAAACAAAATGTCTCCAGTGAAGATATACTTTTCATCTATCATATAGCTCAAGCTTCCTGGTGTGTGTCCTGGTGTGTGAATTAATCTAAGGTTTGATTTACCAAATGAAATCTGATCTGCATCACCAACATAGTTTGCATCAAAGTCATATCTTTCGTACTTTGAGAGATACAGTTTTGCACCTGTTGCCATTGCAAGATCTCTTGCAGAAGAAACATGATCTGCATGTTGGTGTGTGTCAAAGACTTTGGTTATTGCAAAACCTTGCTGTGTTGCAATGTCAATATATTTTTCAAAAGGATACAGTGGGTCGATCACTATTGCTTCACCATGTGATTCAACAATATATGACAGACAACCCTTTCCGATCTTTTGTACCTGAATTATTTTGGTTGAGTCTTTTGTAACAGTTACTGGTTTTAGAACTTGATTCCATCCTACCAATCCTCCTACAAGGGTTTGCGAATCTATTCCTGCACGTTCTAGAGCAAAGCTTGCAATCATTGCACGATTTCCATGCGGACAAATGGTTACGACTTGTTTGTCTTTTGGAATCTTTGAGATAGTTTTTGCATCAAAAAGATCTACCAAAGGAATGTTTACGCTTCCAGGAATTTTATATTCTGAAAACTCGTCAGTGTTTCGCACATCTAAGAGAAACACAGAGTTTAACTTTTGGGAGAGTTCATCAGCAGTTATTGTTTTGCTAGTTTTTCCTTTTGCTACTTTACCAGTCCATGAAGAAAATCCACCTATCAAATAGTGCGCATCCAATCCAAATGATGCCATCATGATGGCAGTCTCTTTGGCATATTCTTCTGGTTCTGAGATCAGTACAATTTTGGCATTTTTGGGGATTTTTGGCATTATCTTTTCTTTTGCCTGTGTATCGCATACTGCGTGAACAGAACCCCGAACATGCGATTTTTCAAAATCTTCTTTTGATCTAAGATCAAACAAAAGCAGTGGCTTTTGTTGTATTAGATCGTGGGTTAGCTGTTGTGCGGTTATTCCTAAATTTTGTATGGCTTGTTTCATGAATATGGTTTGTATTTGCAAAATATAATGGAGAAGTTTATACTGCAATCATTTGCAATTATTATCTGCGTTGGCCAAAAAAACATCAACCATAACGTTTCGAATTGACGAGGAATATGAAAAGGGGTTGAGAAAGGAGGCTAAAGAAAAACGCATAAGCCTCAACACTCTGGCAAACCAGATTTTTGGAGACCACGTAGAGGTTGAGCAATACATGAAAAAATTTGGCATTGTGAAAATGAGCAAAGGAGCATTCAAAGAACTGCTTAGCTTGTTAGACGAGAAAAAAATCATAATTTTTGCAAAATCCGTTGGCTCAAAAGAACCAAAAGATTTCATCTTATTTAAGTGGAAAAAACTCACATCAGAATCAGTGTCAGAATTTATCAAGATGTACTTTGAGCACTGTGGCTATGGAATGTGTGATATGCAAAGAGACGACAGCAGCAACATAATTAGTATCCATCACGATTTTGGAAAGAACGGCTCGGTTTTCCTAAAGGCGTTTTTAGAAGCAATAGTACAATCGTCACTGGAAAAAGATTCCAAGGTTATAATAACAGACAACTCTGTCACTCTGTCATTTTCAAATTAGTTTTATTCCTGAGTGAAAAAAGTAATTGAATTTTTTTCTTAATGTTTGATATCAAGATACTCAAGTTATGCAACTACACCATCAATAGTTACTTTGTTGTAAGAGTATGATTAAATTTGATTTCCCATGTGAACAGTCCACTAATTGATGCAATTAATAATCCAATCAATGCAAATTTTACTATCTTGATTTTTTTCTGGGTTCACAATAAATTCAAGCTAAATTCATAATATTTCTGTAATCTAGTTATCGATTGTTTTGTAATTTTACTAGTTATGTATAAGACATAATAACAGTTTGTCTTGCTGTTCAAAATTGTCTTAGAGAAGATCTTCTAGCAGTGTCTTAATATCACTCAATGTGTGGATTTCCTTTGTTCATCACAGGACATAATTTTGGCTAAAACACAAGAACTATGTTTACGCCGTCTTTTGCAAATGAGGTGTTAATCGCAGATACCTTGCTTTGGTAAAGAAAATTCTTTTTTCCGTTTTCGGTTATCTTTCCAGTTACCCTAACTAGGCCAACAAAATATAGTCTCTCTAATTTGCGATAAACCGTAGTTGCGGGAATATGAGCTGCTAAGCTGATCTGCAGTGCAGTCATTGAGCTTTGCATAATGTTTCCCAAGATCATTCTATAGTACTTGTCACCTAGAATTTCCAAAATTGCTTCTTTGCGGTCATCGTCTGTTATGTCGAATCTGGATATTTGCATTTTTTCACACCTTTACCAGCATACTGTGGCAGCACGGACAGGTAAAGTATTTTGAAATTAGGTGAATTGCACATTTTGAGCACCATTTCTTGTAGATTGTAGTCTTTGCCCTCCCAGAATCGGCTGCAAAACATCTACAAATCTTGTTGCATGCCCACTCAGACATTACGTTTACTCCCCTTCTTTTCAGTCGTTCTAGATTTTGTTCTGAGCTTAACATTACAGCACGGGCACCGCAAGCCAGAATACTCTAAAAAGACCTCGCAGAGGCTGCATCTTTTCTGCCCCATTTCATACTTGAAGTGGGTTGTAACGTGCTTGGACTTGAAACGGGTACAGATGTTATTACAAACAGAGACCATCTTGCTTCTCCTTGAATTTGAATTGTTTTTCGCAGTCCTGACACTTCATGATATCTTCTTTAATTATGACACAAATACTGCCACAGCTAATGCAGATCCTAATGCCGTCTACTATGATTTGTTCCTTACATTTTATTACAGGATTTTGTCTGTTCATTTTTTACCTCATAAAAAAAAGAGTTGTGTTCTCTATTTTTCCAAAACAGAGCGCAGCATCCAAGCAGTCTTTTCGTGCTTTTCCATCAGTCCGGTAAGAAAGTCAGCAGTTCCGGCATCATTGTTTTGCTCGCATGTGGAAATACCTTCCCTCAAGGTTCGAATGATGCTTTCGTGGTCTGCAACAAGATTTGAGACCATCTTGTCTGCGGGTGGAAATTCTGGATGCTCCTTTATTGTGGCATTTTTGACAAACTCGGTAAGTGTGGCTGGCGTCTTTTCTCCAAGGGAGCGGATTCGCTCCGCTATTTCGTCAATGTCTGAGTCTATTGCCCCATATTGGGATTCAAAGAACTTGTGAAGATCGTTAAAGTGTGGACCAACCACATTCCAGTGGTAGTTTCTAGTCTTAGTGTACAAGACATATTCGTCTGCCAATAATTTGGCCAAAAGGCCGACTACTGCCTTTCTTTGTTTGTCTGCGATGCCTATGTTTATTCCATTCATGGCTATTATTAAGAATTATTCCTATTTATTGTTTATTATTAACTAGATATTATTCCTATCACATAATAAATATTAAATATCAAATCACATAAGATCATATCATGCAACTAGAACAGATCATAACCACGCTCAGGGAAGAAGGATTCAGGATAACACCACAACGAATAGCCATAGTAGACTATGTGTTAAACACAGAAGAGCATCCTACTGCCGAAAAAGTCCACAATGTTGTCAAAAAGAAATATCCGATGGTAAGCCTATCTACAGTATACAAGACACTTGATCTGCTAAAGCAAAAACAGCTTGTAAAACAGATCGAGATTGGCGGTGAGTCACGCTTTGATGGCCACACAGATGAGCACATCAATCTGATTTGTATCAAGTGCGGCAAAATAGAAGATGTTGATGAAGACCTAAAAGAGATTCAGGCTAGGGCCGCTAAAAAATCAAAATACCACATAGTGAAGAGCAGCTTTGAGCTGTTTGGGTATTGTAGCATGTGCAAGTCTCACATATGATTTTGTTTTGTATCGTCTGAATGCTTTTTCCTCTGATACAAAATGAGCAAGTTGTTGTATGTTATCATATAGAATATTCTGATTGATGAAATTCTTGGCTCTGTACGGTGCTTTCAGGTTAAAGTTGAATCGAATCTTGTCAATTAGCCGTTTTGCTATTCCTTCTCGTAGTCTGATATGATAGTTTTCTGTCAGAATAAAATCAGATTTCTTTGGTTTTGGTGTTTCCTCCAGTAACTGTATTACCGACAAGTCAATAATCCAGCGAAATAATTCTTGTAAATCATTAAACTAATGGTGTTCTACTGGATAGAATCTCATGCAAAATCCAACCATTCAACTATTATCCCCGTGCTTTTTGATGGGAAATATAGTTAGGGTTTGAAGAAATTATCCGATCCTTCCCTTGAGAACTATTTTTTCGCTGGTGCCTGATGGGGTCGATGCATCAATGTATCGCAGCTCATACCAGTCTCCAATGTGCAGGGTCTTGCCGCCTATGGTGCGCGGAATCTTGATCACTATTGAAAAGACACCGGTGTCCTCTCCAGTCTCCAAGAGGTGTGATGAGTTGGCATCAAATGCCGAGTTTGCCAGAGTGGTTCTGATTCCCCCCTCTGCCCTAAACTCGATGTTGGAAAGCGGGATCTTGTCGACTTCTCTAGAGTCCAAGTTTGCATCTGGCTCGTAGACACTTACTGTAAAGTCGCGGCCGATTCTTTGTCCTCCGGATTTTTCCATTTGCGCATATGTTCTTGAAAGTGCAAGCGACGACGATACGGTCCTGCTTTCACCTGCTGCGTCAGATTGATCAAAATATCTTACTACTACGACGTCGTCTTGCGTCAACGGCCTTCCGTTTACTGTCTCTGGAAGAACCAGCTTCACATAGAATCTGCCTGTGTCGACGCCAGTCTCAGTCATGGTTTGCGGTCCATCGATTTGAACTCCGTTGATTGTAAATTCAAGAAGGCCTGCCGTATCAATTACGTCAATTCCGTTTGGGCTTGTGTTGAGGTCATCGTCTGTGATGTAAAAGTTCACAGTGGAGCCTCCGGCTGCAGGAACGCTCTCAATTTTTGATTGTGTCTTTGCAGTCTGGCTTTTGATTACAGAACCTTTAGCTTCAGATGGTACTGTTTTTTTTGGCTCTGCTTTTTGTGGCGCCTGCTCTGAAATAACAATGATTGTACCCCATCTTTTTTCAAGCTTTTCCGCAGTGGCAGGCTTGAGGCACAGTGGTATTTTGCCAGAGATTATTGCCAGGACGCGCCCCTGCTTGCAGACTATGTCCTCTGGGGAGACATTGTTTGCAAGCTGCTTTCTTGGCGTGTCGGCAAACGAGGCCCCAGTTGTAGCGGAGCCAATCAGTATTGAGATTAGCAGTATAGAAGATATCTTGTAGAGTTTTTGATCAGCCAATGTCATACCTCATTGTTTTTGTCTTAAAAGCAATGCGCAACATTGTTTCTAGGTTGAGTCAAAGTGGATTATTCGAGATTAGATAAATTTTGTCGTTAAAACAGGATTTAATCAAAGGTTATAGTCATACCATTCCATTTTGTATCGTACAAACATGACACAAAAACAAAACATTGTCATAATGGCAGCAATAATCGGAGCCGTCGCAGTAGGCCTAGTCGGCGCATATTTTTTGCCGGCACAGAGCACTCTGACTACAATTCCAACAACATCTGAAGAGCAGGCAAAATACGATGCAGTGGATGTTGCCCAAAAATACATCGTTACCAGTCCAACGTTTGCGTTTGATGGGATGCACGACACACTGGATGTAGTCGATGTCGCAGTCATGGAGTCACATCCTGTGCAGTACCGAGTCAAAATAGCGTTTGACTCTTCGCATACAGGATTTGGCGACAGAACAGACCAGATCCTAGCAGAGGTCATCACGCCACACAAAATGGACATTATTGTCTCAGAAGGAATTGTGGTATCTGCAGTAACCGATGGGGTCTGGGACGAGTTAAACCACCAGTACGTCCTAAAAAATCCAAATGATAAGCTGACTTCCCACGACGATCCTCTAACTCAGTTTGATGGCCAAGTAAGTGACTATTCCTCACTTGTCGAGGCAATCAAGTCAAGAGGAGTTCTAGTCGAGCCAGTCGACGAGCTTGACGACTCGCCGTTTTCGACTACGACAAAGGTGATCTCAGTTGGAGGAGCAGACGTGCAAGTCTATGAATTCCACTCCGAGTCTGATGCTGGGACTGCAAGCCTGACTGTCTCAGAAGACGGCACAGAAATCGGCACCAGTATAATTCAGTGGATAGATGTTCCGCACTTTTACACAAAAGGAAAGATCATCGTCCTGTATGTTGGACAAAACCCAGAGATTACGAACCTGCTTGAATCACTTTTAGGCACACAGTTTGCCGGAATGTGAGCAAAAGCACATTCTCAATTTTTTTCTATTTTATTTTTGATAATTTCCTGATCTTTTTTAAGTTACCTTGAACAAATCACACCATGATTGTCAACAACGTAGATTTAGAAAAGGTATCAAAGACAGTAGAAAATGGAAAAAAAGACAAGCAGTCTCTGATAAAGCCAGTCAAACTGCAAGGAGAGTGGGTCTTGGACCCATCAAAGGGTTACCAGTTTAGGACCGAGTTGTCATACGAGAAAGGAAAGCAGACAATAGAGGTGGATTCGCCGTCGTTTCTTGGCGGAAATGGCAACAGGCTTGGACCAATGGCGTACTGTATCGCAGGAATCACATCGTGTTTTATTGGCACCTTTGCAGGCGTTGCCGCATCGCAGGGAGTAAGGCTTGAAAAGTTAAGCGTAAATACACAATGCCACGTCAACTTTGCAAAGACACTAGATGTTGCAGACGAGCCAATAGTGGATGGAATAGAGTTCAGCTTGGATGTCAAAGCAGAAAACGCAGACAAGAGTAAGCTGGAGCAGATACTCAACATGGCCCTTGAGAGGTGTCCTGCCATGTACAGCATGTCGCATAACGTGCCAGTTAGTGTAAAGATTGACTAGGCCATTATGACAGCGGTGGAATGAGCCAGTGCATTATCTCAGGGTACGGAATGTCCAGGCCATAAATTATCAGAGGTATTCCAGTCAGCGCAAGCAGTGTTCCTGCAACAAACCGCGTCAGCTTTAGTGGTATTCTCTTGATTATTCCAACCCATAACAGCCCGATTACAAGTGCTATTGCAACACCAGCCCCAGTTATTGCACTTGCCATGTCAATGAGGCTAAAGGTAGCCAAGGCAACAGAATTTTCTATTGCCTCAAGCATGGCGATGTAAAAGTATCCTATCTTGTATTTGGTCGTGTCGTCTTTTTTTTCCTTTTCAAAAAACTCCTTGAACATAGTATAGCTAAAGTAAAGAAGTCCTATCCCGAGTGCAATCTCAACTGGATTTGTTGGGAAAAACTCAACTACATTTAGGAACAAAAAGTACAGCGCCACACCCACTACCAAACCGATCAACGTTATCTTTAGTGTCTGCCGGTATCCGATTCTGGCAAGTGTTCCTATTGCCACAAGGGCCTGCTCTCCTCCTTCGACGAAGATGTATTTGAAAGCAGTAAAAAATACTATAAACTCGAATACCACAAAATGTATGGGCCTTGTCTGTTTAGATAGTTTGCTTGTGTTCTACATGACAAGAATACGGCAAGAAGATCATTTTGGAATTTTTATGGTGAAGGTAGTCGGATTGTTCTTTACATCTATCGTACCACCATACTGACTCACTATATTCCTGCAGGTGGCCAATCCAAGACCCGTTCCCTGTTGCTTTGTCGTAAACAACGGCTCGAATATTTTTGCCAGATTCTCGTCTGGGATTCCAGGCCCTGAATCCTTTACCTTGATTATTGAGTTGTAATCGTCTTCGTATGCATCTATTACTATTTCGCCGTCGGTTCCTATTGCCTGAATCGAGTTGTTGATCAGGTTGGTCAAAACTATTTCAAATCGGTTTGCATTGCAGCTGAGTGTAAGGTCTGTTTGCGGAAGGACTACTTTGATCTTTGGTGGGATGTACATCGACTTGATTGTGTTGTGCAGTATTTTTGAGAGTGCGACGTGTTCCGATTTTAGCGGCGAAGACCTCACAAAGTTAAGTACGTCTTCTATCTGGTAGTTTATTTTTTGAGCTGCCCTTTCTATCATGTTTACTTGCCACTGAAGATTCCTGTCTTTATCAAAGCCAGGCCTTTTTCTCATTATTTCAGAGGTGGTGATAATGGTGGTGAGGTTGTTTCTGAGGTCATGCCCAAGCCTTGAGGCAAGGAGTCCAATCGTGGAGAGCCTTTCTGCCTTGATTACATTGTCTATCATCTGGTTGAATGATTTTGAGAGCTGACCAATCTCGTCGTTGGAGTTTTGAGGCGCCTTTACTGTAAAATCGCCCTCTGAGATCCTAGCAGATATTTTTTTGAGCTCAACTATTGGCTGGGAAATAGATCTTGCAGTAAAGATCGAAAAAATACTCACTGCCACTGCAGTGATTAGGCCGATTGTCAAGACCCCACTTTGTGTGCCAGAGCTTGTCATGTTGAAGTTGAGCCCAACTATGAAGATTATTGGGATTATGGAGCTTGCCAAAAACAAAAAGAGAAGCTTTGTCTGGATTTTTGTAGTGTACGTCAATTTTTTCGGCGATTTTAGTTGGCTGAGTGCGTATCCAATCAACACAAATAGGATTGCAGTATGGATTGCCATGGCGGTGCTAATGTTTTCCACATAATAGTACAGCAGTGGTTGGCCGCTCAGATGTCCAATCAGTGAGACTGCTCCCACGGCCAAGATGGCGTACCCGATGTACCGGATTGGCCTTAGATTGTAAGAGTTGTTCAGTGAGATCATTCCGACTGCCACGACAAGTAGAAAGTTGATTATCGTTGGAATGGACGGAACCCCAGGCAATGTAGTTTTTACTGCCTCGGGATCTTCTGTCACAAATAGTTGCTCGATTCCGTTTGGAACGCCTAGAATGCGCGTAGTAAGTAATGAGGCCATAAACAAAAATATTACGAGGCCAGAAATTGGAATCGCGATTTGGTCGTTTCCCCCCTTGCCTGCAAAATGATTTGACACAAAATACAGTATGACGCCGCTAAAGACAAACGAGATTGCAGTACTGAATTTCATAGTTACTTCTTGTGGCACGACTGACTTTAGTGCGGCCACATCAAAGACCCAGCCTGCCACTACTGCAATTCCTATTGCGATTGTGATTAGCGAGATTGCCTTTGAGATTTTAGTGTTAAACAATGAGCACTTACCTTCATATCCTCATCAAAGTTTTTGTTTGCCGCCTTGATCAGACAGTCCTTTATATTGGCAATCACGGTTGCAGGTGTCGATTCAAGACAACTTGGCAAATTTTTCAGGATCGCTTTCGAATCTTGACTTGCAGTGTGGGCAACAAAAAAAGAAATCACGCCCGCCAAACCTTGATTTTACACCGAGTTTTTCATCCACATCCATTCCACATACGGGATCTTTTGGCATATCGGTATTTGTACCAAGTCGGATTTAAGAACAAACCTTTACAATTGTAAAGATGTAATTTCATATATCAAGCAGTTATAGTGTAAGGTGTTGAGACCGATCCACTTTGCTTTGTCATTTGCAATATTTCTCGTTTTAGTTTCAATTCCGGCCATTCAGAAATCAGAGGCTCAATCTATGATCCAGATGTGCAGCATGATGGACGGGCCGCCAAAAGATGTGACCATGACTCCTGCTTCCTCGCAGCTTGTAAAGCCGGGCAAAGAGGCCGCGCTGACCATACTTGTAAAAGACAAAGATGGCAGGCCGGTACTTGATGCCAGGGTACCTGTGATGATAGAGCGCGGGCCGCCCATGTCCACAATGGAGATGGTTGGCCCCATGATCCTAGCAGAAGAGATCGGCAATGGAAAATACCAAATCAGGTTCACCCCAGACAAAGACGGTATCTACACGCTTCACAGTCATGTAATACAGCGAGGCAGCTCTATGATGGCAATGATGAACAACCACATGGACATTGGTGTGATTGCAAGGTAATCTGGTAAAATATTCAAATAGATTTCAGGTCTGAGCTGGTTTTGCTATGAAAGAAGATACAAAGACAAACAGGACAAAGCTTTTCGTCGTAGTTATTGGTGCAGGAATAGCTGCAGGAATAGGAATGGCTGTGATCTTGGCAGGCCTTACCATTGAAAAATCCGAGACTACAAACGCAAGGACGGTATTTTGGCGACATGTGCACGGTCTTGGAGTCGATCCTTCAGATAAGAGCATACTGTACATAGCCACGCATGGAGACTTTTACCAGAGCGTAAATGGAGGACCTCCAATCAAAGTAGACGAACAAAGAGCCGACTACATGGCGTTTAATGCGCCTTATTCCGCCGGCGCACCGCTTTATGCAAGCGGACATCCTGCCACTGGGGGAAACACGGGACTCATCAGGAGCACAGATGGTGGAAAAACATGGCACCAGGTCGCAACCATACTGGATCCGCCAGTAGATTTTCATGCAATGAGTGTAAGCAAGTCAGACCCAAACATCATAATTGGTTTTGATAGTGCCAACAGAGGCCTCTTCAGGACGGCCGACGGCGGACAAAGCTGGCAAAGGCTTGATGCACCAGACTATCTTTCGGCCCTTGCGATTTCTTCGTCTGATTCGAGCGTGGTGTTTGCTGGTGCAGGAAACGGACTGTATTTTTCAGGCGACGGTGGGAACACATGGAGCCAGTCAAATTCACTCAAAGGTGACTTGGTGTTTGCACTCGCATTTGATGAGAAAGGAGTCCTTTATGCATCAGTTGAGCGGCTTGGTTTGATGAGGTCGCATGATCATGGTCAGAGTTGGGAAAGACTCGGCACACCTGAGCTTACTGTGACAAGTATTGCCGCAGATGCACAAAGTGGGATTCTTTATGTTGCAGGATACTCAGCGGAAGGATTCCAAGAAGTCTACAAAAGCTCTGACGAGGGGGCGACGTGGGATTTGATCGGGACAAACAAGGAGTTGTGAGCAATGGAGATCAAGTGTGCCGACTGCGGATGCCTTCCATCAGAATGCAAAAATGCCAAGTCAGCAAGAGAATGCCCAAACTGTACGTGGGAAGAATGCTGCTGTTTTGCCTTTTTGAAATAAATTTGCATATAAGAGATCCAGGTGCGCTCGTAGAGTGATTTGAGCAGCTTTTCGTACTGCATTTTTTTGCTTAACTCTGAGAGTTGAACAGGATCTTTGTAGTGCCAATACAAATGTGGCTTTTTGGTGTATGCTGTCTAAGTGGCAGAAATCGTCTTGAGCCCCCTCCGAGATATCGCAATCGACTAGTTTGAGTTTGATGCGAGGATGAATCACAGCAATTAGGACCATTTTTTTGAAGTGTCATGTATTTTGCCTTGTCTATTTTGAGGTCGATAAGAAATGCTGCACGCAGGATCACATCATTTTCGATACAAATCCCATTACGACGAAGATGATGTCCGTTAGCTACACTGAGTTGGGGCCGAGGCGTAAATTTAATAGTAGACACCAAATTCAATCCTACGATGGGACGCAGAAAGACTCAGAAAATAATCAGAACTGCCCCAAAGAATGTGACTACCGGCCTTTGTCCGAAATGTCAGACGGTTGGCAGAATCTTCATCTTAGGCCAGGTCGGAGCCGAGCACGCCAAGTGCGCTGCTTGTAACCAGGAATTTGACCTGTAGCGAAATTAATTTACCCATAAATTTTTAAGCTCTTTTCCTAATCCTAGATTAGCATGAGTTCAACCGAAGGCGAGACGATTTACGAGCGTGTAGCCAAGCTTGAAGATGAGGTAGCGGCGCTACGAAACGAAGTAGACGTCTTAAAAAAAGCGCTCCGAAACAGACTCGCAAGACACGAGATCTCGCAGATAAAGAAAGGCCACGACATTACCTCAATTATTGATTAATTTTTTCCCTAATGTCGCGTATCAGCTCCAGAACAAAGTCGGCGTCTGGGGCCTCTGGTGCAATCTCAAGATACTT
>JBFLWI010000030.1:0-15961 GCA_040757675.1 Thermoproteota archaeon | reverse complement strand
AAAGACATCATAAACTACCTCAAAAATAATGTAGTAGACACAATTCTGATTACCGACGACATAAACCTGTACCGTCTGGAGATAACATGCAAAAGATGCCAAAACGTTCAAGAAGAAATACTTGAGAGGGCGAAAATAATACCAAGACAAACCGAGCTACTATCAAAGCCGTGTCCAAACTGCAAGTCTATGGACCAAGAAGCAAACTCGCAAGACTTGATCGACTATCTATCACTTATCGCGTCTCAAGTAGGAACGAGAATCGAGGTCATCTCAGGTGTTTCTGAGCACGGTGCAATGCTTAGTAGCCTTGGCAAAATAGGAGCAATACTGCGTTATAACCCAAACCCAAGGTAGTCTCACCCGAAATTTTTGATTTAATATAGTTATTCGTTTTTTTCATGAGTGCATTGTATACCAACTCTTTAAGTTATTTCATTCAATTTTAAATCCGATTTGAATAGTGCCAAAATTGTTGCATTCACCGCGATTTTATCATTGATGCTAGTTAGCTATGGTGCCGCATATGCACAAACGGAGTCACTTTCGACAGATACAGTTGGAGGATTATCGATCAAAGCTGTCTTCAAACATAAAGGTGGTACAGAAGAAGTAAATTCGTTTAAGACATTCATTCAAAAAAGCGGATATAGAATAGACAAAAACGAACTTCCGTCATTTACGCTCACTGGAGGAGTAAGTGACGACAAACCGATGCTATACTACATTACAGATCGCCTCTGGGAATCCCATATGAGTAATAACGACTACAAAGACTTTGATGTCTATGTATACATAAAAAAGGGTAGTAAGGTTTTACGACACTTGACATACACTGATTGCAATGTTTCAGGTTACTCTATTACGACACTATTTGATGGCGACGAGACATATAGTGGAAAAACACAATTTGTAATTGCAGATTCGTTTGACTTTGATTGCAGGGGGTACAAACCATACTCGCCACTCTACGAAGTATTGTTTAAGCCAAAATCCCCATACTAGATAATACTTACCTAATTGCTGCACTGTCTTGAGTGATGGTCATGACGTTGCCGTCTTGCGCATTCATTATCTTGTGCTTAATTGTCGATCCTTCTATCTTTTTTATCAGATAGTTAAGAGCAAACGGTTTTTGAATTATGTGTACCGTGTCATCCTTTACATCCTTTAGTTTCTGCATTATGCCGTTTCCGTAGGCTGACAAGAAAATCAGTCTTTGGTTAGGCCTACATTCTAGGATCTCTTTTGCTGCTTCGGCACCTGTCTTTCGTGGCATATCGTGATCCAGCAATACAAGGTCAAATGGAGGTGATCTATTCTTTCTGAACAGCTCTTCATATTTTGCCTCGTTCACGTAATAGTCGACACACTCAACACCGTCTTTTGTGAGTATCACTTTGTGATTACGTTTTTCAAGTGCGATTTTGTATTGTTTGGCAGTAAATTCATTGTCTTCTGCTATCAAGATCTCAAGTGGCATGTCTTACCTCCACAAAAAATGTGTTTTAAGATTCGTTTTTTTGTTTCAAACAAACAAAATGATGCCTGTGTGTTCTGGTAAACATCATCGTGGTCAAATCGTGCCGATGAAAAAATAGGTTGTGGTAAAACACATACAAAGAATACCAAAAGATGAGTCAAAAAAGGAAAGCCAAGACTTGGGGCTAGAGGAATGGAAGTTTGTTTCCGGAATAGAGCCAAGGCCGGAAAGCTTAGATCCATTAATGGCAAAAGAAAGAACAATCACATTTTCTAACAAAATCAACAAAACAACAAAGGAGAAAATTTTAAAGGAAAAATCAGAAGAACTCAAAGATCAAGTTAGCAATACGGATCAATATTTTAGATTTGCAAACGAGTTAATTAAAGAAAAACTAAACAGGATAAACAATCTCCGCGAAAACGAGAAAAAATTCACCCGTGAATTGAATCATTTTCAAAACAAGATGAAATCAAAGGCCGAGCTTGATTCTTTGAATCCAAAATACATCACAGAAGAAGATGCGAATGTACTGATCATGCGCCTCGAAGAAGAATTTGAGCGAATGAAAGACAAACTACTCTACCAAGAACTCATAGTGAAAAAAACCAAAGACGAGATTGCCACACAAAGAAAGCAAATTCAACAGGTGAAAGAGATGTTAAAGAAAGTGAAAAAGATACCAAAAACCAATGAAACCGAAGATCCAATTCAAATACTGCGCGAGGAGCTAAGAAAGGCGGGAATCGACGAAAAAAATAGCATCTTTCAACTTTTAGAGCACATCGAGGAAACTCTAGATATGAGAAAACTTAGAGACGAGATTAGAAAAGACGACTAATTCTTTAGAAATTGCCGTATATGTTGTGCAAGATCCTCTAATTCTGTTGATGATGGAATAGTGCGCTTCGTCCAGACCGCACCCATCTCGTTGTATCGCGGAATTATGTGGACGTGAACATGTGGGATGATTTGTTTTGCTGCTCGGCCGTTGTTTTGTGCAAGGCTGAAAGCATCTGCACCCGTAGCAGACATTATTGCTTTGACAATTTTTGGTATTTGTGAGAAAAGAGCACCCACATTGTCTGGATCCATATCAGTTATTTTCTCATAATGCTTTTTTGGAACCACAAGTGTGTGTCCTTTGTCTATTGGATATTTGTCCAAAAACGCTACATGATGTTCATCTTGGTAAATGAAATGACCCACTCTTTTTCCAGATATGATATCGCAAAAAATACACTGCATGGTTGCGAATTAGATCCATAATTTATTATTGGTATCGATTGATTAATTAGGGATATTTTTTGAGTGTGAGTGTTTCATGGGCAACAACGACAAGAACTCAAAGAAAGAAGAACGTAGAGAAAGCTTTGCCGACAGACAATCAAGGCAAAAGCGCAAAAATATGTTGATTGGACTAGGAGTTCTGGCAGTCATTGCGGCAATCGTTGCTTATGCATCGTGGACATTTATTGAAAAAAGCGCAACAGACCCACTTCGTGGCCCATCTGGAGCAGGAAGACTCAACGACGAACACGAACATGCGTCAATTCTAGTCAGAATCCATGGTGATAAATTCGACTTTTCGTTGCCACCATACCAGGTAAAGAGCCCGTACATCCACTTCGAGGGAGAGGATGGCAACACCATTCACAGACACGCATCTAACGTGCCGCTTGGATTCCTATTTGACTCCATAAAAATAGGACTCACAGACGAATGCTTCATCTTTCCAGATCAAACACCACAACACACGTTCTGTACCGATGAGACATACTCGCTCAAGTTCTACGTCAACCATGAAAAAGTTGATAGCATTAGAGATTATGTGATTGAGGAAGACGACAGGATACTAATCTCATATGGCAACCAAAATCAGACAGAAATTGATGAACAGCTACGAGAACTGGATTCACAAACGATACTCAAGTAAGAAAATCAATAAAATTCTAATATACTCTTGATTAAAAACACACATGACCGATTTGTCGATTTCAAGTAGAAATGTCGTAGTTGGCCCAGCTAGGGCTCCCCACAGAGCAATGTATAAGGCAATGGGACTAACAGACACCGATCTCGACAGGCCGTTCATAGGTGTATCTCACACAGGAAACGAGGCGACTCCTTGCAACATTCATCTTGGAAGACTCGCACAGAAGGCAAAAGAAGGAGTGCACGATGCAGGTGCGACTCCAAGGGAGTTCAGCACTATCGCAGTAAGCGATGGAATTGCCATGGGCCACGAGGGAATGAAATCGTCACTCGTCAGCAGAGAGATCATTGCAGATTCAATTGAGCTCATGATGAGGGCTCATCAGTACGATGGACTAGTCGGCATAGCCGGATGCGACAAGAGCTTGCCTGGCACGATGATGGCAATGGCAAGGTTGAACCTTCCATCGGTTTTTGTGTACGGTGGAACAATAATGCCTGGATTTTACAATGGTAAACAACTTACTGTTCAGGATGTTTACGAAGCTGTAGGTGCATACGAGGCAGGACAGCTTACAATGGAAGCACTAAAGAACATTGAAAATTATGCGTGTCCAAACGCAGGCTCGTGTGGTGGCATGTTTACTGCAAACACGATGGCTTCAATCTCAGAGGCGCTCGGAATAGCTCTCCCAGGAAGTGCAAGTCCACCTGCAGAAGATGAAAGAAGAGAAAAGATGGTGTATGATACTGGAGTAACAGCTGCAAAATTACTTGAGCTTGGAATTAAACCACGTGATATTTTGACTTTTGAAGCATTTGAGAATGCAATCACAATACTTAATGCAATAGGTGGTTCCACAAACGCAATACTTCACCTATTAGCTATATCTCATGAGGCAAGAGTAAAGCTGACGTATGATGACTTTGAGCGAGTAAGGAAAAGAGTGCCACACATAGCAGATCTCAAACCAGGGGGGATGTATGTTATGAACGATTTAGACAAAGTAGGCGGAGTTCCACTGATGCTCAAAAAACTATTGAATAGAAAACTCCTTCATGAAAACGTAATTACAGTAACAGGAAAAACAATGAAGCAAAACCTCGACTCAATCAATATCCCCACATCGCCAAGCAATGACATTGTAAAACCCCTTGATTCACCACTCTACAAAACCGGAACTGCCGTGATACTAAAAGGCTCACTTGCTCCAGATGGCGCAGTAGTGAAAATGTCTGGTGTGAAAATTACCAAGTTTACTGGAAAGGCCAAGACGTTTGATAGAGAAGAGGCAGCGTTTGACGCCGTATCAAAAAACCAGATTCAAGCAGGCGATGTTGTGGTGATTAGATATGAGGGTCCAAAGGGAGGTCCTGGAATGAGAGAGATGTTGGCTGTGACAGCGGCCTTAATAGGTCAAGGCCTTGGGGAAAAAGTGGCCATGGTGACAGACGGTAGGTTTTCTGGAGCCACAAGAGGATTCATGATTGGACACGTAGCACCAGAGGCATTCGTCGGTGGGAATATAGCACTCGTAAAGGATGGGGATCAGATTTCGATAGACACTGAAACGAACTCAATTAACTTGCTCGTATCAGAAGATGAGCTGGCAAGACGCAGAAATGAATGGAAGCCAAGAAAACCAAATTATGAGAGTGGAGCATTGGCAAAATACGCCTCACTTGTAGGTTCTGCCGCACAAGGTGCCGTAACTAGTCCAAAAGTGGACTAGTTTTTTGACTCAAATCGCTCTAAGAAAGTGGTCCTGGTAACCTAGCCGTGAAATCTACAAACAAAGACCGTTTTGTCTCCGATTCTTTTTGCAGTAAGGCCAAATCCCTCTTTTAGCTCCTGTTTGCAAAAATAACATACTGCCTCAGTAGCAGTGGAATGAAGAATGTTTGACTTTTTTGGAAAATAGATCTCAGAATAAAGTACAGTCTTTTTTGGTTTGCTGAGGAGCATCTGACTCATGCATCTATTAGGCACACGATCTCATATAAAGGTACCGTACTATACCGTAATTCTTACAGCTTTTGAGAGCAGATCGTGTGTAAATTTTGAAAAAATCTTGAAAATCTTGGCATGATCACATCACAAATCATGTTTTGAAATTATAAATAGACGTCAATGACCACTTTTCGTATGGGTGGCCATCTTTGGAAACTCCAAACCTACGGTAATACCATTAGGGCTACCTGGATCACAGTTTGAGATCTATTCTCAACTAGAACAAAATTACTCACACACATTTTTGTTCGAGTCCCTTACAGGCCCAGAAGAGCTTGCAGAGACATCGATTATAGGATTTGATCCACAGATATTGGTTTATGGTTATGAGGATAATGTAGTTTTGCAATACAAGGACGGCACTACAAAAACAATACCCACCAAAGACCCAATAGCTGAGCTAAAAAATCTAATCAAGCATACAAATGACACATCGTTTAGATATCTTGGTGGTGCTGTCGGGATTATAAATTACGACGCAATAAAGCTTTACGAAAACATTCCAATAAACAATGACAAAAGCAGGCCACTCATGGAGTTTGGGATCTACCAAGACGGAATCATATATGATAACAAGACTAAAACTTCGCTTTACTTTTACTATGATGAAAACAGACTGGAAAAGATCAAATCAAACAAACGAAGTTTTGGTAAAATCACACTTTCAGACATCACTGCCAACATGAACGAAAAAAAATTCTCAGAAATAGTAATGAAGGCAAAACAGTACTTGCATGATGGAGACATATTCCAAGTCGTATTATCTAGACGATTTAGTTTTTCTGCAACCGGCGACTACTTGCGTGTTTACAAAGAGCTACGTTCTTTGAATCCCTCCCCATATCTTTATCATATGAAATTTGGCCCAAAGACATACATCGGATGCAGTCCAGAGATGCTCGTTCGAGTTACAGGAAAAGACGTAGAAACATTCCCGATAGCAGGAACGAGAAAAATTACTGATGATGAACAAAAAAACGAACAGCTAAAACAAGAACTCCTCAACGATGAAAAAGAGCTGGCGGAGCACACCATGCTTGTAGATCTTGGAAGAAACGATGTTGGCCGAGTTTGTAAATACGGAAGCGTGCGCGTCACGGAGTTGATGGGAGTAAAGAGGTTCTCTCACGTTCAACACATGGTGACCCACGTCGTAGGCATCCTAAATGAACAAAACGATATGTTTTCTGCTTTTGAAGCAGTATTTCCTGCAGGAACGGTCACAGGGGCGCCAAAAGTACGTGCCATGGAGATAATAAACGAGCTTGAACCCGATGTACGAGGACAATACGCCGGTGCAGTCGGATACTTCTCAAACAATGGATGCTGTGATTTTGCAATTGCCATCCGTAGTATATTTTTTGATGGTAACAACGGATTTTTGCAAAGTGGAGCTGGAATTGTTACGGATTCGACACCAGAAGGCGAATTCAAAGAGACAGAACACAAAGCTGGAGCAATGATTGCGGCACTAAAAGAGGCAACAAAATGAAATTTCTCATAATTGACAACTATGACTCGTTTACCTATAATATCGCACAGCTGCTAGGTGAACTTGGTGTAGAATCTGATGTGGTAAGAAACGACAAGATAACACTTGAACAAATAATAGATAAAAAATATGACGCAATCATAATTTCGCCAGGCCCGGGAACCCCTGAAGACAAGCGATATTTCGGCATATGCTCTGATGTGATAAGAAAACTCGGCCCAACGACACCGATTCTTGGAATCTGTCTTGGACATCAGGGAATAATTCATGAATTTGGTGGCAAAGTAGTAAATGCAAGATGCGTCAGACATGGAAAGACCAGTCCGATAAAACATTATGATGATTCGCTTTTCGAAGGAGTAAAGAATCCATTTAGAGCCACAAGATATCACTCACTAGTGGGGGATAAGACCATAATTCCAGATATACTCAAAATCACCGCCGTGGCCGAAGATGATGGCGAGATAATGGGAGTATCTCACAAAAAATACCTAATTGAGGGCGTCCAATTTCATCCAGAATCAATCCTTACCACAGAAGGAAAGAAAATTCTTCAAAATTTTGTAAACAAGGTAAGAAAATGCTAGCGCAGATTATAGCCAAACTTGATGGTGGAATGAATTTGAGCATAGATGAGATGAATCGTGCGATGGATTACATTTTATCTGATAAAACACTAGATTTGCAAAAAGCCGATTTTTTACAAAAGTTGACCAAAAAAGGCGAAACCGATGACGAATTATACGCAATGCTTGGCAAAATGGACGAATATGGAATGCATATTGCACCGAAATGCGATGGGACCATAATAGATGTATGTGGTACTGGCGGAGACAAACTTCAAACATTCAACATTTCTACAACAGCAGCTTTTGTGATTGCAGCTGCAGGTGGCTATGTAGCAAAACATGGAAATCGTTCAGTATCTGGAGTGTCAGGTAGTGCAGATATCTTTGAATTCTTTGGATATGATCTTGAGGCACCGCCGCAACAATTAACATCAATAATTGAGAAATCAAAAATTGGTTTTTTATTTGCGCAAAAATTTCACCCAGCTATGAAAAACGTTGCCGCTGCAAGGAAACTTGTCGGCGGAAGGACAGCATTCAATCTTTTAGGACCACTTTCCAATCCGGCCCGTGTCAAGAATCAGCTAATTGGCGTTTTTTCTGAAGAATATCTTGAAAGAATCATTGCCATCTTGAAAAGACGCGGTGCACAGAACATAATGACTGTTCACTCAGAAGACGGACTAGACGAGCTTTCTACCACTGCAAAAAATGTGGTATACCTTCTCAAAGAAGACAAATTAGAAAAGTCAATAATCGATCCACAAAAACTCGGACTGCATGAAGCATCAATCAAAGACATCCAAGTCTCTTCAAAACAAGATGCCATCAAGGCGTTTTTAGCTGTACTGAATGGTACTGCAAACCGCTCAATGCAAGAAATAACAGTGTTGAATGCAGCAGGCGGCCTAATTGTTGCAAACATTGCAAACGGATTTGATGACGGAATAACAATAGCAAAAAACACACTCGAAAGCGGTAAAGCATATTCGTTTTTTGTTGAATTTATCAAAAATTATGGAAATGCAGAAAAGATTAAGGAGGTAGAATCAATATGACTCAGATTCTCAAAAAACTCGTTGAAAATTCACACAAAGCAATCAATGAAGGCACCTACGAGATATCAGAATCACTCAACAGCTCAAAAATTGATCTTATCACTTCAATTAAGAACAACAAGCACGCCTCACTCATCACCGAAGTCAAGTTCGCCTCACCGTCTTTAGGTCAAATTAGGGAGCTTTCTGATCCCGTGCAAATAGCAAAATCCATGGTACGTGGTGGTGCGCTTGCTCTTTCAATTCTTACGCAGCCACACATGTTTTCTGGCTCACCAAAATACTTTATGGAGATTAGAAAACAAATCGACGTTCCAATGCTGATGAAAGACATCGTTGTGGACAAGATACAAATCGATGCTGCAAAAAAAATGGGTGCCGACTATATATTGCTGATACAATCTCTTTTTGATTTAGGATATCTAAAGGAGATCGATGAGTTTGTTGGACATGGCCACAAAAATGGACTGAAGGTTCTAGTAGAATCACACACTAAATCAGAATTTGCAAACTCGTTGAAAACAAACGCAGATCTAATAGGTATCAACAATAGAAATTTAGACACGCTAGAAATTGACATCAATACGACAAAAAAACTTCTAGATGGTTTTGACAAAAAAAGAATTATCGTGTCCGAGAGCGGTATCGAATCACCAAAAGACATAGTGTTTTTAAAAAACTGTGGTGCTGATGCCTTCTTGATTGGCTCCAGCATAATGAAGAATGAAGACATTGAACTAAATGTAAGGACTCTGGTAAACGCCATATGAAAGTAAGATTCCCAAAAGATGGCAGATTTGGTCAGTTTGGTGGGAAATACATCCCAGAAACACTGGTTCCTGCAATCCAAGAGCTCGAAGAAAGTTACCTTAAGTACAAAGACGATCCTTCCTTTAAAAAAGAGCTGAATTACTACCTCAGAGAGTACGCAGGCCGTCCAACCCCACTCTATTTTGCAAAAAATCTAACAGAGAAGATCGGAGGGGCGAAGATCTACCTAAAACGTGAGGACCTACTCCACGGTGGAGCACACAAGATCAACAACACACTTGGGCAGGCACTTTTGGCAAAACGCATGAAAAAGTCCAGAATAATTGCAGAAACGGGTGCAGGGCAACACGGTGTCGCAACAGCCATGGCGTGTGCATGTCTTGGATTAAAAGCCGAAGTATACATGGGATACAAGGACACCATCAGGCAAAAACTAAACGTCTTTAGGATGAACCTTCTTGGCTGTGACGTTCACGCAGTAAAAAGCGGCTCACAGACACTCAAGGACGCAATAAACGAAGCAATCAGAGACTGGATTACAAATGTCAAAGACACGTACTATTTGCTTGGTTCTGCAGTCGGACCACACCCATATCCAGTCATGGTACGAAACTTTCAATCCGTAATTGGTACTGAGATCATGATGCAGATGAAAAAGCTTGGAAAAAGAAACCCAGATACTGTGATTGCTTGCGTAGGAGGCGGCTCTAACGCAATTGGCACATTTTATCCATTAATTGATACTGATACGGAGATCATTGGAGTCGAAGCTGCCGGTGAGGGTCTAAAATCAGGTCACCATTCTGCAACGTTGAATGCTGGATCAAAGGGAGTCCTACATGGAATGATGACCTATCTTCTGCAGGACAAAGAAGGACAAATCAAGGAAACACATAGCATTTCGGCCGGCCTTGACTATCCAGGAGTTGGTCCAGAACACGCATATCTAAAAGATCAAAAACGTGTCAAGTATACAAGTGCAACAGACAAAGAAGTAGTTGAAGCGTTTTTGTTATTAACGCGCACAGAAGGTATTATCCCGGCTTTAGAATCAGCTCATGCGATTGCGTATGCAATCAAGGCTGCAAAATCAAAACCAAAATCAGAATCTATTGTGGTAACGCTCTCTGGAAGGGGAGACAAAGATGTAGAAGTAGTTGAAGAATATGTCAAAAGAAATTTCAAGAATTCAATCTAAGTTCAAAGAGCTTAAAAAGAAAAAAGAAAAAGCACTCATTGCTTACTTTATGGTAGGCTACCCAACTTACAAGGATACATTTTCGGTGATAAGAGGGCTCATCAGAGGTGGAGCGGATATAGTAGAGCTCGGATTCCCATTTTCCGATCCATTAGCCGACGGACCTGTTATCCAAAATGCAAGCACCGTTTCTTTGGAAAAAGGAACGAAGCTAAATCAACTCTTTGGACTAGTAAGTAGGATTCGCAAGGAGAGCGAAATTCCACTGGTTCTGATGACATACACAAATATACTATACCATCAGGGCTACGATCGATTCTTTAGAATGGCAAAAAAAGCGGGAATTGATGGTTTCATCATCCCTGACATGACCGTAGAGGAATCAAAAGAATACATCGCTGCCGCAAAAAAACACAAAATGGACACAATCTTCCTTGTATCCCCAAATACTACAAAATCCAGATTGGAGAAGATAGTTAAACGGACTACGGGGTTCTTGTATTTGGTTTCTGTTTTTGGTACCACCGGAATTAGGTCAAAAATCCAAAGATATACCATTGACGCCCTAAAAAATACTAAAAAAGTAGCTCGCTCCAAGATCCCAGTGGGAATAGGTTTTGGAATTTCAACGCCACACGACATTTCCAACTATGTCAAACATGGTGCAGATGCTGTAATAGTTGGAAGTGCGCTAATAAAACTCGTAGAAGGTACTGCCCCCCACAAACTAGAAAATACAGTAATGGCATTTACAAAAAAACTAAAAGCTGCCACAAAATAGCTACTTTTGTGAGTATTTTACCTTTAGTGCAAGAAGGATCATGTTAAGCACGATGGTAGCCACGTTAGCGCCAATTATGACTAAATCCTGTTTTTCTATCCCATAAACAATCCACAAAGACATTCCTATTGAGATTAGAATCATTAAAAGATATGAGACGTCGTCAAGATGTTTTGTTTTATAGCCTTTGATGATCTGAGGAATAAAGCTTGATGAGACAAGAGCGCTAGCAACACTACCAATCAAAGTAAGCCAAATTCCTTCAAAAAACAATTCTTTGAAGGAAATCAGGTCGAATTAAAATTTTTGTCTCAAGTTACTGCATTGATCTAAATTATGTATATTGGTAGTGCTTTACCAATAAAGAATAAAAATCCCATCTTCCATCTGTAAATGTGCAGACAAAATTCATCTTTGTTACGGGAGGTGTGATGTCAGGCCTCGGCAAAGGCGTTGTGACCTCCTCTATTGCTAAACTCCTCCAACTGTCGAATCAAAAGGTTTCTTGTGTGAAGATCGATCCCTACCTAAACTATGACGCAGGAACCATGAACCCAATAGCGCATGGCGAGGTCTTTGTCACCGAAGACGGTGGCGAATGTGACATGGATATCGGCAACTATGAGCGATTTTTGAACCAAAATATTGCAAAAACCCACAACATCACGACTGCACAGATCTATTCTACAGTAATTGAGGCCGAAAGACGTGGCGAGTACCTCGGCGCATGTGTACAGATAATACCTCATGTCACGGATGAGATAAAGCGTCGAATACGCAAAATTGCCAACGATGAACAACTCGATATTTTGGTAGTAGAGTGTGGCGGCACAGTAGGCGACATAGAAAGCCTTCCCTTTTTAGAGGCATTAAGACAGCTTAGGTTGGAGGAAGGATCACAAAACGTCATATTTGTACATGTTACTCTAGCACCTTCCCTAAATGTCGTAGGTGAGCAAAAAACAAAACCTACACAACACAGTGTACAGGAACTCCGCAGAATAGGCATCCAGCCAGATCTAATTGCAGTCAGATGTTCGACACCACTGCACGAATCCACAAAAAAGAAGATCTCCATGTTTACAAATGTCACAACAAAAGATGTGTTCTCATGTCATGATGTCAAATCGATTTTCATGGTTCCGCAGATTCTCTATGACCAAGGAATAGTCGACAACATTTTTACAAAATTCAACAAAGTTGGACTAGTCAATACATCTGCAAACTGGGACAAATGGAATGCAATAGTCAATTCACTTGAGAACACTAGCGGCCAAGTGAAAATAGCTATGGTTGGAAAGTACGTGACACTTGCAGACAGCTATGTGAGTGTGAATCACGCCTTAAAACACGCGGGAGCAAAAATTGGCAAAGAGGTCGCAATTGACTGGATAGATTCTGAAGGGATTAATGGCAATGTAGAACAACTTTCAAAATATGATGGCATACTCGTGCCAGGTGGATTTGGAGTCCGTGGAGCCGAGGGAATCATACGCACGGCAGACTTTGCGAGAGCAAAGAACATTCCGTATCTTGGAATTTGTTTTGGCTTTCAATTGGCTGCAGTTGCATTTGGTCGCTCTGTCTGCAACTTCAAAGACGCGAATTCTACAGAGCTTGAGCCAAATACGGCCAACCCAATAGTAGATTTGCTTCCAGAACAAAAAACCGTTGAAAATATGGGGGGCTCATTGAGGCTTGGCGCACACGAAATTCAAGTCAAAAACAACACACTCGCATTCAAGACATATCGTTCCAACAAAGTGGTGCGCCGACACAGACACAGATATGAAATCAATAAAAAATATCTTGATGTATTTGAAAAAAATGGTATGATCTTTTCTGCAGAAAGCGACAACTCAAAGAGAATGGAGATACTGGAAATACCATCGCACAAATTCTATCTTGGAGTCCAATTCCATCCAGAATTCAATAGCAGACCGGGTTATCCAGAAGAATCATTTGAAGCGTTTGTAAAGGCTGCAGCAAGCTAAATCTGTTTTACTCCAGAACAGAATTTTTAAATCAAATTTTTACTTAGGAATTTTGTGAAACGTCTGACCTGTGCCGTCTTTGCAGTCATGCTTGTCTTAGCTCTGCTTGCAAATACTGCTTTTGCAGAACAAAAAAACCAAGAATACAAAATCAAAAAGTACCTCATAAAGAAGAACATAAGAGATCTAAATTCGCCAGACGATAGCAAGACGGTAAAGGTGACTCAGATAACAAAGTCCAGAATGCTTGCTATCCTTTACATAGTTACTGTTGAAGCATGCGCAGGCAGTGAAAGATTGTATTCGCCAGAACTTGAATTAAAATCAGATAGAGACACATTAAGGGTAAAAATAGTGGGCCTGATAATGCCAAATACTTGTAAGAGCAGTGATTTTTTCATACGAGCTAACGACCCGGCTTCAATCACTGTGAGTTTCTATACGAGATAATCAATCGATTTTAGATATCTCGTAGATCTTTTGCCTAGCATCGCGTATTGAGATCTTCTTTTTTACATAACCTTTGTCCAACAGATGTCTTAGTGCAAGCCTGACTGTTCTATCTGGAAGAAGGGTCTTGGTAGCAAGTTCTTTCTGCGTCAGTGAACCCTCGTATTCGAGTGTCTTCAAAAGCAATTTTGAACTTGGTGGCATATTCAACAAGTCTTCGGCAAGTTTTACCTTTTTTGCTAATGCGGAGACTGCAGTGGAGTCTTTTTTCATTTTTATGATCTTGGCAGATGGTGATGATTTTGTACATTCCAAGGTGTTGTTAATTCTAAATCTATCTGCGCCGTCAAGTACGACCTCACAGAAAAGCCTCGAAGTGACGTCATCTACTTGAATCAAACTAGTGTCGTTTACTATTAGTGGTCTTCTTGTAATATCAAGTGAGTTAACTGAAACGATTCCAAATACTGGAGAATCTTGAAATATCATTGGACCTCCGGCAGACATGGAATAAGCAGAAGAGCCTATCGGAGTTGAGATTATCACACCATCACTGCTATCATGCCAGACTTCCTCATTGTTTATCCGCAAGATGTGCTCCATGAGTACTGCACTTTTTGATGGAAACACCGCAACATCATTTAACACGGGGTATATTGCTTTGCCATCTATTTTGACTCCCAATCTAGTGAATTCAGATATGGCGTAATCGCCTTTTTTAATTCTGTTTACATATGAAGAAAACTCTTTTAGGTCCACTTGAGCAAGAAACCCACTTGATTCTGATTCACTTACGCCAAGAATCGGTATTTGTGGATCCTGTGTTTTATGAAAATAATTTCGAACGCCCTTGTCTCCACCAGTAACTATGATGCAATCAATGTCTTTTCTGGTTTTATATCCGACATAAGTAGATGAGATTCCATAATCATCTAGTACTGTCTTTATTGTTTTAACAGCAATGTCTGTTGGACCAAAACCTGAAATTCCAAACTGCACGACTCATTAACCCCCATCATTATAATAAAGTCTCACACGTCTGTGAATTTGATTGTATTATAAAAATAACCGGCGTTGGTTTCTGTAGCTGCTCTTGGTGGCACTTTGTCTAGCCCTACCTCTTTTGATTCCAATGCTGCTTGCGCAGCTCCGCCTGCAAAACTCAGTGCCCACAAGATATCTTTTTCTTTTAATAAGGTACAGCAAAAGGTGGCAGTAAAAATGTCACCTACACCAGACGTATCATACACATCCATGTTTGGCAACCTGATCGAATACTGCTTGTTGTTGTAAAACAACGAGACGTCTCGTTTGTTTGTATATAGAACATACTTTACTTTTTTTTGAAGGGCCAGCACGCCGTCAATTCCTTCAAGACCAGTAAGGTTGTATACTTCGGTTGGGTCAGATTTGAGACCAGTAATTTTACTCAGATCAATTTCTGTCCGCTCAAAATGGATTTTTTTGTCTGTAGCTACTCTACGTAGAAAGCCCTGTGGGTCAAGAAAAATAAATTCGGAGTCATTTTTTATCTTCTCAAATACGGATTTAGGGATTTCATTAAAGACAGGACTTATTAGAATGCCATCTGCATTGATTTTCTTATAATTAATTTCATCACAGAGATTTTTGAGCCACAGAGTTCTATCTGCATCATTTATTTCTAATCTAAAACGTGTAGTTGGCTTTTCAGATGATGCGTTTTCAAATGCTATCTTATTTTTTTGGAGCTGATCTATAAATTTAAAATCCTCTCCAAATTTTGTTGCAAGCTCTACATCAAAACCCATGTTTCTTGCAGCCAGTCCACAATAGCATGCTGGACCACCTGGCGTCACATACACTCCGTCCCCTATTTTGATTTCATCTACTGTACAATGTGAAAATATGCCAAGTTTCATCTTTTCTGCTCATTAAGTTGAGGATTTAGTTTTTTCCTTTTCAAAACAGGCCTTACACAAAATTCGGCCTTTGTCTATTACGAGATCCATATTCGATTTGAGGCATAAGTGACAAAGTCCTCTCATCTACAGTCATTACAGATGTGCTCATAAATCAACTTTGATTAAGAATCTGAGAAAAAGAGATATTCTAAGCTATTTCCTTCGAATCCATGAAGAAGCCAATACCAGTAACACTTGACAAAAAACTTGTTACCTTGGTGATGCTGGTGTCTCTTGTCGGAATCGGGGTCACAGTATTTTTTTCATTTCACTATG
>JBFLWI010000029.1:0-16008 GCA_040757675.1 Thermoproteota archaeon | reverse complement strand
ACTTCGTAGACGGCTCTCTACATCAAACCTCTATCAGAGACTCTGCATTCACTCCAGCACACTGGTGGTTGTACTCACACTTTGTGGCACTACCACTCGGTTGGGGAGCAGTAGCAATCTATGATAGAAAGGTGCCGATCCTGCGTGGCCCAAACAACTCGCTAAATACAGGCCTCAAGATGACCATTATAGGTTATCTGGCAACCATGTTCACAATCGGGGTCAATGAGATGTGGCACTTCTGGTTTGTCGAAGAGGTGTTTGCAGTTCCAAACCACTGGATGTTCAACATGGGCGTAGTCGTAGCATTCATAGGCGCATTAGCCTATGTCGTAAGAGTATATGCTAGACTGGTCGAACTAGGTGCAGAAACACCAGGCGAGAACCCCCATGTCGCTGAAATGTACAAGATGGCCCTAGAAGGCAAACTGTACAGCAGATCTATCCCATAAGCAAAACCCCTTTTTCTCATTTTTAATTTGAAAAATTTGATTTTGTATTACGCTCCAATTTTGCTCTTCAATTTAATATGTTTGTAATTCTCAGAGCTGAGTTTCTGCTCAGATGTTATAATCAATACAGAACATTACTATATGATGAACAATCTTGTGTTGGGGGCTGCAGCTCTTTGCGTCATATCTCTTGCACTAGGATCAGTTGAGGCACAACTTGTGCCAGATTGGATAAAAAATACCGCCAAATGGTATGGCGAAGGAAAGATCACAGAAACAGAATTCCTCAACGCAATCAAGTATCTAATTAATAACAAAATAATAATCATAGAAGAAAAACCTCAAGCTGAAAAAAAGCCTCAAGTGGCAAACATCGTGATTCCAAACGGTAACTCCAAAGTGGGGAACGTAGGATTCTACATACCTCTAAATCTGGAGGTAATGAGAGGAACCACGGTAATCTGGATAAACGACGACAACATAGAGCACACCATAGTGAGCCAGGATGAAAAAGGAAACGTCATACCACTTTTTAACAGCAAAGCGCTGGACACTGGAGAACGATTCGTTTACAAATTCAACGAAGCTGGTGTATACCATTACTTCTGTACCATACATCCATGGAGAGTAGGGGTAGTCACTGTCAGCTAAGCTGCAATAGCTTTGACAATGTCTGATTTTGTCATTATGCCGCACAAAAGAGATTTCTTTACTACGGGAAGGCCGCTTATTCCATTTCGGATCATGAGCAGCGCTGCAGTCGAAACATCGTCGTCGGCATCTACTGTTACAGGATTTGGAGTCATGATGTCTTCTGCCCTAAATGACAAAATGTAGGAAAGCTGATTCATCCTAAATTCGTCTGGGCGCGGGCTGAGCCTGTACTCTTCGACCTCTTTTGGGTCTGCAAACTCCCTTATCCACCTTGGCATCTTTGCAGGAAGAAAGTCTCTGTTCGTAATTATGCCAACAGGTTTTTTGTTTCGTTCCACGACTATCCTTGATATGCCGTGCCGCACAAGGAGGCTTTCCACCAAGAGGAGCGAGTCGGCAGGCATCACGGTTATCACTTTGGCAGTCATTATCTCAGATACCTTCAGTGGTTCCACAGACTGTGTTAGAAAGACGGAAGTCAAGTCTGTCTTTGTGACTATGCCGGCCAGCTCGCCGTTGTCCAGCACCAAAACCGAGCTTATTCTGTGCGTGCGCATCAGCTTTGCACAATCGCGTATGGTATCTGATCTTTTCACGGTGATGAGATCCTTTGACATAAAGTCTTTTACCAAAACCTTGTCGATTGATTTGCCGCCAAGTCTGTAGATTGCCCTCACAAAGTCTTTTTCGGTAATTATGCCAACAGGCCTTTTGTTGCTGTCCACTACTGGGAGACGGCCCACCCGGTGCTTCAAAAGCACCTCGCGGGCCTCAAGAAAAGTAGAATTTTGATTCACGGTGATCGAGTTTTTTATCACCTGATCCAAACTCGGATTTTTTAATTTCATATTTGTAGTCTCAAATCAGGCTTTTTAAATACGACTACAATAATCAAATCTTGAATATCACCATTGAAAATTGTACAATTTATTTAATTCGGCCCAATAACTCCAATTACCATGAGCTTAGATGTAATTTATGATCACTTCAAAGAAGTGATGAATACAAAGATCGACCCACTCAGAAGCGAAGCTGTCATAATCGAGCCGTCCCAAACACTTTCCAGCGTAATCGGTACTATCACGAAACATAATACATTTGACGTCTTTTGCACCGAAAAAGGAACCACATACAATACCAACATGAGAGACCTTCTTTTGGCAAAAGACATCACAGACATGAAGGTAAGGCCGTTTCTGCATCCAGTTCCTGGCCTAATGAAGGGCGACACCGTGGAAAAGGCAGTCAACATACTTGCCAACAACAGAATCAGGGCGGCTCCAATAGTTGAGGACGGGCAAATAACTGGCGTAGTCCACGCAAAAGAGATCCTAAAACTAATCTCAAATCTTGATAACAAGTGGATACATGCAAACCAAGTCTTTACCCCAAACCCATATGTAATAGACAAAAAGACCCCTCTGAGCACGGCAAGAAGGATAATGACGACCAAACGAGTGGATCACCTGCCGGTAGTTGACGGCGATAAGGTGCTGCAAGTTCTTACTTCATATCACATACTTCAAACCATCCTGCCGCTGGAAAAAATAGGAAGGAGGGATTACGGCTCAAGGAAGATCCCCCAGCTACAATCCGACGTGGGGAATCTTGGCACAAACAGGATTACCAGCTGTGCACCGCTTGACGACCTAAATGAGGTGGTTGATTCTATGCTGCACGCAGACACCACGTTCTGCCTTGTTTCGTTGAGGGACAGTCTACAGGGAATCATTACTTACAGGGACATTTTGAATCTGCTTACAACCAAGATGAAAAGCACAATTCCGCTTTTCATAATTGGAATGCCAAACGAAGACAATGCAAACATAATTACACAAAAATTCACCAAGGCGCTCGACAGACTCCAGAAGGTATATCCAGATGTCCAGGAAGCCAAAGTCTACGTAAAAAAACACCATGGCACCGGAAGTAGATACAACTACGAAGTGTCCACCACAATAATAACACCAATTCAAAGATATTCATTCTCAAGGCAAGGATACGATCTAAGCAAAGTCTTCGATGAAATCTCGCAGAGGCTGTTGCGGTTGTTGGCAAAACGCGCAAAAAGGCGATACAAGCTAAGTATCAGAAAAATGACAAGATAAAACGGAACAATGAAAACAAAAAACAACAAAAATAATCAGACAACAATCCTGCTTCTGGGTTTTCCTGGAAACGGCCTTATCGGCACATTCACCATTTCATATCTGATATCACACCTGCGCATGAAAATGACTGGCGAGATTAATCATCCGGATCTACCTCCGACGCTCTTTGTGGATAACGGAGAGATCATAAGCCCGATTAGAATCTACAAAAAAGACAATCTTTACGCCATAATCTCCGACGTACCAATATATCCGGAAATCGCAAACGAATTCATTTCTTCGATTGCGGAGTTTTGCCGCAAAAACAGAATAAACAGGGTGATTGTCCCAAGCGGTGTGGACACACAAAGCATTGATTCAAAGGACATCAAGACATACGGCCTTGCCACCGATCCGGTATTTGAAAAAATAATGTATGAAAACGACATACCAAAATTCCTCTCAGGAACAATTATCGGCAATGATGCAACTGTCATACTCACATTCAGAAACTACAGAATACCACTCTTGATGCTTTACACTGCATGCCATCCGTTTTTTCCGGATCCACAAGCATCAATATATGCAATCATGTCGCTTGCAAAGGTGCTAAAAATCCAAGTCGACACAACGGAGATCCAAAAGCGTGTAGACTATCTTAAGATCCAACACAGAAACCTCATGCAGGAAACACTCGATATGCTCGCACAACAAGAAAAACAATTGTCTTCAAAGGCTCCAACCATATATGGGTGATGACATGGCAAAAGACTGGTTCGATATCGAATTGTCGTCTCTTCCCACCATCAAGATATGGGACGACTGGGAACAAAAAATCCTCAAACCACTGTCTTATCTAAAAGAGATGGAATCAAAATGGATTCTGAAATTCGATCTCCCGCTTGTTGAGAAAAAAGACATCAATGTATACCTAGCTGAAAACAACATGATTGTGGTGGAGGCAAAACTCAAAGAAAGGTACATTGACTCAAAGGGAGCACACAACTTTGAGTACGAGTATTTCAAGTCCGGCGTCAAAATGCCAAGAAACATTGATACAAAAAACATCTCTGCTCACTTCAAAGACGGCCAGCTGACAATAACTATGCCCAAATTGTATAAAGGCTCAAAAATAGAAATACAATAAAGCGAGAATGCCAGCGCTGCTTGTTGCCAAGAAGCACCACCATGACAAAAACACAGTTGCAGTGAACTTGTTTGTTGCCGAAGTCAGAAGAGATTTCTCTTTTCTGTCATTCTCGCCACCCCCTTTACAAATGTATGATATTTAACCAGTCTGCAAGATTCTCAGCTGCGAGAACTGGATCTGATTTTCAAAAATCTTCAAGATCCAAGTGCGATCTTTTGAATTTAAATGACAAATTCAAAGCGCTTTTCTTTGTAACCTTTGTCCAGACAGCCGACAATCGGTATCTTGTTTTGGCAGAATTTGCATCTGTTTTGCTCATCAAGATTCCATTCCAAGATATCATAGCTGTATCTTCTTACTACTATCTTCTTGCACTCGGAGCAGTAAGTGCTCTCATATGGATGACCAGGCACATTACCGATGTACACATACTTTAGGCCGACCTCCTTCGCTATTTGGTAGTGGTTCTCAAGTGTCTTGACAGGTGTGGGGGGAAACTCCATCATCTTGTAGTCGGGATAAAACCTCAGAAAGTGGATTGGCATCTCAGGACCGCACACATCGTAGACAAATTTGGAAAGCTTCCTTGCGTGTTCCAAGTCGTCTCCTACCTGCGGCACCACCAAGTCCGTTATCTCTACATGTATGTTAGTTAAGCTGACAAGCTGTGATACCGTATCGAAGATAGGCTGTGAGCTTGGAATGCCTATGTATCTTCTCACAAAAGACTGCTCACCGCTTCCTTTGAAATCAACAGTAATGCAGTCTAAAAACTCGTTCATCATAGACACGGATTCAGGGGTACAGTAACCATTTGAAACAAAGATGTTGAACAATCCCTTCTTTTTGGCAAGAATGCCGCAATCCCTTGCAAACTCTATAAAGATACTTGGCTCGTTGTACGTATACGCGATTCCATGGCAACCTCGCTCAAGAGCAGATGAAACCACCTCTTCTGGGGTATAGTCTGCGCCCTCCACTTTCCTTCTCTGGCTTAGGTCATAATTCTGGCAAAACTTGCACATCCAACTGCAGCCGGTTGTGCCAACCGAAAATATCTTTGTGCCAGGCCTATAATGTGTGACAGGCTTTTTTTCAATTGGGTCGATGTGGGCTGCTGCTACCTTCCCGTATACATACAAAACAAGCTTGCCGTCCTTATTTGCCCTGATTCCACAAAATCCAGTCTGCCCTTCCCCCATCTCACAATATCTGGCGCATGCCAGGCACCGCACTTTGTGATTTGGCAGCCTCTCATACAGTATAGCTTCTTTTTCCACTGTGCGAAATATGGCATCGAATCATATTAAATGACAAAACAATTCTCAGATCTGAAAATTGTAATCTGAGCTAAATTACAACAAAATCAGCTTTGATTGTAGTTGAGAGGAAACAAAGTATTCATCGAGCAGGTAAAGAGCATTCCTACATTTAGGAGGAAGTTTGAGATTGTAGAAAGAAAGGGAATAGGACATCCGGACACGATATGCGACCTGATGATGGACAAAGTCTCAATTGAGCTTTCAAAGCTATATCTCAAAGAAACAGGCACCATCCAGCACCACAACATGGACAAGACGATGCTTGTCGCAGGCAAGACGGAAAACCGGTTCGGCGGCGGCAAAGTAATCAAGCCGATGAAGCTCATTCTGGGTGACAGAGCCACATTTGAGGTAAACGACAGAGTATTACCGATTAATGATTTTGTCAAGGAAACTGCAAAATCCTGGCTTGAAGAAAACCTCAGATACGTAAAAGAAAACATAGAATTCCAACTGGAGATAGGCACAACATCGACTGAGCTACAATCAATTTTCAAAAAGCAGGAAATCACATCAAATGACACATCGGTGTTGGTAGGATACGCGCCGTTTACGGAGACAGAGTCAATCGTACTGGAAGTTGAGCAGTTCATAAACTCAAAACAGTTCAAGTCAGAGTTTCCTGTAGCAGGCGAAGACGTCAAGGTGATGGGCCTTCGAAACGGTAACTGGCTTGATCTTACAATAGCTATTGCGTTTGTGGACAGATTCGTCGACTCACAAAGAGACTATTTTAAGAAAAAACACGAGATGGTATCAGCTGTTACCGAATTTGCAAAAAACAAAAGCGGCTTTAATGTTCACACCGCAATAAATTGCCTTGATGACGAATCAAAAGGGATGGATGGCATGTACCTTACTGTCTTGGGCACCTCAGCTGACAACGCAGACTCTGGCGAAGTGGGACGCGGAAACAAGGCAAACCGTGTGATATCACCGTGCAGGCCTGCTGGTGCAGAAGCTATTGCAGGCAAAAACCCAATCTCGCACATAGGCAAAATATACAACACACTTTCCTTTAAGATCGCAGACGAAATTCACGACCAAGTATCTAGCGTCGACGAAGTAAGCGTTTTGATGTACAACATAATTGGAAGGCCTGTCAACGACCCCAAGGCAGTAATAATTCAACCAATCACAAAAAACAATGTAGAAATGACAGAAGCGGACAAAAATCAAATCCAAAAAATCGTATCGACAAATTTGGAGCAGATGCACAGCTTCTGCATGAGACTGATCTCAGGAAATGTCCAAGTAGCCTAGCCTTTTATGACGCCTATTGGGACAAGGCGCGCCACCTTTGTCGCAATTCCGAGTGCATCTGAGATGTCAGCTATAGTGTCTACGTCTTTGTAGACTTGGGGGGCTTCTTCCACTACATCGTAGCGTGTTTGCGATTTGAGTACTATTTGTTGCCGCTCAAGTGCTTCCACCACTTGTTTGTAGTTGTAGTTTTTGTGGGCAGCAGTTCTTGACATAAGCCTCCCGGCTCCATGCACAGTAGACCCAAATGTCATCTCAAGCGAGTTTTGCTTTCCCAAAAGGATCCAACTTGCAGAGCCCATCGAGCCCGGAATGAAGGTAGGCTGGCCAATACCTCTGTACTTTGAAGGTATTGCCACATTGCCTGCAGGAAACGCTCTTGTGGCACCCTTTCTGTGAACTACGACGCTTCTTTTCTTGTGGTCTACTTCATGGTCTTCTACTTTGGCACTGTTGTGCGCAATGTCGTAGACAAGCCTGATTCCAAGATCCTCCTCTGAACGGCAAAAGACTGCCTCAAACGAGTCCCTCACATAATGGGTAATTGCTTGCCTGTTACTCCAGGCATAATTCATCGCACAAGCCATTGCTTTTTTGTAAGAGAGCCCTTCTTCTGAAACATGGGGGACGCACGCAAGTTGCCTGTCTGGAAGCTCTATACCATATTTTTTGTACGACTGCTCGCATACTGCAAGATAATCCTTGCAAATCTGGTGTCCGAGGCCGCGAGACCCGCAGTGGATCAAAACTGTGACGTCTCCTTCTTTGATTTCCATTACCTGTGCTGCTTTTTCATCAAAAATTCTATCAACGCGCTGGACTTCAAGAAAGTGGTTGCCAGAACCAAGGCTTCCAAGTTGGGGCTCTCCACGCTTGTGCGCCAGTTCAGATACCATCTCTGGGTTGGCACCCTCCATGCGCCCACCTTCCTCACATAGATCAAGATCCTCTTTTGTCGCATAGCCGTTTTTTGCAAGCCAGTCCAATCCATCAACTAGGACTTCGTCAAGCTGTGAGCGTGTCAAGCTGATGCAGCCCTCTCTTTTACTCATGCCAGCAGGTATTGTTGCGAAAAGATCGGCCACAAGATGTTTGAGCTTTGGCCGTACATCAGATTCGGTAAGATTTGTCTTGAGCAGTCTGACTCCACAGTTGATGTCGTAGCCTACGCTACCTGGACTTATGATGCCTTCATATGCGTCCATTATTGCGACTCCTCCCACAGGAAAACCATATCCTTGGTGCCCGTCTGGGAGGACGACAACGTTTTTTTGAACTCCCTTTAGTGTGGTCACATTGACTGCCTGCTGAATTGTCTTGTCTGCAAGCATCTTTGAGAGGAGGTCATCGTTTGCAAATATTCTGACTGGGACGCGCATCCCAATCGATGGGTCTGCCTCTATTTTGTATTCAAAATTACCAATCTTTGCAACTCTATTTGTGATCATACTCTGTGAATTATTTCGGCCATCGGCCTTCTTGGAGTTATTTGCGGCTCCTCGTCGGCAAAACCCACGACCAGCATGGCAACCGGTCTTAGCCAAGAATCACATTTGATGATGTCTGCAACTGATCTATCGTCAAAGGAGCCTACCCACACCGTTCCCAAGCCCAATACGTGTGCTGCCAGCTGCGCAAAAGCACATGCAATTGTCGCATCCTGTATGCAGTATAGATCCTTGCCCCTTGTGCCGTACTCTTTTTCCGAATTTTTTGGATCTGCGCAAAAAACAAACACCGCTGACGCATCTCCAACAAAGCTTTGATCGTGTGCGGCCACTGCGAGCTTGTGCTTGGCTTGTTTGTTCTCAACGACAAAGATCTGATACGACTGGAGGTTACCTGCTGAAGGGGCCCTCACAGCAGAACCCAAAATTTTTTTAATTACATCCTCTTGGAGCTTTTTTTCCTTAAACGCTCGAACTGAATGCCGCGACGAAATGAGATCAAAAAACGACATGATGAAGGGTTCTCAAAAGGCACAATTTAACTGAGTCATGATTATCAGAATTGAAATTATATGTGGTAATACAATTACTTGTACACCATGATCGAGGTAGTGAAACCATGAGCACACTTGGAATGAACACACTCCAAGTCTTGCAAAGGAGGTATCTTTTGCGAGATGAGACAGGACGCATCATTGAATCACCTACACAACTCTTCAGACGGGTAGCAAAGGCAATAGCACTAGCCGAGCTGAACTACGAACAAAATGCAGACATGAAAAAAATCGAAGACGAGTTTTTTGAGGCAATGTCAAACCTTGAGTTTCTACCAAATACTCCAACACTGATGAACGCAGGAACCCGGGCCGGACAGCTGGCCGCCTGTTTTGTAGTTCCAGTGGAAGACTCGCTGACTGGAATCTTTGATGCTGCAAAATCTACTGCGCTCATCCACCAAACCGGAGGTGGAACCGGCTTCTCATTTAGCAAGCTGAGACCGCGTGGTGATTACGTAAAATCAGTAGATGGCGCAGCATCTGGTCCGATCACATTCATGACTGTCTTTGATAGGACTACTGAAGTCATAAAGCAGGGCGGAAAACGGCGCGGCGCCAACATGGGAATCCTAAGCGTTGAGCACCCTGACATTTTGGACTTTGTACAGTGCAAAAGCAAAGAAGGATTCCTCTCAAACTTTAACATCTCAGTTGCAGTTACCGACAAATTCATGAACGCAGTCAAGAAAAACAAAAGCTACAAGCTGGTAAATCCAAGAACCAACAAGACAACGCAGACAGTCAGTGCAAAAAAAGTCTTTGATCTCATAGTGCAAAACGCATGGAAGAGTGGCGACCCAGGGCTCATCTTCATTGACGAGATAAACAGACACAACCCCACTCCAAAGCTTGGTCCAATTGAAGCAACAAATCCGTGCGGTGAGATGCCACTCCTGTACTGGGAGTCCTGCAATCTGGGCTCAATCAACTTGGCAAAAGTGGTAGAAAACAAGAAAATCAACTGGTCAAAGCTAAAAAAACTAGTAAGGCTGGGAGTCAGGTTCCTAGACGACGTAATCGACGTAAACAAGTACCCAATACCACAGATTGAAAAAATCACAAAGGCAAACAGAAAGATAGGCCTTGGTGTGATGGGATTTGCTGAAGCACTCATCCAACTTGAAATCCCCTACAACTCTAAGAGGGCACTTGCGATGGGATCACAGATCATGAAATTCATAAAAGAACATGGCCACGCAGCGTCGCAAGAGCTTGGTGTGCAACGGGGAAGCTTTGCAAACTTTGAGCAAAGCATCTGGAAGACAAAAAAGCATTACAAAACAATGAGGAATGCCACAGTAACCACAATTGCGCCCACCGGAACAATCTCAATTATTGCAAACTGTTCCTCTGGAATCGAACCGCTTTTTGCAGTTTCCTACGTAAGAAACGTGATGGAAAGAACAGAGCTCTTTGAGACAAACCAGTACTTTGAAGAGATTGCAAAAAGAGAAGGATTCTATTCCAAAAAACTGATGGAAGAGATTTCAAAAAGTGGCACAATTCAGCACATAAATTCAATTCCAAAAAGAATCAGGCAGATCTTCGTGACTGCGCACGACATTTCGCCGTCTTGGCACATAAGGATGCAGGCAGCGTTTCAGAAATACACAGACAATGCCGTAAGCAAGACAATCAACTTGCCGCAAAACGCAACGCAGCGTGACGTCAGAGATGCGTTCTGGCTTGCCTACAAGCTTCATTGCAAGGGGATCACAGTCTACAGGTACGGCAGCAAGCCAAATCAAGTGTTGTCCTTTCAGCAAAAAACAAGGCATGGCACAAAGACTGTAGCAGACTCGGAGTTCTCGGGAGGCTGTATTGGTACTGTCTGTCCACACTGATTATCATTTTTGATATTTGTTGTCTATGGTCAAATAGTTACAAATTACAATAACGCCGTGGGCCTAGAAATAAACTCCCTTCCTGTGGCAAACTACATGACACCATATCCAATCAAAGTTTCCAAATCGTCATACTTTGGAGATGTAGTTGACATTATGGCAAGCCATGGCATTGGGAACGTGGTGGTTGTACATGCAAGACGACCAATTGGGGTCGTCACCGAAAGAGATCTGTTGCAATGCGCCATCTCTTACCAATCAGACTTTTACGAAAAGCAAGTCAGTCATATTGGTTATCAAAAGTTTGTGGCTATTGAACCGTCTATGTCGGTTCTTAAAGCAGCAAAAACTATGATTAGAAAAAAAGCGCGCTTGTTGGTTTTTGACGACAACAAACTAGTCGGCATAATCACAGCCTCAGACATGCTGCACGCCTTCAGAAAAACAGACGAATCGCCTTCCTTAGAAAAGGTGTTTAGTGATCATATCTATGCTCACTCTCCCCAAGATTCCATCTTCAAAGTGATAAAGACGATGCAGCAAAAAAAGATTGGAAGTGTCATAGTGGGAAAGACAGGAATTTTCACAGAAAGAGATCTACTCGTCCACATCCTGGCAAACAACATTGATCTAAATCTGCCGGTAGGTGGCTACTCAACATATCCGCTAATCACTGCAAAATATGGAATTGAGGCAAAAGAAGCAGCAAGCATAATGGCACAAAACAACATCAAAAGACTCGTGCTTACAAATAACGGTGCATTGGTAGGAATCGTGACTGCAAGAGACATTGTAGATGCATACCAAGCCACATATCCGACGTCTGACCCATATCTAGAAAAATAAACGAGTTTGATCATTTTTTGAGTTCAAATTGAATCTAATTCTTAAGTAGTTCAGCATGACTTTCCTCCTCAGCTGTAATCGTTTCCAAACTACTTCAGAGCCTTCGCTGTCACGTCAGCTATTTCTAAATAATTCGTTGATCTTTTCTTTGTATTTGCTTACGAGATTGCCAAACTCTGCAAAATCCTGCTCGGTTGGGGATTGCATCCTCATAGCATATTGACTTAGAAAGACCGAAAACGCGTTTCCCATAATCAAGTTAAAGCATGCATCTGAGAGATTTATGCCAGGAAAAGCAGTCTTTATGAAAGGCTGATACGACTTTGCCTGGTTGAACAGCAGCTCCAGGTGTTTTTGCATAAAATCCATAATCTCTTTTTGCATAAATCACAAAACCAGTTTTTATTTATAAAAATTGATTGTAATTCTCACACTTGAATCTATGATTCAAATGGTTCTGTTACAAATGGTGTTTACCTTGGGTTGTCATAAATCTACAAATCCTTTATGGTTAACAGGCACCAGTCAAGTTAACAGAACCATTCAAAACAAGACTTTTTCAGTAGCTACAAAACAACTCATCTGATGACTACGGTGATTGGCGGACCAGCCTCTTCCGAGCTTGCCAAAAAAATCGCAAAAAGACTCGACGCCAAATATCTGGAATCAAAACTGAGAGTCTTTCCAGACGGCGAAAGCAAGCTTACAATAAATGGCACACCACGCAAGGGTAAGATTGTCATAGTGCAGTCCACTCCACCTCCTGTGGACACAAACATGCTGCACGCCCTTTCACTGATATCAAAAGCAAAAAAATGGTCAAGCCAAGTCGTTGCAGCAATTCCTTACCTTGGCTACATGAGACAAGACATGGAGTTCCTAAAAGGGGAGATAGTAACAAGCCGATTGGTGGCAGACCTGCTTGGCTCTGTGGGTGCGTCAAAAATCATCACAGTAGATATACACAGCAAGCTGGCGTTAAACTACTTTAGTGTCCGGATTTTGAACCTCAGTGCAACAGAAAAGCTTGCAACCTACATAAAGAGAATTAATTTACAAAACCCGCTAGTCGTCGCACCAGATCTTTTCTGGTCAAACCAGGCCAAAAACTTCGCAGGCCTACTTGATGTAGACTCCACCGCACTAAACAAACAAAGAGATCGCAAGACAGGCAAACTGCACATTGTGCCATCAAAAAAACAAGACCTGAAAGGAAGAGATGTCATACTGTTTGATGATATGATAAGCACTGGAGGCAGCATCGCGACGGCCGCCGCGTACCTCAAAAATCAAAACTGTGGCCACATTTATGCAGTATGCACACATGCACTATTGGTAGACGATGCAGAAAACCGAATCAAAAAAGCTGGGATCAAAAAAATAATCTCTACAAACACGATCTCAGCAAAGACATCTGTAGTTGATGTCTCCGACGTTATATCCAAAGCAATCTGACTATCTCTCCAAGACAAAGCTCCGCTTCAGCTCCGGTATCTCTCTTACCATGTGAATCACCATGTCTGTGTGTTTGCCGATGCCGACTGGCACTACCTCTTCGAGCAGCTTTTGGGCTCTGCTCAGCTTGCGGGATTTTTCCGCATGCACGGTGAAAATCACGTCATCCTTTAGTATGGGATCGCCTATCTTTTTGTAAAACAGTATTCCGGCCCCCTTGTCCTTTGGAGCACCTGCCATCCTTGCAATCTCTACCATGGTGCTGTTGCTGATCCACAAGAGCTTGCCATCGCTTTTTGCCTTGACTTTGACTGTCTGTTGTCCTATTTCAATATCGCCAGGCACCAGTGCAGGGTTGCCACCTTGTGCCCTAATTATCTCTCTTAGTTTTGCTTCTGCCCTACCAGATCGTACTATCTCCCTTGCAAGCAGATAACCGTTCTTTTTACCTGTTATTTCAAAGATCGCCCCAGCTATGTTACACGCCTTGTCAAGCAGATCTGGCACGTTTGCCTCATTCATCAATACCTGAAGGGCCTCCCTTGCTTCAAGTGCGGGACCCATGGTGTATCCGACTGGTTGCTCGCCGTAGCTTAGGACGCAATGGGTGTGGATCTTTAATCTCTTTCCTAACTCGATGAGGTCTTTTGCAAGATAGTCTGCTTCATTGATCGTCTTTACCTTTGCACCCCTGCCGGTAGGTATGTCTATTACAAGGTGCGTCGCCCCAGCTGCCTTTTTCTTGCTCATAATTGATGGCAAAAGCAAAGGATCTATGTAGAGTGAGTACTCGGTTCTAACAAAAATATCGTCGGCTGGGGCAAGCTCAAGTGAGCCGCCCCACACTATGCAGCCATTTGTTTTTTTTATGACACTTTTCATCTCCCTACTTGAGAGGTTTACCGGCATCAGCACTTCTGCCCTATCAGCCGTCCCACACGCCGAAGTTATTGCTCTTGATGACGTCTTTGGTATGGTGAGGCCTGCCGCCGCAACTATTGGTACAACCAGCAGTGTCGTTTTGTCGCCTGGGACTCCTCCGATGCTGTGCTTGTCTACTATGACTTTATTTTTCAAATTGAGCTGCTTACCGGTATCGACCATCGAGATTGACAGGCTTGTGGCCTCATCAAGATCTATTCCCCTGATATGTAGCGCAGTAACAAAAGACGCAATCTCGCTTTCATTTAGTGTTCCGTCAACAACACCCCTCACAATCTCCAGAATTTCTTGCCTTGCGAGCTTTTTTCCATCCAGCTTGTTTCTTATGAACTGCAGAGATCGTGGAAAAGCCGAGATTTCAACATCTACTGTATGTGGAGCGGCACCAAACAGTTGTCTTATCTCCTCGCTTATTCCTACGTGGCCTTTCTTGACGGTCTTTGTGGATACATTGACAATTGCCGTCACTTCCTTTTTGGCTTTGAGGCTGACCCGTCCCGATGCGGCAACGCCTATTTCATCGGCGTCTGACTTGTTCAAAAACACAATGGGCTTTCCGCCCGCATCAATCCCAAGGACATCTACTTTAAGTTGCATACGGTATTACCAGACAGAATAGATTTTACACCTACAACAATTATCAATTTTGATTTTTATCAAGCCGTATTTAATTGAGATTTTCAAAATCACATCATTGAAGACGATTAGAAAAATCTTGGTTCCGCTTGACGGTTCAAAATACTCCAAAAAGGCTCTGGAATTAGCAATCGGGATCTCAAAAAACCAGGGCATTTCAATTACAGGCTTTCACACTATAATGCTGCCTGTAATGTCAGACAGGAAAATAAAGGAACGATATCAAAGACTTGCAAACAAGATAATCATAGAGGCCGCAAAAATCGCAAAAAAGGACGGCGTGCCGTTTTACTGGAAACTCCAACTCGACGGTTACGCAGGAAAAGAGATAGTCAAATTTGCCCAAGAGGGAAGATTCGACCTAATAGTGATGGGCTCAAGGGGGCCAAACCCCGTCGCAGAGATGTTTTTGGGTAGCGTTGCAAATTACGTGCTTAACAAATCAAAGATTCCAGTGCTGCTAGCAAAATGAGAGGATGAAACTCTTGATCCAGTGGGAAAGCATCATAATAGAATCAACTATTCTTGCCACCATAATTTTTGGTGCAGTCTTTGTGGAGAACTGGTCGTACAGAAGGATGCAAAAAAAGGAAGACAGTGCCACAAGGAAAAAAATTTTGTTACTCATCAAAGAAGATCTAATCAGAAAGCTGCGCTTCATTGACGATACCATTCAATACAACGACTACAAGCCATTTTTTACATATGTGTGGGACTCGACAATTCTCTCAGGAAAACAAACTTTGTTGCGATTTGAAACGATCAAGAATCTTGATCACACATATTCTTGGATGAAATACTACAACACCGAGCTTCAACAAAAAGGAAGTGTGGGCAATGAACAAACGCTCAAAGAACTCTTGGCCGAAATCAAAAAGACCACCGAATCGTCATTGAACGTACTTGATCAGAAGTCTTCGTGATGCTTGTAGCTTTCTTCGTAGGCAACTGCCTTTTGTCCCAGTCTTTCAAACTCGATGGCATAACGGGGATGCCTTAATCTCCATTTGTTTTTGACGATGGGCTGCAACATGAGCCACATCTCTGCAATGTCATCGCCGTGCCACTCCAAGACTCTCCTCTGGAGATCTTCATCATGCTTTATGATGAATCCCAGCTTGTCGTATGCTACGGCAACATATCGCGCAGCTTTTTCTATCTTATCGTCAAGTAGAGGTAGCGCTTTGTTACCTTCAACGCTTAGCTGTTTTAGGACTTCACTTTCTCTGAGCAGCTCCCTGTATTCTCGAACCGTGTCATTTCTTATGATGTCGATTATCCTGCTTAGCGTAGTTACCATGTCTGCTTGTATCTTGACTTTGCTTTCTTTTGTGAACTTGATTATGGAA
>JBFLWI010000028.1:11571-16515 GCA_040757675.1 Thermoproteota archaeon | reverse complement strand
AAAACTCCACTAATTTTTTAATTTTTATAAAAATAAAAAATTATTTTGTCTTTGCTGCACACAACAAACAAACAGGTATGCCATTATTCAATATGGTTTCTACATTAGAGCTGTAACATACATGACAAAGACCTTTCATATGTATCAAAAATTTTTTCCATCTTAAATTTTTTATGTGGAGTTTTGATCGCAAAGACAGCAATTTATAATCAACTATGGGTCTGATTGTAGTGCATTCGATAGAAACTAAAGCGCTTACTAAGATCTACAACTCTGATGTGGTGGCAGTAGACAAGATTTCGTTTTCAGTAGATGAAGGAGAGATCTTTGGATTTTTGGGTCCAAACGGGGCAGGCAAAAGCACTACCATGATGATCTTAACGACACTGCTCAAGCCAACATCCGGCCAGGCATTCGTAGCAGGCCTTGACGTATCATCGCAACAAAAGAAAGTGCGCGAAAAGATTGGCTACGTCCAACAAGACATCACAATAGACGAGTATCTCTCAGGAAGAGAAAATTTGATTCTTCAGGCTAGGCTGAGCCACCTACCTAAAGACTCTATGAGCTCAAGAATAGACGAACTCTTGGAACTAGTAGAGCTCAAAGAAAAGCAGCATGATTCGGCGATCACCTATTCTGGGGGAATGAGAAAGCGTCTTGAAATTGCAGGAGGTTTGCTGCATAGGCCCCAAGTCCTATTTTTGGACGAACCTACAGTCGGCCTGGATATACAGACGCGACAAAAGATCTGGGAATACATAAAAAAAATTCACCAAGAGTACAAGATGACTATATTTCTGACTACCCACTATATGGAAGAAGCAGACAGGCTCTGCGATAGAATTGGGATAATTGATTACGGCAAGATTCAAGCAATCGACACCCCGCAGGCACTCAAAAACGCACTTGGCGCAGGCGTAATCACGTTTTCAATGGACAATCATTCGTCAAAATCACAGCTGATTTCTGAAATAAAGAGAATAGAGTTCGTAAAGGAAGTCACAGAAAGTGAGGACAAAATTACGGTGTTCTCATCCAAGGGGACAGAAGTGGCACCGATGATATTCTCACTTTCGTCAAAGCTTGGCATTACGATCAAATCAGTCTCGATCACACAACCAACACTTGATGATGTGTTCCTCTCGTACACTGGAAGAGACCTACGCGATAACAACGGCGCAACATACGATCGAAGAAAGGAGTATCAAAAAAAGAAGAGAATGTTATGATGTTTTACGATACATACACTGTATTTTGGCGTGAGCTCAAAAGATATAGAAAATCACGTAGTGGTGTGCTAATTAGGCTCATTCAGCCTGCAATCTGGATAATTGTAATAGGTCACACATTTGCTGGAACCAGGCCACTGATCCAGTCGGTTGGATTTGATGGAAGTTACTTGGAATTCATGGCACCAGGAGTCATAATACTTACTGCGATATTTACGAGCATTTTTGGTGGCGTGAACACACTGTGGGACAGAAGATATGGATTTATGAATAAAGCACTGACTTCGCCGATTTCAAGATCGTCGATTGCACTTGGCAAAATGCTTGCAATATCTCTCATTTCGGCGCTCCAGTCTGCACTCATAATTGGAATAGCCATAATCATTGGAGTGAGTTTTCCAAATCTTTTGGTGATTGGGCCGATCATGGCACTTGTGATCTTGTTTTCACTGGGGTTTTCTGGCATATCGGTAATAGTTGCAGCTACTGCCAAGTCGCAGGAAACATTTTGGGGAATAATCAACTTTTTGGGAATGCCGCTTTTCATGCTCAGCCCAGCACTTTTCCCGCTGGAGCTTTTGCCTGATTGGCTTGCAACTGCAGCCAAGTTCAACCCAGTAACATATACGGTGCTTTTGGTTCGCGGTCTTATGACGGGCGTAACAGAAGGGGTCTCAACTGCCATGAGCCTTGGAATAATTGGAGCCTTCGTGGTGGCAATGCTCGGCCTTGCAAGTTATGTCTTTACGCGTGAGGTCAACAAACCATTCTGAGTCAAATTTGACTAAAACTACAAGAAATACTCACTTTTGAGATCTTTTTCAAACACAGAAACTTATGCCTAAATGCGGCGTAAATTAGCTATACTCAGTGCGTGCTTTGTTTTTACCCTAGCCATGCAGCCTGCAATGGCAGCCACAAACTACCCGTTTGTATCCAGTTTTGGTGGCCAAGGGCTAGTAAAGACTGGCGCATTCTCATTCCCACAGTATGCTGCGGTGGACGAGGCAGGAAACGTCTACGTAACAGATCTTGGCAATTTTAGAGTACAAAAATTTGACAACGAGGGTGTCTACTTGCATTCCTGGGGTTCTAAAGGAACTGATTCGAAGAACTTCCAGTCCCCTGCAGGAATCGCAGTCAGAAATAATTTTGTTTACGTCGTAGATCATGAATTAAACGTAGTAAAGAAATTTGATACCACCGGGAACTTTATCTCGTCGTGGGGATCGACTGGCACTGAACCTGGTAAATTCAAACTCCCAAATGGCGTTGCTGTCTCAAAAGATGACTTTGTATATGTAGTTGACACAGGAAACAGTCGAGTCCAAAAATTTGATTCGGAAGGAAAACACATCAAGACAATCGGTTCAAGTGGAACGGAGCAAGGAAAGTTCCTCAATCCACTCGGCATAGCAGTTGACAATGATGGAAATATCTATGTGGGTGACGCTGGAAACAAGCGGGTACAAAAATTCACAGCTGAAGGAGCTTTTGTAAAAAGCTACACGGCATCATCGGGTGGCATACAGATTTCTCCAGATGGTGTTGCAGTCGATTCTTCTGGAAACATCATGATTGCGGATGCAGGCAACAACCGTGTGGTGGTACTAAATAAGGAAGGTTCCGTGTTGGCAACTTTTGGAACAACTGGAACGGCTAATGGACAATTCAAATTACCAAAGGATGTGGCAGTGGACTCGGACGGTGATCTGTTTGTAGTTGATTCAAGTAATCACAGAATACAAAAATTTGGATCAAAAGATACTGTGGAAACTACACAAACACAGACAGAAACACAGATGACAAAACCAATCACAAACGACTTTAAAAAACCAGACATAACTCCACCAAAGGACCTCTATGTGGAGGCAACAGGAGGACTTACCAAAGTCTCAATAGGTATGGCAATAGCAAATGACGAAAGTGGAATCAAATCTCTTACCAGCAACGCTCCTACAGAATTTCCACTTGGCATAACCACGGTAATCTGGACTGCAATTGATAACGCAGGCAACGTAGGTATTGCAACACAAACAGTGACCGTGGGTGATTCGACGCCTCCAGTATTTTCCAATCTTTCTGATATTGTAGTGGAGGCAAAGGGCACACAAAATGAGATCATTCTTGATACGCCAATAGTTACCGACTTGGTGGGTGTTTTGTCTGTAACAAACGATGCTCCCACTATGTTCCCACTCGGTGAGACCATCGTGACTTGGACTGCGACAGACGTGGCAAAAAACACGGCAACTGCGACTCAAAAAGTCACAGTCATGGACACAAAGGCCCCAAAGATTAACGCGCCTGCAGATATCACAATTGAGGCAACAAGTCTTGACGGAAACCAAGTAAACCTAGGTGAGCCAACGGTTTCAGACAACAGTGAGATTGCATCAATTACAAACGATGCTCCAATCACTTTCCCCCTAGGTGAGACAATAGTGACTTGGAGCGCAGTAGACGTGGCAGGAAATATCTCAACAGATACACAAAAAATCAACATAATTGATACCACAAAGCCTGTTGTCGCACAGCCACAGGATGTCATAGTAGAAGCTGTGTCTGCAACAGCAAACCCAGTATTACTTGAGGCACCATCTGTTTCTGATGTGCAAGCAGTTACAATTACAAACAATGCCCCAGAATTATTCCCACTTGGCACCACACAAGTAACATGGATTGCAGTAGATGGTAGCGGAAACAACGCCACTGTGACCCAGAGCGTGACAGTAGTAGACACCATGCCGCCAAACTTGACTGTTCCCGCAGATATTACTCAGGAAGCTACTGGACAGACAGGAAACATAGTGGCCCTTGGGGATCCAATAGTTGACGATATAACTGGAATCTCATCAATTAGTAATAACGCACCATCTGATTATCCATTTGGCACCACTGTAATAACATGGATTGCGACCGATAATTATGGAAACAGCATCTCAAAGAATCAAACTGTGACTATAGTGGACACCACCAAGCCGGAGATTACTCCACCAAAAGATGTGATAGCGGAGGCATCAAGCATATCAGAAAATATCATCATTCTTGGTGAGCCGAAGGTATCGGATCTTGTGGAAATAGATTCTATTACGCATGATGCACCGTCTGCTTTTCCGCTGGGACAGACAACCGTAACTTGGACTGTGACTGACTCATCAGGAAACACGGCAACTGCAACTCAACTAGTCTCAATAATAGATACTACGGCTCCTGCAATTACGGTTCCAGAAAATATAGTGGTAGAAGCTACAGGAAGTTCTGGAACTAGTGTTTCAATAGGTGAGGCTAAAGCTACGGATGCAATAGGAGTTGAATCGATTACAAACGATTCACCAGGCATATTTAGCCTAGGAACAACTATGGTTACTTGGAGTGCAGTAGACACGTCAGGAAATATTGCGACTGCAATCCAAAACGTCACAGTAGTAGACACCACCGCGCCTATAATCACACCCCCAGCAGACATCACAATGGAAGCAACATCAGCTGATAACAATTCTGTTTCTTTGAGCTTGCCGACCGCAAGTGATACAGTAAGTGACGTATTGATTACAAACGACGCCCCAGACACATTCCCACTCGGTGAGACCATCGTCACTTGGACTGCAACCGATGAGGCAGGCAACTCTGCTACAGCCACACAAAAGGTAACCGTAGTAGACACCACCGCGCCTATAATCACACCACCAGCAGACATTACAGCTGAGGC
>JBFLWI010000028.1:0-11471 GCA_040757675.1 Thermoproteota archaeon | reverse complement strand
CAAAATCAGACAACGTGATATCCTTGGAGACCCCAGCAGTGTCTGACAATGTGGGTGTTGCAAGCATTACAAACGACGCCCCAGAAAAGTTCCCAGTAGGTGAGACTATAGTAACTTGGACTGCAACGGATCAAGCAGGTAATTTGCAGACGGTGTCACAAAAAGTAGTCATTGTTGATACGATTCCACCCAAATTCGTCAAATTGGATCAAGTAATCGTTGAGGCTACGGGGGTTGAGAACAACCAAGTTACACTTGAACTACCGCAAGTTTCCGATATTTTGGATATTGCCTCAATTACAAACGACGCCCCAGACACATTCCCACTCGGTGAGACCATCGTCACTTGGACTGCAACCGATGAGGCAGGCAACTCTGCTACTGCGACCCAGCTGGTAACCGTAGTGGATACGACTGCACCAAAGATCACAGTGCCACAAAATATTGTGATTGATGCAATAGCACTTGAAACACCAGTCTCTGTAGGAACAGCAACGGCATTTGATCTAACAGACTCATCACCACAAATATTGAGTAACGCTCCAACGATATTCCCACTAGGCGAAACCATTGTCACTTGGACGGCAGTTGACAAGTATGGCAACTCGATTAACCAAACTCAGTCAGTAATAGTGCAAGCATGCGGTAAACCACACAGCTCATACAACCAGATCCTCGGCACTGAGGAGGATGACATGTTGCTTGGCACAACACTTGCAGATCTCATATTCGGTTTTGGTGGAGATGACATAATCATTGGTGACAAAGGAAATGACTGCATCTTTGGAGGTGAAGGCGACGACATCGTATATGGAAACGAAGGCGACGACACAATTAACGGAGATAATGGAGCAGACATAATCAAAGGTCAATCCGGTCAGGACACACTTAACGGTGGATCTGGAACCGACATAATTGACGGCGGAGATGATAATGACTCGTGTACCGCGTCAGAAAAAGATGGCGACATAGTGGCCAAGTGTGAGTCATAGCGACAATCAAGGATTCGCCAAGAAAAATAGCATTTAGGATTAATAATAACGAAAAAACCAAACAAAATCGTTGCCAAAATCGAAATCGTTATTTGCTCAGGCAAAAAAGCTGATACCTGCTGGCGTAAACAGCCCAGTGCGATACTTTGCACCGTACCCGTTCTTTGTAAAAAAAGCACAAGGAGGCTCTATCTGGGATGCCGACGGAAACAGATACTTGGATTTTTGCACTGGTTATGGCGCAATGCTGCTTGGCCACAAAAGAAAGGAGATAATAGATGCCGTAAAAAAACAACTAAAAATCGGAACAATGTACGGTGCACCAACCGATCTTGAGGTGGAACTTGCAAAATTAATTACCAAAATCTATCCATCGATGCGCAAAGTACGTCTGGTAAACACAGGCTCTGAGGCAACTATGACTGCGATCAGGCTTGCAAGGGGATTTACAAAAAAGAAAAAGATAATCAAGTTTGAAGGCTGCTATCATGGCGCACACGAGTCGATGCTGGTAAGGGCAGGCTCTGCCCATCACGGCATGTCTGTTTCTGATGGAGTCCCAGAGGATTTTTCAAAAAACACACTCGTTGTACAATATAACAACGCAGAGCAGCTGGAATCGGTAATTAGAAAAAATAACGATGTGGCAGGTGTGATAGTGGAGCCAGTGCTTGGGAACATGGGACTTATCTTGCCAAACAAAAATTTTCTAAAAGATATCAGGAAAATCACAAAACAGCACGATATTCCACTCATCTTTGATGAAATAATAACCGGCTTTAGGCTCTCGCTTGGTGGAGCTCAGCAATACTTTGGAGTTACACCAGATATAACCACACTCGGAAAATCTCTCAGCAATGGGTTTGTTATTTCCGCAGTTGGCGGAAGAAGCGAAATTATGGATCAGCTCGCACCTTTGGGCAAAGTCTACGAAGCCAGCACTTTTGCTGGAAATCCCATTTCGGTTGCGGCAGCCATTGCATCAATTAAGACAATGTCTGGGTTGAAGCACAAAATCTACCCAAGATTAGCCGATTTCTGCTCAAAATTAACGAGGTCTATAGATGAAACCGCACACGATTTGAAGATCTCACACCAAATAAACTCCATTGGCTCTATGTTTCAGATATTCTTTACAGACAAACCGGTAGTGGATTATGCAAGCTCCAAGAAGTCAGATACTAAAAAATTCGATAAACTTTTCAAAAATCTTCTAAAAAAAGGTGTTTTTGTGGCGCCGTCACAATTTGAAACGGTATTCCTATCATACGCACACACTCAAGCAGACGTTGAATATACGATAAACGCTTATCAGAGTGCTCTCAAAACGGTGAGATCTTGAAATACATTTTGGGAACAAGGGGTAGCCAGCTGTCTTTGGCACAGACAAACTGGGTGATAGCAGAACTACAAAAGAAGAATCCAGATACAGAATATGAGATAAAGACAATAAAGACAAAAGGTGACACCGATGCCCGCCCGCTTTTTACCATAAACCAAAAGGGGATCTTTGAAAAAGAAATAGACAAAGCAGTAGCAGACGGCGTTGTAGATTTTGCAGTCCACAGTCTTAAAGACGTTCCATCAATACTTGCCGACGAACTTGTACTTGGCTGTGTACCAAAGCGAGAGCCATTCAACGATGTCTTCATTACGAAGGGTGATTACACACTTGAAACAATTCCTGGCGGTTCAGTAATCGGCACAAGTAGTCTCAGGCGCGCAGTCCAAGTTTCAAAGAAAAGATCTGATCTCATTGTCAAACCAATTCGCGGCAACGTGGAAACCAGAATAAAAAAAGTTCAGGACGGCACATTTGATGGCATAGTGCTTGCACAAGCCGGAATAAACAGACTCGGCATCAATGTAAAACACACACGACTCTCCACGATTGACTTTCCACCATCTCCAGGACAGGGCGCATTGGGAATTGTGTGCAGAAAAGAAGACAAAAAAACACTGGACATGTTGAAGACAATCGAAGACCAAAACACCCGAATCGCAGTAGAGTCTGAGAGAGCACTGTCATCATTTGTGGATTCTGGTTGCCGGTTTCCAGTAGGTGCGTTTGCTCAAGTAAACGGCGAGCTAGTGAATCTGACAGTAGTCGCATATTCAATTGACGGAAAAGAAGTGCTAATCGTGCAAAAATCAGGGCAAAAATTGAACCCATACGAGGTAGGCAGACAGGCAGCAGAGGAGCTACAACAAAAAGGTGTAAATGAGTTAGCAAAAGACTGGAGAGAAAAGCTGGAGGAATGGAACAAAAAATGAGTGGAATCGTCTATCTGGTTGGAGCCGGTCCAGGGGATCCAAAGTTGATCACGCTTAGGGCAGTCGAGCTTTTGAAAAAAGCAGATGTCGTTCTATATGACCGCCTAGTCAGCAAAAAAATAATTGCGATGATTCCAAAAAGGACACAAAAATTCTACGTTGGAAGAGATGTGGGAGATGACTACAAACACCAAGATACAACAAATCAGCTCATGGTAAAATATGCAAAATCGTACAAGCGTGTAGTTCGACTCAAAGGTGGAGACCCATTTATCTTCGGACGCGGTGGTGAAGAAGCAGAATACCTCAGAAAAAACAAAATTAAATTTGAAATAATTCCTGGAATCACTTCTGGGATAGGTTCTGCAATTTATTCTGGCATACCATTGACACATAGAAAATATTCATCAACTGTAGTGTTTGTAACAGGCCATGAAGATCCACAAAAAACAAAATCACCTGTAAAGTGGAGACTACTTGCCAAATCAGCTGAAACTATTGTGATCATGATGGGCTTGTCAAGAATTGGAGTAATTTCAAAGGAGTTGGCAGCAGGAGGCCTGTCGACTCGTACGCCTGTAGCAGTAATTCAAAACGGCACCAGTGAAAATCATAGGATGATAGTTGGTACACTTGGGAACATTGCACGAAAAATCAAACAACACAAAATCACACCTCCATCAATAATTATAATAGGAAATGTGGTAAAACTCCACAAGGTAGTGGGATGGAGAAAATGATCTCAGGAAAAACAATCGCAATCACGCGCTCAAAAGAAGATTCTAAGGAATTCATCGACTTGGCCGCAAGAGAAAACGCCATACCGATGCCTATTCCTACAATCGAGCTTGTCAGCAAGGGAGACAAAATCGTAGATGAATTTCTATCTGATATTGAAGAGTTCAACCCAGATTACTCTGTCTTTATGAGCTCAAAAGCAGTAAAACTTCTCTTCGATGTGGCAAAAAACAGTGGCAAGTACCAGCAACTACAGCTTGCCGTCGCAAACACAATGGTAATGGCGGTTGGACCAAAAACCAAGGAAGCGCTGGAAAAAGAAGGCATCAAGGTATCGTACGTGCCAACAAAATATTCGTCGGTTGGAGTTGGAGAATTGTTTACCAAGTTGAATGCCGAAGGAAAAAGAGTAATTGTGCCGCGTAGTGGCGCGTCAACTGAATTCTTAGCAAAGCTTTTGCAAAAAATAGGCTTGGTAGTGAAGGAAAACCATCTTTACGACGTGCAGGCCTATTCTGATACTGCACAGTGGAAAGAATTCAAGGAGGCCTTCGCACACAAAAAAGTAGACGGTATTGTTTTTACCAGTGCGTCATCAGTTAGAGGGTTTTTTGAGATAATGTCTGCAGATTGTGATCCAAATGATCTAACAAAACAACTACAAAAATTACAGATTGTGGCGATAGGCCCATTTACTGCAGAAGAATTAAAAAAATTCAATGTTGAACCAAAAGTTGCCAATGTACATACAGTTCATGGTGCATTTGATGCAATGAAAAATATTTTTTCATTAGCTTGAGCTATGTTAGCTATAGCTACTCCGACGAACAACTAGTAAACAGTGTATAATCTATTTATAACATAACAAAGCTTTGCACTCTATGGCCACAGAAAATCTGGAGATGGATTATTCAAAATATGATTTCAAAGATTCTACCGAGATGTATGTGCATCTCTCCAAAAAGGGACTTTCAAAAGAAGTTATCAAAGAAATCAGCAAACTAAAAAACGAGCCACAATGGATGCTCGACTTTAGACTTAGATCCTACGAAGTTTTCATGAAAAAACCAATGCCAAACTGGGGACCAGATCTTGGAGCAATTGATTTTCAAAATATTTACTATTATGCCAAAGCTTCTGAAAAAACAGAAAAAAGCTGGGACGATGTCCCTGCTGAAGTCAAAAAGACCTTTGACAAGCTTGGCATTCCAGAAGCAGAGAAAAAATTCCTTGCAGGAGTCGGAGCACAGTACGAGTCTGAAGTTGTATATCACAACCTAAGAGAGGACTTGGCAAAAAAAGGTGTCATATTTTTGGACACAGACACTGCACTCAAAGAACACCCAGAAATCTTCAAAAAATATTTTGGAAAAGTGATTCCACCAGAAGATAACAAATTTGCTGCACTAAACAGTGCGGTTTGGAGCGGTGGCTCTTTCATCTATATTCCGCCAGGAGTCAAAGTAGATATGCCACTACAAGCATACTTTAGAATCAACGCGGAAAACATCGGGCAGTTTGAAAGAACGCTCATCATAGCAGATGAGGGATCCGAAGTCCACTACATCGAAGGATGTACTGCACCTGTTTACTCGTCAGAATCATTACACTCTGCAGTAGTTGAGTTAATCGCACACAAAGGTGCCAAGCTGAGGTATACTACAATTCAGAATTGGAGCAGTGATGTGTACAATCTTGTGACAAAGAGGGCGTATGCATACGAAGGTGCAACGGTGGAATGGATCGATGGAAACATAGGAAGCAAAATCACAATGAAATATCCAGGAATCTACTTGCTTGAGCCAAGAGCACACGGCGAGACCCTATCAATTGCGTTTGCAGGAAAAGGACAACACCAAGACACAGGAGCAAAAATGGTTCACTTGGCCCCAAACACTACGTCCAGAATAACCTCCAAGTCTGTCAGTCGCCTAAACGGCAGAACCACATACAGGGGGCTGCTACATGTCGCAAAAGGAGCAACAAACGTAAAGGCATCGGTAAGGTGTGATGCATTACTTCTTGATGATACTTCAAAGACAGATACCTATCCATACATGGAAATAAATCAAGAGGACGCTACTGTGACTCACGAAGCAACAGTCGGAAAAATAGGTGACGAACAAATCTTCTACCTTATGACTCGCGGTTTCTCTGAAGAAGAAGCACTCACACTAATAGTGAACGGATTCATGGAGCCATTCACAAAAGAACTTCCAATGGAGTATGCAGTAGAGCTAAACAGACTCATCAAACTGGAAATGGACGACTCGGTAGGATAACTCCTCCCAATCTATTTTTGTTGTAACATGCAAACGCTTGCCCTATCCACAATCACCCCTACTCATGTGGACGAGATATCTGCAGCAAAAAATGAGCCAGAGTGGCTAAAGCAGTATAGAAAAAACTCGTTTTCGATTTATCAGAGCCTACCACCCGAAGTGTCTCCACTCTACAACAAATACACAGACGCAAAGCGAATGGATCCAAACCAAGTCTCGCTAGCCTTGGATTCACAAAATGCAATCTTTGATTCACTCAAGCCAAGGCTTGTCGAACTTGAATCGGAAAATCACATCATACAAACTGGCACCAATATTTTTCGCGTCAACATAACTGACGAGCTAAAATCAAAAGGTGTGATAATCTCATCAATTTATGATGCGATAAAAACACAAGGTGATCTAATAAAAAAAATCTTTGAGTCAAGTGATCCAAAAGAAGACAAGTATACCGCATTAAACAATGCAGCATTTAACTCCGGAATATTCATCAAAATACCAAAAAACGCAATCTTGGAAAAGCCAATTCATCTGGTGTCGTCTATATCACCTGATGGCACATCTGTAATATCCCGTAATGTGGTAGTTGCTGAGCAAGGCAGCAAAGCAAGTATAATTCAGGAATTATATGCACCAAAAGGAACAAAACAGCAAGCGTATCTTGAATTGCTTACAGTTCAAGCGGAGCAGGCAAGCAACCTCCAACTCACTACGTTTCAAGCTATGGATCAATCAGCAGTTAGCTTTTCCACAAGGAACTGCACCGTATTACAAGATGCAAAGATAAGCTGGTACCTTGGATTATTCGGTTCTTTGCTTTCACGCTACAGAACAAACTATTTTCTTGACGGCCAAGGCGCATCAGCGCAGGACGCCGAAGTTGTATTTGGACACAACGAACAGTCTTTTGATCTGTCTGCAAACCTAATTCATCGAAAACCATCTACCGAAGGCCAAGTGGTGCAGAGATCCGTCCTCAAAAACAAGTCTAAGTCTCTCTTCAAGGGCATGATCAAAATACTTGAAGGTGCATCACAGTCGAAGTCATTTCTTTCTGGGCGTTCCATTCTGCTAGATAAAGATGCAAAATCGGATGCAATTCCAGGCCTCGAAATCCTCACAAATGATGTCAAGGCAACACACTCCGCATCAGTCGCACAAGTTGACGAAGAGCAGCTCTTTTATCTTGCAACACGGTGCCTGAGCAGACAAGAGGCGGAGCGAATAATCGTTGAAGGGTTTTTGGAACCAATGTCACGTTCAATGTCTTACCAAGTACGTGCTTGGATTGCTTATCTGATTGAATCCAAGTGGAATAACAGGGATCTAGTTATAAAATCAGATGAGCACTTGCGTGCGATAGTCGAAGTAGAGGAAGTCAGATACAAAGAAGCAGATCAACTTGAGACCCACTACAAGTACAGGTGAGAAGGTTTTGAGTAGGTGGGTAAAGGCGTGCTCGACAAACCAACTTGGAACAAATGAAATGTTCAGTTTTGATTTTGAAGACAAAAAGATACTTCTCACGAATCTTGGCGGCAAGATTTACGCGACAGATAGAATATGTACACATGAAGAAGCTGATCTCTCAAGTGGTTTTTTGAGCGATGAGGGGGTCAGATGCCCATTACATCTCTCTGTTTTCAATTTGGAAAATGGTGTGCCACAAAATCCGCCAGCAGAAAAACCACTCAAAACGTACAATATTAAAATAGACAAAGACGAGATCTATGTAGAGGTTTAAGAGTTGCAGACATCTATCTCCGTTGAACAAATTCGAAAGGACTTTCCCATACTACAAAGAAAGGTAAGAAACAACAAACCACTAGTGTATCTTGATAATGCTGCAACCACACAAAAACCAATTCAAGTAATCAATGCAATTTCGGATTTTTACACAAACCACAATTCCAACATACACAGAGCCGTCCACGCACTAGCCGAAGAAGCAACTGAGGCCTATGAGACAACACGTGACAAGGTCGCACAGTTTCTAAACATAAAAGACAGGCAAGAGATAGTGTTTGTTCGCGGTACGACGGAAGCAATCAACCTCGTCGCATATACGTGGGGAAGACAAAACGTAAGCAAAGATGACATTGTGGTCACGACAGAGTATGAGCATCACAGCAACATAGTTCCATGGCAGCTTTTGACACAAGAAAAACAAGCAAAACTAGAATACATCGGAGTAGATGATGACGGACAACTGATCCTAGAACAACTTGACCGTTACTTGGAGACTGGCAGAGTCAAACTTGTAACCGTAAGCCAGATGTCAAACGTTCTTGGGACGATATCTGATGTGCCAGAGATAATTAGGCGTTGCAAAAAGGCAGGAGTTCGCGTTCTAATTGATGGGGCGCAGTCTGTGCCGCACATGAAAGTCGATCTGAGTCAGATGGAGTGTGATTTTTTTGCATTTTCGGCCCACAAGATGCTGGGACCAACTGGTGTCGGAGTGCTGTGGGCAAAAAAGGAACTCCTTGAGCAGATGGTGCCATTCCATGGGGGAGGAGATATGATTCGAGAGGTTCACAAATACGAAACTACGTGGAATGATCTTCCATACAAGTTTGAGGCTGGAACTCCAAACATTGCAGACGTAATTGGGTTTGCCGCTGCAATAGACTATCTGAACAATCTCGGAATGGACTACGTAAGACAACACGAAATTGAACTTACAAAATACGCGCTAGAAAAGCTATCTCAAATAAGAGGAATCAAGTTGTATGGCACAAAAGATATCTCAAAACGTGGTGGGGTAATCTCATTTAATTTTGCAGATATACATCCACACGACTTGGCCACCATAATTGATGAAGATGGAATTGCGATAAGGTCTGGGCACCACTGTGCCCAAGTGCTCATGGAGCGACTCGATGTCGCAGCTACGTCACGCGCAAGCTTTTACATTTACAACACAAAAGAAGAAGTTGACACACTGATAAACTCACTTGGAAGAGCAGCAAGGTTGTTTAAACTATGAGTGGTAACGCAGACATCTATCATGAAATGATCGTGGAGTACTCAAGGCATCCAAGTAACTTTGGCAAACTTGAAAACCCAGACATCGCATATCATGACAGCAACCCTTTATGCGGAGACAGTATCGACATCTACATGAATGTGGCAGACAACAAAATATCTGACATTAAGTTCCAGGGCAGGGGTTGCGCAATCTGTATGGCGTGCACCTCAGTACTCACTGAAATAGTAAAGGGTAAAAGCATAGATGAGGTCAAAAAAATTCAAAAAAATGACGTTTTAGGCGAATTGGGCCTAGAAAACCTCCAAGCAGTGAGAATCAAATGCGCACTGCTTTCATTGAAGGTTCTAAAGTATGGTCTTTACACGTACCTTGCAAACAAACTTAAGGATGCAAACGCCGACACGCTAAAAGAAGAGGCCGCAACGCTGTACTGAAGATGTCTGACATATCGCTCCAAATCCGCAAAGTGATATTTGAAAAATACAATGATCCTGATGTCAGATTCACAAACGATGAAATCTTTTCAATTCTTCAAAAAGACGGCGTCATAGATAATTCTCTTACAATCGATGACATGGAGCAGCATTTTACAGCTTTGTGTGATGTAGGTGTTATGAGAAATATAGCACAAAATTTCACCACACAGTGGTTCAAGTTATTCGAACCACTTGAGAAGATTCAATGTCCAGCATGTAATAGGGAAGTTCATCTTGGTAAATCCGAGGACAGGATCTGCCCAAACTCTACGTGTCGCGCAACTATTTAGCTTTGTATCTCTGAGCTGCAGCCTCAAGTGACTGGATCATAGGTAGCTTTTCTCCAGTCAGATACAGCACAAGGGCGCCACCAGCGGTACTGATGTGTGTGATCTTCTCTGCGAGGCCATATCGTTTTAATGCCGATGTGAGGTGTCCGCCGCTCACAATAGTGGTCGCCATCGAGTTAGCAACAGATTCCAATAATGCTTTGGTACCATAACTGAACATCTCCTTCTCAAAGAAGCCAGGCGGACCTGAGATAAAGACGGTTCCAGCGCTTGCGATTATCTTAGAGTAGTGCTCAACTGTTTTTTGGCCGAGGTCGTATATCTGATCCCCTTTTACAAGCTGCCTCACATCAAGCTCCAGCCGTTCGCCATCTTTGTCTATTGCCACATCCACAGGTGTGAAAAAGACGTCTGGGTATTCGCCCATCAGTGCGTGTGCCTTTGAAACTGCTTCGTCTTCACCTTTTATTCCAAGTGGGTATTTGATCCGAGCTTGGGCGCGCATAAACACATTGCCGATGAGTCCGGTGAGCAGAATCTGATCCGCACGTCCACGTTTTATGAGCATCTTGATTGCTTCCAGTCTGTCGGCTATCTTGGAGCCACCAAGAACGATTACGTGTGGTGCTTTTGCTATTGTAAGGATTTCATCGAGCTTTCTTACTTCGCGTTCCACTATCTTGCCTGCACATGCAGGCATTATGTGAGAAAAACCAACAAGCGATGGGTGCGACCTATGGGCACTTGGAAATGAATCTAGAACACACAAATCAAAAAGTGGTCCGAGTCGTTTCACCATTATTGTGTTTGCAGCATCTTGTGGTGAAAACTCATAATTTTCTTCAGCACAAAATCTCAGATTGTCTAATAGTATGATGTCTCCATCTTTCATTTTTTTTATTTCAGATTGTGCTAACGCACCAATCACATCCTCAACATAAGTGATTTTTTTACCAACAAGTTTTTCCAAAATTTTTGCATGTTGATCCATGCCTATGTAATCTTTGTTTCCTACTCGTCCTTGGTGCGAAACAACCACTACCTTTGCTTCCTTTAATGCCTCTATTGTTTCTGTGGCCTCTTCGATTCTCTTTGCACCAGAAATTTCGCCAGTTATGGGGTCGATTGGACAATTCATATCGACGCGAAGAAGAACGGTCTTGGATTTTACATCAAAATCATTGAGCGTTAGAATCTTCACGCCTTGTGTCTTTTTTTGCCATCTTAAAATCTTTGAGTCGATCAGGTTGCGATTCAACTCCAGAAAAATTAAAAAGAACAACATTGAGTCCTGTGTGATTGCAAAACTGGTTATTCGATGTAAGATCTAGGCCATTCTTACTGCTCGCCGCAATCTTTGTCGTCATGACAGTCGTTGTCAACGCTAAAGTGACAGCCGAATTTGACAAAGCAACAATCTTGTATTT
>JBFLWI010000027.1:0-17070 GCA_040757675.1 Thermoproteota archaeon | reverse complement strand
GACAGAGATGTTAGAGTATGGAATTGGTATTATCCTATTAAATGCGAGTATCTATTTTGGCATTCCAGCTTTGGTTATCATCAAAACTAGAAAATATTTGAGTTTAGCAACTAAGCAGTATTCTAGGTGACTAGTTTGTTTTTATTTTATTACTTGTTAAGTAATTCATGAGACACCACATCAGAATTACGCCACCTGGTCCGATCGCCTCCAAAATAATATCGTCGATGAAAGCTCATACTTATGATTCCACGTTCATGTATCCCCTTGTCATCAAGGGAGGCCACGACTGCATCATTGAAGATGTGGATGGAAATGAGTATTTGGATTTTACATCCAATGTTGGTGCCTGCCCACTGGGATATTCCCATCCAGACATTTTGGAAGTGCTAAAGGAATACTCTACAAACGGAGCACACAAGATAGCGGGCCAAGATTTTTACACTGAAGAACATGCTATGCTTGCAGAAAAGCTTGCCACAATTCTGCCGCCAGATTTCAAGGTGTTTTTCATAAATAGCGGAGCTGAGGCAGTGGAGAATGCATTAAAGATCGCCTACCGAAAGATGGGGCCGTTGGTGGGAATTGGATGCAATAATGCGTTTCATGGAAGGACTCTTGGTGCTCTTACGTTTACCTCAAGCAAGCCAGTCTACAAACTTAATTTCCCAGAACTACCAGTACGTCGGATCAAATTTTGCACAACAGACGATGACCCAGAAATTGATGCGGCCGAAAAAATTCTCAAAGAAAACAAGGTCGCTTTTATCATAAGTGAGATAATTCAGGGAGAGGGTGGCTATTTTGTTGCAAGTAAGAGATTCATCAAAAACCTAAGAGAACTTGCAGACAGGTACGGCGTTCCATTAATTTTAGACGAGGTTCAATCAGGCCTAGGACACACAGGAAAATGGTGGGCCTTTGAGCATTATGGGGTAAAACCTGACATTATGAGCATGGCAAAGGCTCTTCAAGTCGGTGCCACCGCTTTTGAAAAGAGGTTGGAACCTACAGATAGAGGCGTAATTTCAAGTACCTGGGGTGGAGGCGCAAGAATAGATATGGCAGTAGGCGCCAAGATAATCGACGTCATAAAGCGTGACAGGCTACTGGAGAACGCATCAAAGATGGGTCTGCTCATCAAAAAGGGATTTTCAGAAATTGTTGGCAAAAAAGGAGTGACCGATGTGAGGGGCCTTGGTTTGATGATTGGAGTAGAATGTGAATCAAAGGAAAGACGAGACAAGGTCTTGCTTAGTATGTTTAAGCACGGCTTGCTAGCGCTCGGGGCAGGCCAAAAGGCAATGCGGATAATTCTGCCATTAATAATTACAGAAGAACAGGTCAACGAAGGTATTTCGATTATGCATGAAGCATGCGCCGCAGCTCAGTAAGCCCTGTACTGATCGCCTAGCTGATTGAGACCTATCTTTAGTTCCAAGACTTCATTTGCGCCCTCATAGATTATGATTGCGCGTGAGTCGAGAAAGTGCCTTGCAACTCTGCTTGTTTTTTTGTAGCCTTCGGCGCCAAATATTTGAACTGCTCTATTTGCAGAGTCAAAGGCACAATTGCTTGCGTGAAATTTTGCAATGGAGGTAAAGTTGTCTGCTTCTTTTCTTAGTTGTGAATATTGTTTGTTATGTCGGTTCAATTTTTGTTGCCATTGTGCTGTCTTTTGTTTGAATTTTTCAACGTAATCGTGTAGCTTCTGCCTTGCATTACAAGTTTTGTAGACTAGCCATCGTGAGCTTTCCATGTTTGTCACCATGCGTGCAATGTGTTCCTGAATTAGCTGTTTTTTTGCAAGTGGCCCGCCATGTTGATGTCTTTTCTTTGAGTATGAAATGGATTCTGCAAGACAGTCTTCCATGACTCCTATTGCCCCTGCAGCTACGCTCAACCTACCATCAATTAGAGTGCTAAATGCGATGCTGAGGCCTTGCCCCTTTTGTCCAAGAAGATTCCTTTTTGGGACTATACAGTTCTGCAAGGTGATTTCGGCATTCTTTACTGTCAGCAAACCCATTTTATTTTTCATTTCTTTTGCTTTGAAGCCTGGCGAGTCAGTATCTACTATGAATGCAGAGATCTTTCCGTCAGAGTCTTTTGCGAAGGTCGTAATCACTTTAGCAAAAGTCCCGTTGCCGACCCAGTGTTTTTTTCCGTTGAGGACATAATTTCCTCCTTTTTCTTCGAATTTTGTTTGCATCGACGACGGATCGCTTCCAGCTGCAGGTTCTGTGAGCGCAAATCCCATGATTGATTTTCCGGATGTCGTCTTTGGGAGGTATTGTTTTTTCTGCTCTTCGTTTGCCCATGACTGTAAAACCATTTGACCAATTGAGATGTGTGCGGAAAAAAACGTCCTCAGTGAGTGTCCTTCTCTACCTATACGCTCCAATGCGAGTGCATAAGTGAGGATGTCATACCCAAGGCCACCATATTTTTTTGAAATTGGACATCCAAGCATTCCGATTCTGCTAAATTCAGGAATCACTTTGTCGTTTAATTTTTCTTGGAGATAGGATTTTTCTTCGTTGTCTCGAATTGAACGGCAGACTCGGTCTACTTGAGCCAAGAAGTTTCTTTGTTTTTGTGATATCTCAAAGCTCATCTGTGAGATATTAGAATACACAAACCACATACTGAGTATAATTATAAAAATATCCGCTTGTTTTTCAGGACTTAGATCTCATTGCAGATTGTTTGTGTTTGTTCCCGCAGAAATTGAGTCAGATAATAAGAGCCGCCTGCACCCTTGCCCGAAATGCCAGAACTCTTCCATCCCACAAATGGTTGTGCCTGTACCATTGCACCCGTAGTTGCACTTTGGGCACGGTTTGCGTACGTGACTCCTGCCTCTATCTTTGAGAAGAATTCGTCGATCTCCTTTTTGTTTTGGCTGAATATGCCTGCAGTGAGGCCGTATTCGGAGTTGTTTGCTTGCCTTATTGCATCGTCAAAATTTTCAAATTCCTGGACACATAAAAACGGCAAGAACAGTTCCTCTTTGACTAACTTGTGGTCTTTTGGTAGGCCAGTCACAATCGTTGGTTTCACATAATATCCGTTTTGGTAAATACCGTCGTCGAGTGTCTCGCCACCAAAGATTATTTTTCCATCTTTTTTTGCCTGCTCTACCGCCTGGAGGAATTTCTTTTTTGCAGCTTCGTTGATTATTGGCCCAAGGTAAGTGTCTTTTTCCCACGGGAGGCCTATCTTTAGGTTTTGAACTTTGGAGACAAGCTTCTGTGTGAATTGGTCTGCGATCTTTTTGTGCACGTATACGCGGGAGCAAGCACTACATTTTTGCCCCCCATATCCAAACGCGGCCCGCAGTACGCCATCCGTTGCTTTTTCAAGATCCGCAGAATCGGTAACTATTACAGGATTTTTGCCGCCCATCTCGGAGATGAATGGTCGGGGTGCTTTGCTGGTAAAGGCTCTATATCCAGACATCCCTACTTCTTTTGATCCCGTAAATGCGATGCCGCTGACGTGAGGACTCTCAATTATGGCTTGGCCCACGACTGAGCCTTGTCCTGTAACAAAGTTTATCGCCCCTGGCGGAACTTTTTTGTAAATCAATTCTATGAATTTGAAGGCAGAAAGTGGGGTATCGCTTGCTGGTTTTAGAACTACCGTGTTTGCGGTAATTAGAGCACCACTGCTCATTCCAATTGCGATCGCAGACGGAAAATTAAACGGTGAAATTATTCCCCAGACGCCGTATGGTTTGAGGACACTTTGTGTTCTTTCATTTGGATTTGCGCTTTTTGTAGGCTTGACAAATCCTTGGTTTGACTCCAGCTGATCTGCGTAGAATCTTAGAAAATCTATGGTTTCATCTATTTCCCCCATTGCTTCGAGTCGGTTTTTGCCATTTTCCATGCTCACTATGGCAGCCAAAGTAAATTTCTGCGCCGAGTATTGACTTGCAACCTCCCTGAATAGGCCCACTCGGTGCTGGTATGAAGTGGCACTCCATTCTGGGAACGATTCTTTTGCAGCTACAATAGCTTGCTCTGTTTGCTCCTTTGTTGCAAGGGGGAATTTAGCTAAAACTATTCTTGTGTCAGCTGGTGATCTTACCTCAAAGAGTTTGTCTGATTGGACTTCCTTTCCACCGATTATCAAAGGATATGTTTTGCCAAGCTCTTTTTTAATGGACTCTAGAGCCTGATCAAATTTTTTGTGAAATTCATCTGTTGTGTTATTTTGTACTGCTCTTGCCCAGGTGTTTTCGTTTTCAATCAAGATGTGTGATATACTATGTTATCAAATAAAATGATTTACAATTTGAGCCTTTTTTATCCGTAAATCTATAATCAACTGATGACTAGATTCTATTAGTGTGTCAAAGACAATATTGAAATACCCTTTACAACGAATTAGGTCTCCATTACGTTATCCTGGAGGAAAATCAAGAGCAGTAAAAATTATTTCAAGATATTTACCGCCGAACACATCTTCACTCTGCTCACCTTTTTTCGGTGGCGGCTCTTTTGAGATCTTTTGTGCGCAAAATGGCATTAGAGTTTATGGTTATGATAATTTTCAACCGCTAGTAGATTTTTGGCAGCACTTGTTGACAGACCCAGATCGATTAGCAGATAGTGTAGAAATGTATCACCCACTAACACGTAAAAAATTCTACAAATTGCAACAAGCTCAGCTAGAATCAGATAACAGTCTTGAGCGTGCCACCTTGTTTTTCGTTTTAAACAGGGCATCGTTTTCAGGCTCTACGCTTTGTGGAGGCATGGCAACTGGTGGCAAGGATGGCAATCCGAGGTTTACCAAATCATCTATTGAGAGGTTGCGCAGCTTCAGAATTGACAATTTGACTGTAGAACATGCTGACTTTAAGGATTCAATTTCCAAGCATAAAGACACTTTGCTGTATCTGGATCCGCCTTATCTCATAAACAGTAAGCTCTATGGCAGAAAAGGCGATCTCCACAAAGATTTTGACCACCAAGGACTCGCAAAAATACTCAAACGACGCGACAAATGGATTTTGTCATATAATAACTCAAAGCAGATTCGTGAGATTTATTCCGATTTTGTGATTTTGTATCCAGACTGGAAGTATGGTATGTCAAATGACAAAACGGCAAGAGAGGTACTGATTTTTAGTCACGATGTTGCAAAACTAAATGGTCAACACTGTTAAACCTTAGGTCGATTTGACTTTGCCTTTTTTGATGTCTTTTTTCATCTGTGCCAGTCTTGCTGCTTCCTGAGAGATTGCATTCAGTTTGTAATATGACTGGATCTTGTATGATGGCAGTTGCTGGTATGACAGTGACGAGAGTCTCTTCAGTGTGGTACAATTGTTTTTCAGTCCAATTCTTATGCAGTGATTTACCATGTCTTTGAAGGTATTCATCATGTTTTGCAGTTCCTGATTTGGTGTGAAAGGCTGTTTGACTGATTTTATCGCAAAGATGTAACCCATCTTTCTTTCACAAATCAAACTATTTGTCATTTGTTTCGTGTCTCGAAAGTTACACAGAACCGTCTAAAGTAATTCTTCTTCTGGTGCACAGTGTTTGTGAACCCATTTTCCGTCCTCATTTTTTGCTATTTCCTTGCCGGGTGTAATCTTGTCGCCACACGCAATACACGAGGTCGCAAACTTTGCCTTCATGTCATTGATGAGATCATATCAAGATATCAAGGATCTCATTGATCAAGTGTTGATCACAGGTCAGCTCAATTTTATTCAAATTTTACAGTTATAAACACTGGATATTTGGAGTTCGTGTTGCAGTTTGACTCATTAGGTAGACGTGTTCGCAGCAGCTACCCACAAATCGATCTGAAAAGGCCAAGGGAGCCCATATCACTTACCGAGGCACTCGATCTTGTAGGCCAGTTCACAGGAAAAACGCCAACACCAAAACAGTACGAAGTAATCAAAAAGATCCAGCACGCAATAGAATCCGGATACAAAAAGATCTTACTTTCTGCGCCAACCGGAACTGGGAAAAGCTGGATTGCAATAGCGCTCTCGTTATACATGAGGTCCTCTACCATACTTACATCGACTGTACTTTTACAGGATCAGTACAAAGACGAATTTGGATTTTTTAACACCGTACGTGGAAAAAAGCGGTTTTTGTGCGAGCAGACGAACCGGGTCTTTGACTGCACGCATGGATATTGCAACGACTGTGCCTTCAAGCCCCAGCCAGAGTCTTATGCAGTGTCAAAAAAGGGAACAATCGGAGAAGTCATAGTCGGCCAAGACATGCCAAGAAAATGCCCCTACTACGACCAAATTGAGATCGGCAAAAAATCAAGCTTTGTTGTTTACTCGTATGCGTCGTATCTTTCGCATCTCTTATCAGGCGAAGAGATGCCTCAAAGAAAGCTTCTCGTATGCGACGAAGCGCATGAGTTAGATGAGGAGCTGGCAAACCAGCTTTCAACAAATCTCAATGGATTCTACGGTGAATTGCTGGGAGTTGAGATGCCCAGATTTTCGGTTAATTCTGATATCAACAAGATAAAAGAATATGTTACCTCTTTTGCAGAGGCATTCAAAAAGCGAGAAGCTACAATCAAAAAATGCGCCGAACACACCCTCTATCTGCAATCAGAAGAACACATCAAAAAACACACTCACTGCATAAAACACGGCATCAGAATAACAGAAAACTGCTCTTCATGCAGCAAAATAAGAGAGTACATCAGAACTAAGGAGTTTCTGCGATGCAAAGAACATGTAGAATGCAAATTCGATCATAGATACATCAACCACTTTGTCCTAAACGATCTCAAAAACTATTCAACAAAGATGAGGATTCTCCAAAAAGGCCTCCAGTCAGCAGACCAAAACTACATCATAACCGATATACAATCAAAATTCCAAGACGAAAGAAGAGGTCACAACTTTGATGAAGTGACCATAAAACCATGGCATATTCACTGGTTCATGGAAGAGCTGATCTCAAGCTTTGAGGTAACTTTGTTCATGTCGGCCACAATAAACTTGGAATTGTTCTGCAAGGAAACAGGTTTTAGAAAAGACGAGGTCTATTTCATCAATGAGGATTCTAACATACCTGTTGAGAACCGCAAGGTGGTATTTCTAAAAACTGAATATGTGGAATCAAGCGCGGAATCCGTACTTCCAGACAAGATAATATCTCAGATCGAGGCTATTTTGAAGCTTAGAAGCAACCAGCGCGGAATAATTCTTCTCACAAGTTACTCACAGATGGACTATATTTTAGAGCACATCTCGCCTGAGCTAAAGTCAAGACTGCTGCCTCTCCAAAAAGGCCAAGATAAATCAGAAGCAATATCCACTCACAGAAAGCTTGCAAACTCTGTTCTCATTTCACCTGGTTTGGAGTCTGGTGTCAACCTTCCAGATGACGATAGTAGGTTCCAGATAATTGTCAAGGCTCCATATTACCCTACAGTCGACGACCTCCGCATGAAAAAGATCTACAATTCCGAGCCGGATCATCGAAGATACTATCTTAAATCTGCATACAGACTGTTGCAGATGGCAGGACGGAGTATCAGGCATGTAGGAGATCATGCGATGACGTATGTTCTTGACGCCAAGGCAGAGCGAATGGTATACTACCAAAGAAACGATCTTCCAAGGTGGTTTATCGAAGCATGTGACGGGATATCGGCCTAGAGATTCTTTCTCATCAGACAAAAAAGCATCCTTCTGTCAAGCTCCTTTGCGTCGAGTCTGATTTTTTGCTGCATCAGTACTTGAATTCTCTTTGATTTCATCTGTTGGGCCTTGTTTTGCATATAATGCAGGATCATTTTCATCCCTTGTTTTGTGCCATTTATGTAGCCAAGCTGCAAGACATCCTTGTCCAGATCCGACTCGTTCCATATCCCAACACCAATTGGCCTTTTGTTTTTTGTTGTCACGATCACGCGCCTTTTTTTGATCAACCTGTCCCAAGTCGGTTTGTCTAGCTGAAACCACTTCCAAGACTCTGAGTATGTGCTCGAGTTTGCCAAATCCCCTAGTTGGCGTGTATTTGTTGCAATTCGTGCAGAAACCTGATGCTTTTTTGGACGCATGTTGTATAGCCAGAATTTGTCTTCTATTTTGTAGCCAAGGGATCTTGCCATCCTGAGTGACCTAGTGTTTCCTTGCGCAATCAACATCCTTGAAACTCGTCGTCCCTTTTTCTTTGCAATATTTTCTATGTGTGAAATCAGCTTGCTTGCGTATCCTTTTCTTCTGAATTTTGGGTGGATTCTGAGGCCTTCTATCCAAACCTGATGTTTTGAGAATGAAGCATTCCCGATTCCTATCGGTTTTTTATTTTCCTCAACTGTGAGTAGTGTTTTTCTGGCAAGCCACATATCCCACACACGTTCGATATAATCACCCCACCGGAAAGTCTTGTACAAGAACGAAAGGATTGGTTTTTTGTCAGTTGGCTTGGTTCTTCGGATTATCAACTGAGTTGTTCGTGGGTTTGCCAGTTATTTTTCTATCGTATGTTGTTTATGGAATTTTTTACAGTGTCATGTTTTGTTTTTTGCGTCTTGGTTTTTTGGGTGGTGGAATCTTTTTTCAATTTTTTCTTTATTTGTTCAAATTTCTTTTTTAGATCATCGCTGAGTTTTTTAGAAGAGGGCTTTTCTTTTTTTACAGGCTTTTTTTCTTCTTTTGTTGTTTTTTTGGTGGGTTTGGCGTCAGTGTCTTTTTTGCTGGAAGGTTTTTTGTCATTGCTGTCCATGTTAAGAGACTCTTTCAGATTTATGACGTAGTTAGCGGTGCGCTTTATTGTTGCCTTGCTTTCACAGTCATATCCTGTGTTGCACCCAGACAAAGCAACAAGTAAGCTACCTTGTGGTATTTTTGGAGAGAACCCAGATGCGGCCTGTCCAAGTAGACATATTGATGCAAATACTGCAAGAACTGCAAAGGCTGTCTTCAACTAACCACTTTCCTTAGAATCATTGCTAGTAATATCTAGTGGTATGATCCGTTCACCTGCTTTGAATCACACGAAATTTCTCGCATAAAAAGAACAGGTAGAAATTCTACGAGATTATTAAATACAAAATTTAGGCTTGCACAGCTGATTTGAGCGTCAAATTACTGCTCTTTTTACTCCTAGTTGCGTTTTCAACGATGCCTTCCTTCGCAGATGAGGCGTGGGTAGTGGTTGCAACCGACAAGCCCCAATATTTGCTAGGCGAGACCATGGAGGTCTTTGGTTATGTTCTGGAGCGCAAGATGCCTGTTATTGCAATGAGCATCTATGATCCTGATGGTGCAATACTTTCTGCCAATAGTGTCGAGCTTCAAAAAGATGATAGCTTTACCAAAACAATATCCCTTGATTCTCCTTTTTTTGACAAATCTGGAATCTACCTAATCGAGTTAGATTATGGAAAAAATGCAGAAAGCCTTACTTTTGAAGTGATTGGAACGACTCCAGAACCTGAACCACAGCCTCTACCACAGACAAAACCCGAAGTCATTTTTTTGGAGACAGACAAGAACGTATATTCTGATAACGAGTTCATCACAGTTTCTGGGATCGTTTCCGAGATTGGCGAGCCTACGATTTTGATTGGAATTTATGATCAGAACGACTTTCCGACTGGATTTTACACACCACCGATAAGCTCCAACCTGGAGTTTTCCGTTTCTTTTTTGGCAAAGGACGGTGTAAATTTCAAGACTGCAGGCAAGTATTATGCCAAAGCGCACTATGGTGAATCAAAACAACAAGTCGAGTTTGAGTTTGCAGTCTCACCACAAGTACCACCTAATGAGAACTCGGAAAGCCCAGCTCATCCACAAATAGTTCAAACGCAATCTTCCATTCCACAAGATAATCCAAAGGCACAGATGATGCCTCAAACATCAGCGCCACAAACAACACCAACTCAGACGATTGATAATTCCAACTCTCAAGTTATTTCATCAAATAATGATTTACCTGAGGAAGATGAAGAGCCAGACAATCTTTCAGTAGAAGACCAAGAGCTTGGTGAGATGTTAAACGAGATAATACTGAGCTGTGATGCAAGCAAATATTCTGACATCATACTGTATTATGATGGAATGGGCCCAGCACTGATGCGGTTGTGCAATTACGAGCAGGCAATTTCATACTTTGATGATTCACTCATCGAAGATCCAAGCAACATAGAGGCCCTCACAAACAAAGCAACTGCATATGCTAAACTGGGTGATCTTGATGTCGCAATAGAATATTATGATATGGTGCTTGAGACAGATCCTGACTTTGTGCCTGCACTAAACAACAAAGCAAACGCATTGGCGCAGCTTGGCTACTTTGATGAGGCAATTTCAATCTACGAATCCATCCAGAATCAAGACCCTCAAGTACAAGCTAACTTGCAAAAAGCTAAAGAGAGTCTAGCTCAAAGTAGCAAAAACCAGCACGAACAGCAAGAGGTTGTCTCCCCTGTGATCAGAGTATCCCAGATGGAGGTCCCAGAAGCAGACTACGAGTCCCCAAAATCTGATAATTTCATCGATCAGATCGGGAGCATCTTTGCAAGCTTCTTTGAGCTCCTCTCATGATATGCTTGTATTCACATACGAAAAAGCGAGGATTTAGCCTCAAGATCCATATTTTGTATTCAAAAAACCGTGTGTTCATTTTAAAATCATAATACGTTATAGATTATCATTTTGCGCAAATGGTATGGAAAAGCAGTATTGTAAGAAATGTGGAAAAGAGTTGGACAATGTAGCACCTGATTCCATATATTGTTCAATAGAGTGTACTTATGGCCTGACTTCGTTTAAAGAAGATATTGCAAGCTTCCCATGAGCCCTGACTATTTTGTTAGGATTAAGGATTAGTTTTGGGTCGAATTGTTTTTTTAATTTGATGAATGTTTTGTAGATATTTGCACCATATTGGAGCCTGACGTAGTCTGTTCGTGCAATGCCGTCGCCATGTTCGCCGGTAATGGTTCCTCCAAGCTGAATTACTCTAGAAAAGAATACCTTTGCAACTTTGTTGATTGTGGATCTGTTCTTTTTTTGCATAGCCAGCCTGATGTGTATATTGCCGTTTCCTGCATGACCATACATTACAAGTTTGGCGCCAAATATTTTCGGCAGGCTTTGTGCGACTAGGATTAATTCTTGCAATTTTTCTATTGGCACAGTTGCATCCTCAATTATGTGCGGCAATGATTGGCCTGCAAGAAGATTTTTCAGGCTGAAATATAGTGCTGAATTCCTATAATTCCACCATTTTGCAATTGATTTTGTGTCATCTAATTTCCTCAATATCTTTCCGACTGAGATCGCTTTGAGCCTAGAGACGCTATTGTGTATCTGCGAATCAAACTCTACAAACAAAAGGCAGTTTATTTTTTTAGGAAACTTTGCCTCAAAATTCTTCATAGTGGAATAGTCTACAAATTCAAGGGCTGAGGGGAGAAGCTTTACCAAATTTACACAGTCCTCTATTGCCTCTTTGATGGAGCCATAACCTAGCACTAGTAAAGTACGACTTTTTGGCAGCTTAAAGACGCGTAATTTTGCAGAAACTATTATGCCAAGTGTTCCTTCTGAGGCCGCAATTACTTTGTGCGAATCTTTGTAGTTTGATATTGTATCTAGTCTGTATCCACACGAATTTTTCGAAACCTGTGGAAATTTGTTCTTGTCAATAGCTTTTGCGAGACGGAGAACCGAGTCTGCAAGATGCGATTTCGATGGCAATTTTACTGTCTTGCCTTTTCCTGTTACAATCGTAACTTCGAGCAGGTTGTCAATTGTACTTCCATATTTGATGGACCTGCTACCACTTGCGTTTGTTGCTATCATTCCTCCGATAGTACAGTAGGGCCCAACAGATGGGTTTGGGCCAAGGAATTTTTTGTGTTTGTCCAGTTCTTGATCCAGTTTTCCTTTTGTTGTACCTGCACCGACAACTATGAAATCTTTTCCGATCTTTATTTTATCAAAATTCTTCATGTCAATGATTATTCCGTCATTTAGTGCACTACCTACCAAGCCCGTACCGGCACCACGCGGAGTAACTGAGATCTTGTTTTTTGTTGCAAACCTCATTGTTTTGGCTATGTCTGAAACGGTTTTTGGAATGACGACCGCTTTTGGCCTTATTTGGTAAAAGCTAGAATCAACAGAGTAATAATCAAGAATTTCATCTTCTGTGAACACTTGGCCCTTAATTGAATTCTTTAGTTTTTGTAATTCCACGCAAGATCTATGCTATAGCCCTATTCAAGATTTAATTCTGATTATGGCTTTAATTAAAGATGAGTTGCTCCATGCGGTATTGTGCATCTTAGTTGCAGGATTTGCTTTTGAGGCCGCATTAGCACAGTGGGACGAACTGCCCCAGATGCCGACTCCCAGAACTGAAATTGTAGCCGTTCCGCTTGGTGAAAAGATCTTCGTAATAGGAGGATTTGATGAATCCGGCTTGGCATCAAATCTTGTAGAGGTGTTTGACACCACAACAAATTCGTGGTCGACGGCATCTCCGCTTCCTGAGAGGTTACACCACGTAGGTGCAGCAGAACATGAAGGCAAGATCTATGTGGTGGGCGGATACAGAGATGGCTGGATTGCAACAAACTCTTTGTACATTTACGATTCTGCATCGAATATCTGGTCAAGGGGAGCAGACATGCCGACGGCTCGAGGTGCTCTTACTGTCCAGTTTGTTTATCATGTTTTGTATGCCGTAGGAGGCGCGGATCATATTGTGTATTCAGTTGTCGAGGCATACGATCACATCTCAGATACGTGGTATACAGTAAGAGAGATGCCAACGGCTCGAGACCACCTTGCCTCAGCAGTAGTCAACGGCCAGATGTATGTGATTGGTGGAAGGAAAGGCACATTGAATTCCAATCTTGGTGCAAACGAGGCTTACGATCCGATGTCCGATAGATGGATCACACTTGAGCCGATGCCGACTCCAAGAGGAGGATTAGTCGCATCTGCGTGGAATGGAACCATTTTTGTCTTTGGTGGCGAATCTAATTCTGGAACATTTAACGAAAATGAACAATACATTCCAGGAAAGGGTTGGGTAAAACACATTCCAATGAAGACTGGACGTCACGGACTGGGGGCCGCAACCATAAATGACAAAATCTATGTAGTTGGAGGTGGCTTGTCTCCCGGCCTAAGCGTTAGTGGAATAAACGAAGTCTACGTGGTTCCTGAATTTCCATTTTCTGCAGTAATTCTTGCAGCTTCAATTGTAATCGTGATAGGAATGTGGAATTTCAAAAATCATTTGCGTTGAGTTTTTGAGTAGAGATCCGCAAGACGTAGTGGTTCTGGAAGCCACTGGCCTGGCTTTATCATTTCTGTTACTACATTCACAGCTGTTTTGAGGCTGATTTTGTGACCCACACTTACAAATACAGCTTTTTTGGTTCTTACGACAGCACCAAGTATTTCTCCGTCGACTAGAACAAACTTATTTTTGATCTTGCCGCAGAGAAGGTTTTTTGCAACCCCAACGGCGGGTTTGTCCAAAGCTAGGCCAAGATAGCATGCAAGGCCACATTTGCGAGGATGCAGCTGTCCGTGTCCATCCACCATCAAAAGATCATAATTGTTTTTCAACGATCCTAAAGCCGCCAAGGCAGGTGGAGCCTCTCGCAAAAACAAAAGTCCTGGTACATAAGGCGAAGTTATTACGTTTCTGAAGTTGACGTATTCAACTACCTGGAATGTCTTTTTGTCAACTATTACTGCAGAAGCAAATGCGGCCTTATTTTTGTATGACACGTCTACTGCACATATTGTTTTTATTGATTCAAACGAATCTTCTGTTACAACTTTGCTAGCCAGTTTTTCCTGAAGTTTTAGGTATTGTGTATGCATCTGTTTTAATTACTTGATAACCACAAAAATCTTTTATCGAAAATCGACGTAACTATCTGCATCAAAATGAAACGCGGATCCAAGTATTTGTTGGCTACTACTTTAGGACTGGCATTATTGATTACACCGTATACAGCTTATGCGTATTTTTACCAACAAGGAATCGCAAATATCGGCGTATACACTGCCCTAGTCAAGACAAGCAAGCTCAGCTATGGTGCAGGCGAACCCATTGTGATATCTGGCGAGGTAAAACCGTATGAAAAGGGCAGGGATTTGCAGATCACCGTGCTGAGTTCGGCGAAAAAGATTCTCTTTCTCAAAGTAGTTCCGGTAAATGATGATGCTACATTTTCAGTTTCTATATCAGATACCTCAAAGTGGGGCAAAGATACCTACACTGTAATAGCACAATACGGAACAAGTGATGTAGAAATAGGAAGCACATCCTTTTCGTTTGATCCCACAAAGATTGTAGAGCCTGCCAAGGTAAAAGAAAAAGCAAAAAAAGAAGACAAAAAGAAGGAGGTCAAAAAGAGTGTAAAGCCGCTCAAGCCCATTCCCAAGGAGACGGTCAAAAAGTGAGGACAAATCAGTTTTTAAAAATCTTTTATAGTTAAATCGAGTAATTAATTGGATTGGGTCTATTTAGTCGCAACAAAAACATTTGTGATGACTGCAAGGAAAAATTCGAAAATTACACCGATCTGATCAGTCATGCAAGACGAGTACACCGCAGAACCATTGTCAAATGTAGTGGTTGTGGCAAAGAATTCATTCACGAAAAAGACAGATTGCACCACTCAAGAGAAGAACACCAACAAAAAATAAAGAGCAGGTATCAGTAGCGCAAGTCTTTTATCAAAATTCCACGTTATTATACCACACATGGAGTTTGAACATCTTTTGGACAGAGTAATGGATCTTGACGACAACATACGGCATGCAAGGGTGTGCGATATGGAAGGAAATGTGGTCTGCTCAAAGCAGCGCAAGGGAGTGATCAATTTGCTCACCGAGGAGGAAACACGAGAGTCACTAAAATATTCAGTTAATTCGTGGAAGGTCAGGGCTCAGTTATCACATAAGATAGGCAAAGGCAGGTATGTGCTTGCAGTTTATGAGAAGCTTCGAAGGGTTACGATGCCCCTTGATGGAAATCACCTACTTTTGGTCAGCTTTGATAACAAGGGCGGTCAAATGGACATAGTAGAAAAACTGGAAAACGAGTTACATGGTGATTATACCCATTACTAAATCTCTATTTTTTAATTGACTAAAGCTCCGAATTAGGTTTAAATTTGATTTTTAATGATCTGTTTGATTTGATGATATCTACAGAATCATTGCGAAAAGACCACGATTTGATAGAGAAAGTGCTCAAAGCAATGGATGTCACACTTTAGTTATTAAAAAACGGCAAGAAGATCCCAGAATCAATTCTGTTGCACACGCTTGATTTTGCAAAGAATTTCGTAGACATATGTCATCATGGAAAAGAAGAAGATTCGTTGTTTCCGGAGCTTGAAAAGCGTGGGATGCCAACGCACATAGGTCCTATTGCTACCATGCTCATGGAACACAAACAAACTCGAGAAATTGCCGAAAGGATGACACTATCCTCAAAAGAATACCTTCAGAGTGGTTCTGCAGAAAAGCTGATTTCTGATATAACTCAGTACATAGAGCACATGGCAAAACACATCTGGAAGGAGAATAATAGACTCTTTGTTATGGCCGAAATGAGATTAAAAGGATACGCAGACCAGATGAACAAAAGCCTAGACGACGTTGAGAAGCAGAAACTACAACAAATTGGGAAGCGCAGAGATGATTACGAGAAGCTCGTTGCAGATTTAGAGCAGAATCTTTCCAAATTGAATTGATCACGTATTGCTAAATCCTAGCGTATTAAGGAATTATGATGTATGATAATGAATCTGTTAGTTTGCAGAGCCCATCTTTGTATAGTAATATGAATTCAGTCATGCAAATTACACGTTTAAATTACATATTCAGTGAATCGGTATGTTTTTCATAAATTTGTTAAGAACAGAAGATGATTTATGGATGATTTTTAATAATATTATACATTTTCTTTAAATAATTTTATGAAGAGTAGAAGGTGGTTTGGCAATGTCGAATATTGAGATATGGGTTGGATTTTATCTATTGATGATTCTAATTTCCTATGTAATTTTAACATCAAATAAAAGAGAGTTTAGAATAAAAAATGATGCTGATGCTTTGCAGATAGTAGCAGCTGAGTTAGAAAATGACGAAGTGTCAAAGTATGAAGTAATCTCAATAGTGAGAATGGATGAACTGTGCACAACAACCATATTTGTAGAAAAAGACTCTATGATTACAAGCATAGAACTCGACAATGTTACAGGTAAAATACTAAATAAAGAAAAACTCATTGCGTGAATCTTGGATTATGATACTTTGTGTTCGGCAGTTTTTGAAATTGATCCCAAAATAAGATACGCGGCAGTTTATCACAAAAGCGGTCATCAGCTTTGTGGTGGAATGCGTGATGGACTTGAAGCTTTGTTACCACCAGAAGAACTAACAAGATCGGCCATACAAACGATCATGAGGTGGAATACACGTCAATTACTTTCTTCATTTATTGGACAAGGAAAATACTCCATGGCAGAATATGAAAAGATAAAACGGATGACCTTTCCATTAAATGAGACCGCATTACTTTTAGTCTCAACCGATGTTACAGCGAATCACAACATCATTATTTCTAGAATTTTGGACATTATTGGAGAAAATTTTAGGTAGGCATGTTAGAAACGATCATTCAATATGTCAACCGACGTTGTAATGCGTCGCCAATTATTGACTCGTGAACATCTGTCTTTTTAGATCGCTATTCATACTGTTTGTTGTACAACAATAAAGCTTTGAATTGATTCTAAACATATTTTCATTTTCTATACGTTATTCTCAAAATTTGTAAAATGTAGACAGATTGAACGGGTTTGGAAAGATATTCAAGCATATAGGAAGTTTTCTTTTTGCCGATGCATGATAAAAAAAGAAGGCGCTTAAAGGCGCCTTTTGACTTTAAAAAGCTGATGTGTAGCCAAATGAGAGCAATAATAGTGAAAGTGCCCCCATTACGGCAACAACATATTTTGCTGCTAGACTCTTAATGGGGATTTGTATCATGTTGTATTATTTTT
>JBFLWI010000026.1:0-17285 GCA_040757675.1 Thermoproteota archaeon | reverse complement strand
GACCACATCCGGACAATATCGACGTGTGTGTCAGTTAACTGTTCTTTATCTAAGAGGCGACCAAATTCTGGATTGTCTCTAAGTTTTTTGTATTCTTTTTCGTACCAGATAAGGAAGTTTATTGCTTCAAGATTACCGGTCTTCTTTGCTTTAACTTTGAATTTCTCTAATCCGATTCTTTCAATATTGCAGCCAAATTTGATATTGTATTCATCTAAAAGATGAGAAAAAACATCATGAATGACTTTAAGAAAACTATCTAATTCTGAGCTAATTTTTTCATCAGATGCTTCTTCTAATCTAACAAGCATACTTTCAGCTTCAGAAATCTTCCTTGCTGCTGTCACAAAATGATTATTTATTTAAATCATTAAATTGGTTGTCATTTTTTCTGTATCTAAGTGAGTTTTGCGAGCTCCAGATCTATTTTGGCTTTTTCTAATGCTTTTTTTGCATCTTCATAAGCTTTAGCTTTGACTGAATTTGTCTTGTCTGCATTGTATGCTTTTTCTGCAGCTTTCAGGGTGGCTTTTGCAGAATCAACAGCCGTTTTGGCATCATTAATCTTTTTTATTTTTGCAGAATTTGCTGAATCAGCGGCAGCCTTTCCTTTTGGTTCTTTTTGTTTCACTTTTGTCACCACTGAATCAAGAGCTTTTTTCTTTGCCTCAAACTCTTTTTTCTTTTTTTCATTTTCTTGAGCTTGGAGTAATTTTTCCCTTTCAGCAGCTTTCTTTCGCGCTTCGCTGTATTTTGCATATACTTCTGTGACCTGAGTTAGCAGTATTACACACGCAAATATTGCAAACAAAACAAAAACTGAGTGATTCGTCTGTCTATGTAAATAGTCAGGCACATTTGCCATACAGTGTATTTTCAAGAATTTTCTATATGCATCTGTTTTTTCGTTTTAAACAATCATTCTGTAATTTACTGTGGTTCTATGGTGGCAGGAGGCTTGCTTGATACTACGTAGGAAACCCATGTGACTTCATCTATTTCATTTGTTATTCGATTACTTATCTTTGCAAGTAGATCATGCGGCAGTCGCGTCCAATCTGCAGTCATCGCGTCTATTGATTCCACAACGCGTATCATCACTATGTTTCCATATTTTCTCTCATCACCAACTACGCCTACTGCTTTGTCGTCTCCTACGGTTGCATATGCCTGCCAAACCTTCTCATACCAACCTGCCTCTTGAAGTTCTTCTTCTACTATCTTGCTTGCAAGTCTTGCTATCTCTAATTTCTTCTCAGTTACCTCGCCAATCACCCTTACCGCAAGACCAGGGCCGGGGAATGGATGTCTCATGAGAAGTTTTTTTGGAACACCAAGAATAGCTGCCACCTTGCGTACTTCGTCTTTATACAGGTCGCGAAGTGGTTCAAGCACCTGCAGATGGAGCCAATCTGGAAGGCCGCCAACATTGTGGTGTGTTTTAATCACAGCGGCGGGACCTTTTGAGACACCACTTTCTATCACATCGGGATATAGTGTTCCTTGTGCAAGCCACTTGAACGGGCCATTCTTTTGCGCAAACTCTGTAAATATCCTCACAAACTCCTCCCCAACTATCTTTCTCTTTCTTTCTGGATCTGTTACTCCTCTCAGCTTGTCAAGAAACTGTTTTTTTGCATTAATTGCGGTGAAATTTACTGCAAAGTTGTCCTTGAACATTTTTTCTATTTCATGCTCTTCATCTAGACGCAAAAGGCCATTGTCTACAAAAACACATTTGAGTCTGTTGCCTATCGCCCGGTGGATCAAAAGCGCTGCAACCGTTGAATCTATTCCACCACTCACTCCACATAGTACATTGCCGTCGATTTTTGCAATCTCAGATACAGTCCTTTCAACAAAACTCTCCATGGTCCAATCTTGACTTGCCCTACAAATATTTAGAACAAAATTCTTCAGGATCTGTATTCCCTTTTCAGTATGAACTACTTCTGGATGAAACTGTATCCCATAGATTGATTGCTGTCTGTTTGCAATAGCAGCTGCCTGGGATCGCTCGGTGTGGCCAATTATCTCAAATCCGGAGGGGATCTTTTCTGCCTCATCACCATGACTCATCCATGCTCTTACTGAATCTCCAATGCCTCCAAGAAGATCGGCTCCATTATCTATAGTAAGAACAGAGTGGCCATACTCTTTGTTTGCACGTTTAACTTTGCCTCCAAAATTATCCACTATGAGCTGATGTCCGTAGCAAATCCCAAGTAAAGGCAGCTTCATTTCAAAGATCTTTGGATCTGGCCTTGGGGCATCTTTGTTGTAAACACTGGACGGCCCACCAGAAAATATTATCCCCTTTGGATTCATTTCTCTTAATTTCTCAAGTGTAATATCATATGGAACGAGCTCTGCAAATACCGAGAATTCTCTTATTCGCCTGCAAATGAGGTGGCTGTACTGAGAGCCAAAATCCAGCACTATGATTTTGTCCATTGCATCACTTAGAGTTCTCTATCATCTTTGAGAATGACCATGTTGCGGTACTGATTATTTCGTTTACCCGTTCCTTTTGGCGGTAGTTTTTGATTATTATTTCACGTAACAGTGAACCGTCCTTGTTTATCAAGCAGTTGATTATAGAGTCCTCATCCAAAACCCCTTTTTCAAATTCTGCCATGTCTTTTCTTTTCATTTCGCCAATTATTCTTTCAAGGAAAAATGATTTGAATGGATGCATGTCTTCTCTGAGTGCCACACCATCTTCTAATACGATTGAAACCTGCTCGGGCGTAATGTGCGCATTGGCAATCACAATCCCGTCGGTATTTTTTCTAAGTGCAATAGAGTAATCTTCCTTTGTTGCATCCTTTAGTGCGGATGCCTTTGTGAAACTCTGTTGTTTTAAAATGGAATTAATCAAAGCTAGATTTTTTTCTAACATCTCGATCTCTTCTTTGTGTTTTTGAATTTGTGCAGTCAATCTATCTTTGATCTCAAGCACATCTTTGATTTGGTTTTCTGAAAACTCCATACCTGTTTTGGTGTGCTCAGAGTATTAAATTCATTCTGGGGAACGAACAAGTCGTTCTAGCTCTGTGTAAGTTATTTTCCTAAAGCCCTTTATCTGCTTTGATAGTGTAAAAAGTTCGGCATTGGACATCGGCGCCATCCACTCCAAAAGCATTTTGCCCCACCGCAGTTTTTTCAGCTTAATACCCCTTTCAGATCTCTTTGTGTTAGAGTATGTGCCTATCTTAGATCCAAAATCCATTCCAAACAAAAAGATTCTGCTTGCGCCAAAATGATTTGCCAAAAATACACACCTGTCGCCGTCCGTAAATCCACCAAAATTCTCTATCTTGCCGACCTTTCTTGTTTGCGTGCTGCCCAGACAGTTTTTGAAATTATTTGCAAATCCAAGCCTGAAGATGTTATCACCATGAGCATGAACGACAAATATGGTGTCTGTCTTGCCGATCCTGTTGAGTGTTCCAAGATTGCCGTCAAGATCAGTAACTACTAGGTGAGGCCTGATGCCACTTTTGATCAATGCGTCCAGTGCAGTTTCGGCACAAATCTTGATTGTCTTTTTACATCTTTTAAGAACCGGTATGGCATCTTTTAGTGAAGGGCCTGCACCTATCACAAAAATTGGCTTCCCATTGATGAGTTTTCTTAGCTTAAGCGAGGAAAACTGTCTTTTAAGAATTAAATTCAGCAAGGCAGCAGAGGCGAGATCTGCTCTTTTGCTGTAGCCGAATTCTTTTACGATCTGATTGTATTTTGAATTCCAGCCTCTGACTGTCAACTAACTCTAAAATTATCATGGTTTGTCATAAATGATGTGAACAAGTTAGGCCCAGTCCGAGTTGGGAGAACAAGTCCAGTCCGAATAATGGGTATTCTTAACACAAGTCCTGAATCGTTTTACAAAAAATCAGTCAAGCGAGGTAAGCAAACAGCCCAAGCAGTACAAGAAATGGAACAAGAAGGAGCAGATTTCATAGATGTCGGTGGAATGTCAACAGCTCCCTATCTTTCCACATTGGTATCGGAAAAGGAAGAAACAAGACGCATAGTTGAAGCAATCAAACAAATCCAAAGAGTATCGAATTTGCCCATCTCGATTGATACATGCAGAGCTAATGTAGCAAAAGAGGCGCTGGAACTTGGAGCTGATATAATCAATGATGTATCGGGACTAAAATATGACAAAAAAATGAGCCAAATACTTGCAAAGTACGAACCCTCACTTGTTGTTTGTGCGTACAGTCCAGTACAGATAAGTGGTGATCTAGTCTTGCAGACAAAGTTATTACTCCAGCAAAGCGTCTCGATCGCAAAATCTGCTGGAATTGATACAACCAAAATTGTAATAGATCCGGCAATCGGCTTTTTCAGAAGTTCAGGCAAAAATCCTTTTTACACAAAAATTCGGGGTGACTGGTTCAAAAGAGATCTACAAATCTTACAAAACCTCTGTTCATTGAAGCTAAATTTGCCCCTTTTGGTATCTGTATCAAACAAATCATTCATAGGAAAAATTCTCGATAAAAAAAATCCGGCCGATCGAATCTATGGTTCTCTTGCAGCTGAAGTAATAGCAGTACTAAACGGCGCAAACATAATCCGCACACACAATGTAAAAGAAACCAAAGATGCGGTTGCAGTAGCGCAAATGTTTTCAAAAAAATCTAAGAAAAGCTTATAACGCATATCGAATCTCCTTTAGAAGGTTTACTTGGAAATAAAAGAAGGATTAACTTTTGATGACGTTCTTCTTGTACCCAAATACTCTAACATAACTACTAGATCGCAAACAGATCTCAGCACAAAACTCACAAAAAATATCTCACTTAACATCCCACTCATCTCTGCAAACATGGACACTGTAACTGAGGCCGCTATGGCAATAGCGATGGCAAGAGAAGGCGGAATAGGCATCATTCACAGATTTCTGACGGTGCAAGAAGAAGTAGAGGAGGTACTCAAAGTAAAGCGCTCAGCAAGCATCATAATTGAAAACCCCTACCACATTTCACCTGAACAGACAGTCAAGGAGGCAATTGAGTACATGCATGAAAAAGGCGTGTCAGGCCTGCTTGTTATCGAGGACTCCAAACTAGCAGGGATTCTTACGGGGCGCGATGTCACATTTGAATCAGAACCAAACAAGCTTGTCAAAGATGTGATGACAAAAGATGTCATTACTGCAAAACCTGGTATCTCACTAGATGAGGCAAAAGAGATTCTGCGTCAACACCGAATTGAAAAATTACCACTAGTTGATGAAAAAGGCACAGTAAAGGGGCTCATAACTAGTAAAGACATTACACATAATGAGAATTATCCTAATGCATCAAAGGACAAAAAGGGAAGACCGCTTGTGGGCGCTGCAGTGGGTGTCAAAGGTGACTTTATGGAAAGAACCGAGGCTCTTCTTGAAGCCGATGCAGACGTAATCGTAGTTGATATAGCCCACGGGCACAGCGAAAATGCAATCAATACTATTCGTCATATCAAAAAGGCATTTCCAAGCTGTGAGCTCGTAGCAGGAAACGTTGCAACTGCAAGAGGGGCAGAAGATCTCATCAAAGCCGGTGTAGATGCAGTCAAGGTGGGAGTAGGCTCTGGCTCCATATGCATAACGCGAGTAATTACGGGTTCTGGCGTGCCACAGCTTACCGCAGTTTATGACTGCGCCCAAATAGGAAAAAAATACGATGTCCCAATAATTTCTGACGGCGGAACAAGAACATCAGGTGATGTAACAAAGGCACTGGCAGCAGGTGCATCTACTGTGATGATTGGAAGTCTGTTTGGCGGCACCGATGAAAGCCCAGGCTCTTATGTGATGAAAAATGGTAAAAGATACAAAATCTACAGGGGAATGGCTTCATTTTATGCAGCTCTTGGTAGAAAGTCAAAAGAGACTGGCACTGTTGCAATCAACGAAGACCTCAACGATTACGTGGCAGAAGGTGTTGAGGCAATGGTTCCATACAAGGGAACGGTTACAGACATTATCAAACAACTTGCAGGCGGTGTGCGCTCAGGACTAAGTTATTGTGGTGCTCAAACAATACCACAAATGCAACAAAACGCCGAGTTTATTAAAATGTCCAGGGCAGGATTTGCCGAAAGCCAGCCTCACGACGTAGACCTAATGTAAGTTTTTTATTGTATAATGTAAACTGAATCTCGTGCTCACTAAAACTACTGCAATTGGAATTGCTGTTGGTGCCATAATCGTTGCGATAGGGCTGTATGCACTTGTCACCTCAATTGGACTTCAGACAATCGATTTTGAAGAAGAAATTCCTGTTGGAGATTCCATAACTTACCAGTTTGTCGCACCAAAAAGCGCACACCAATACTTTAACGTGACAGGAGAATCATTCCACATCAAGCTCCAAACCCCTGCAGACGGAATCCAGGCAGATGAGGATTTCAAAAAACAGATCTCTTTTGACTGGTATGTGTTAGAAGAAGGCACAAACAGGATCGAAATACAAAACACGGGGCAATCGGAGCTTTCTGTTCAAGGCACCTTTGAAAAAAATACAGACCCTATACTGTTTACTTACCACATCATGGTGCTTACAGCAGGAGTGGTGATAATCGGATTTAGTGCAGGCTTTAGCGTACGCAAGCCAAAGGGCTTCTAGGGAAGCTTTGCTTTTTTGTAAGAACCAAGAACTTTTAGGAAGAGCGAATTTTTGTTGATCTTTTTTAAGAGTTCTGCGATTTTTGGATCTTCTTGCGATCCGTCAAAATCCACGTAAAAGTTGTATTCCCACGGCGTGCTTTTGTTAGGCCTTGACTCTATCTTTGTGAGATTTATTTTGTATTCATTGAATTCTCGGAGTATATTGTAGAGTGTTCCTGCTTCGTGTTTTACGGAGAAGATAATTGACGTTTTGTCTCCATGTGATGCTTTTGTCTTTGAGAGAACCAAGAACCGGGTGTAGTTGTTTGTGTTGTCTTCTATCCCTTCTATGATTGTGGGAACGCCATAGATCTCAGATGCCCTTTTACTTGCAATACAACTGATGTTTTTCTTATTGAGCTCTTTTATTATCTTGACACTACCTGCAGTATCATAAGCAGGAACCATCTTTAGCTTGTATCTTTGGATGAATTTTCTGCACTGTCCTAGCGCTTGGGGGTGAGAATATACTGTGTCTATGTTCTGAATCTTATCAAAACCGATGAGGCAGTGTCTCACCCTATAGTATATCTCTCCTACCACATTAAGAGTAGTTGAGAGGAGCAAATCATAGCTTTCACCAACACTTCCTTCCAGCGAGTTCTCAACAGGCAATACGGAATAGTCGGTTTTTCCATTTTCAGTTGCCTCTACGACTTCTGTGAAAGTGGATAACGGAACCGTTTCGACTGTGTTACCAAAAAACGAGATTGCGGCATCTTCACTATATGCCCCTCGTTCTCCTTGGAACGATATCTTTTGCATTTTAATCGCGCAGTTTTATGAAATCGGCTTTTTCGTAGTTAGTTGAAATCTTTCGGTCTTCAACAAATCCGCAGTTTGGGCATTTCACCCTGTCACGCATTGGGACAACACTTCCACCACAAATATTGCATTTTGTAAACAGCACACCCAATTCCGGCTCGTCTATGGTGGCATGAATTGCACCGTTTTTGTGCGCCTCTACTTTGAGCGCGATGATGTCGTTTACCCTCGCGATGACTCGCCTTCTGTCTGGGTTTTGGCATATGCATTCCACACCGGAAGAATTTGGTTTTCCGTTGAGGTACTGAATGGAAACTGCAATCATTGAGGAAAGAACTGCTGAAACGGTACCAATAACAATATCGCCTTTCTTTGGAATAGACAGCTGTTTTCCATTTCTGACATCCACTATTCTATTTTTTTTGTCTACGTTTGCGATTCCAATCGTAGCCGATCGTATCGTGTCTCCGTCGTCAAAGGTGTTCTCTCCTGCCTCCATCTCTTCAATAAATCCAAGCCTGTCTCCAGGCATCACAAATTCGCTCATTTCTCTTCGTGTTGACTAGTATCTAGCCAAATAAAACGCTTCAGATCTCAGAATCGCAGACTGGCATGTCTTTGAGGATATCTTTGCCGTCCTCGTCAACAATAGAGGGAGCTACAAGGCAAATCTTTCCATTCTTTCTTTTACAGTAAACCTCGGATTCGTTGTTTTCTTTGTCTCTTGCCCAAAAAGAATGCGTCTGAGAAAAGTTGGGGTTTTGACCACTCTTTTCATAAATCTCTTCTGCAGTCCAGACTTGGTCGCGTACAACAGAGCTGCTTCCAAGCTTCAGACCTTTGATTGCAACAACGTCTCCATCTTCGTCTTTAATCACACAACTAACGTGGATCCTAGCTTTTGGATATCTGATAAAATTCTTTTTTGCGTGCGAAAAATTGTTCTTGCGTGCCATCTAAATCAATTATGAAGAACTAAAAACGGTTTTTGATATCAAGTTACTTTCCTTGTCAAAATCCATCTCTGATTGTTCAATATTAAGATTTTTGTCATGTCATAGCCAGTGAGAAATCTGCAGATACCCTTCTGGGCTCTGGCCCCGCAGCACCCTTAGTAGGGCGTTTGCTTGAGGTGTAGACAATACTGGCTTGTCGAAGTGGTTGTCAGTTGAGATACGTGGGCAAGCTACTTGGATGAATGCATCAATACCTTTCAAATTACGCAGGCGGTCGTTTGTGATATCAGTTAATGCAAACAATTGAACCATTTTGCCTTCTTTTTCCAGCTCACGCTTGAATTTTAGTGCAGTAGTCTTTGACATTTGGCCTTCCTTTAAACCCACTATGATTCCAAATGTTTTTGCTTCGGCTGCCTTGTATATGGCAAGTGTTGCCTTTTTTTGCAATTTCTGAGCAAACTCGGTTACCTCTCTTACCTCATTAAAATACGGATCCAGGACATATGTTGGCTTGTCAGTAGCAAGTGCAAGGCCTGCCGCATGAAAATTACTTTGACCCATGAAGACATTTGCATCAACATGATCTTTTACGTCCATCGCAGGATAAAACTCGCAGCCAAAGACTTGGCCGTCATTTAACTGACCTGTCCCCCTGCCTACTTTCACAGTAACACCATTTAGCTCGAGAATCTTTCTTACTGATTCGATTTGATTTAGATGTTGACTGTCGGTGACAAGTGATACTGTCTTGCCTTGCAAAATTTCGGCACACTTTTCTGCAACACTATCGAATCTAACATCGTCGAATGCATCGACGAATACTACGTTGTCCATGGATTCCATGCTGATCGTGTGTCCTATGTTGAACAAAATCTCTGCAGAAAGGACTTTGGCGCCGTTTGAGTTTAGATCACAAGAACCCCAAGTCGTATCTGCAAGCACATAGGCTGGAATTCCGAATCTATTCATTATTTTTACAGCAGTTTCCTGCACATATGGTAAAATCCCATCAGGACCATTCAGTGCGACAGAAACAGGCCTGCGTTTTTCAATTACTTCAAAAATCCTTTTTTCGTCTATTCTTATCAATGTGCAACTCTTCTTTTGTATTTTCAATTTAAATCCAGCTGCCGTATCGTAAATCAAAAATTGCCGCTTTGTTTCTGATGGCTATGCGCAAAACAATATTGAACGTAGGCTTTGATGATACCGATTCGCCAAAAGGAATGTGCACCACCTATCTTGCGTACAAGCTGGTCGATTCGCTAAGAAAAGAAGGTGTCAAGTTTTTGGACTATCCACGACTGATACGGTTCAACCCGAACATACCTTGGAAAACGCGTGGTAATGGCGCAGTCTCATTCAAAATTGAGACGCCGCATCCTGATAAAATTAAAAAAAAGATAATCAAATTCGTGACCAAATTCTCAGATCTCAAAAATGGCGCAAATCCGGGCGTGGTGTTCTTTGAAAACGAGACAATTCCAAAGCATTTTGTTGAATTTAGCAGAGCCGCGCTTTGGAAGCTAATAAGCAGAAAAGATGCAAAAAAATTCATTTCCAATAATAAATTAGAGTCGTTTTTCATTGGCAATGGACAAGGCCTCGTTGGTGCAATAGGGGCGATCGGATACCAATTCAACGACCATACATTTGAGCTTCTAACATATAGAAGGAAGTCACAATTCGGCAAGAAAAGAAACATCGTAAGCTCAAGTGTTAAACAAATGCAGGATCTTACGTACCCACATACCTTTAACAGCTACGACGCAAAAAAACAACGGGTTCTTTTCGCACCGCACGGCCCCGATCCAGTATTTTTTGGAATTAGAGGTGAAAACACGGACACACTTGTCTACGCTACAAAACTAATCAAGTCTGATGAAAAGCCTATAGGCCATCTAATCTTTAAATCAAATCAAGGAACAGGTGATCATCTCAAAAACGAACTCGACGTATTTTCATTGAGACCGTATCTTTCTGGCACTATCACAGGAACTGTTTGTGAAGAACCACGAATGCAAAAGGGAGGGCACGTGAACTTTGGTGTAACAAAAGATGGCATCAAAGTGAACTGTTACGTCTACAGACCTACTGGAATAACAAAACAGGCAATGGGTTTGATCTGTGGGGATTTGATCAGAGTTGGCGGCGGGATCAGAAGGTTTTCGCCAAAATATGGAAGAACATTCAATGTGGAGTTCTTTGAGGTTCTCAAACTCCAACCAAAGTTAGTCAAAATCAACCCCTCATGCAAAACATGCAACAAAAGAATGAAGTCAAAGGGGCAGGGGCAGGGATATGAATGCGTAAAGTGTGGCAAAAAAGCTGCCAAAAAATTAATCTTACAAATTCCAAGGCAACTCAAAAAACAACTATACATTCCAGAGTTATCCGCACACAGGCACCTGACCAGACCATATCAAAGGATGGGGGTAACCAACAAAAATTCAGAGTTTGATGCAACAAACTGGTTCTCCCAATACAAAAACTAGCGGGGGGTGGATTTTCAGGAGTTTTACTCCACTTGAACCACCGATCTGCGGGTTTCACATCAAGTTGATTATGAGCCCGCCGGGATGACTTAGTCCACAAAGACTGACTTCCCCACCCCGCTGATCAAAGATTGAATACAGGTGATATATACGCTCTTGGATCTGCAAATCATTAATTAACATTTCAAAATTTTCCTCAGTGTGAACAAAAAATTCAGAATAGCTGGAATCGTTGTCGCATTAGCTGTTTCTGTAATAATTCTAAGCTCACCATCACAACCGCCGCCACTGCCACCGCCAACAACGCAACAAAATGAGGCGATCAAGATAGTTGCAACCAATCTACAAAGGCCATGGGCTATTGCCTTTGCACCAGACAAGATCTTTGTCACAGAAAAAGAAGGCCACATCCGCGTGATAGAATCGGACACACTACTTGAGGAACCACTTGCTACTCTACGTGTTGCTAAGGTATTTGGTGGAGGACTCTTGGGAATAACCACGCACCCTGACTTTGAAAATAATCACTTTTTGTACGTGTATTACACTTATTCTGAAAACGATATCCTTTGGAACAAAGTGCTCCGCATCACCGAATCAGACAACAAGATCGCAGATGCAATAACCATCATTGATAGAATTCCAGGTTCACAGTTCTATAATGGTGGCGTCATTAAATTCGGTCCGGACGGAAAACTCTATGTGGCAACTGGATTATCTTCAGAATTTTCGCACAACACACAAGACATAAGCTCACTTGAAGGAAAGATTCTTCGCCTAAACGACGACGGCACGGTACCACCTGATAACCCGTTTGCTGGCTCTCCGGTATTTTCCTTGGGTCACAGAGATCCGCAGGGCATGGCATGGGACAAAAACGGAAATCTCTTTGTTACTGAATTTGGTCCAACAAAAAACGACGAAATCAATCAAGTCAAAGCAGGACAAAACTATGGCTGGCCTGAGCAAGAGTGTGGTGGAGAATTTACAGGCCCAGTCATGTGCTATGATCCGAGTATAGAGCCAGGAGGAATTGTGTTTTATAGTGGTGATAAGCTAGAATACACGGACAGCTTGATCATGGCTACTTTGCGTGGGGCTAATCTCTACAAATTAGAGGTGTCTGAAGATGACATCCTTTCACAAAAAAGCATACTTAGCGGCCTTGGAAGAATAAGGGACGTAAATCAAGGACCTGACGGTTATCTTTATGTCATTACCTCAAATACGGACGGAAAGGGATTTCCTGACAAGACGGACGACAAGCTCATAAGAATTTTGAAGTAAGTTGAAAGATTCGGCAATCTCGGGCTTTTTTGAAAAAAATAGGAAGGAACGACTGGATATTGTAGCCAAATTTGCCAATCTTACACAAGAGGAAAGAAAAATCATCGAGGACGCAGGCGGCATCGGTTTTGAAGAAGCGGACAGAATGGTTGAAAACGCAATTGGAACATTCTCATTTCCGCTTGGAATCGCAACTAATTTTGTCATCAACAAAAAACAATACCTCGTGCCAATGGTAATTGAGGAGCCTTCAGTAATCGCAGCTGCATCAAAGGCAGCCAAAATCGCAAGGGTTCATGGTGGATTCACAATGAAAAATGATGAATCATACAGCATAGGACAGATACAAGTAGTAAATGTAGATATCAAGTCCGCAACCCCAAAAGTCATCGAATCATCAAATGAGATACTTGAGATAGCAAATTCGAAAAGCTCTACCTTGTCCAAGATGGGCAAGGGTGCAAAAGAGGTTTCCTGCAGAGAAATAAAAACGGATTCTGGCCCTATGTTGATTGTGGAACTTTTAATCGATGTAGGCGACGCAATGGGCGCAAATGTGACAAATACCATGTGTGAGGGAGTCGCACCATTAATTGAAAAAATTACTGGAGGCAAAGTAATTCTCAGAATACTCTCAAATTATTCTACACGAAGACTAGTGCATGGCACAGCCGTATTTGATAAAGATCAAGTAGGAGGAGAAGAGATAGTCGACAACATCGTGCTGGCATACCAGTTTGCAGCACACGACGAATACAGAGCAGTCACCCACAACAAAGGCATTATGAACGGCATAATTGCAGTTGCCAATGCCACCGGCCAAGACACAAGGGCAATAGAAGCAGCAGCTCATGCGTATGCCGCAAGAAACGGAAGGTACGGCTCACTTACAGAATGGAGCAAAGACAGGAACGGCAACTTGGTAGGCAAAATAGAGATGCCAATGTCTGTTGGGGTGATAGGCGGAGTTATCGGCACGCACCCCATGGCCAAAGTCTGCACCAAAATCCTAGGCGTCGAGTCCGCAGCCGAGCTCGCATGCGTAATCTGCGCCGCTGGGCTTGCACAAAACTTTGGTGCATTGCGTGCTTTAGCCTCAGAAGGAATCCAGAAAGGCCATATGAAGCTGCACGCAAGAAAGCAGGTAAAATAAACACCAAAAATAATAGAGGTAGCTAATTTCACAATACCATGACGAAAGTAAAATTTGCCATCCCAAAGGGAAGCCTTGAGGAGGCAGTTTTTGGGCTTTTGGAAAAATCATGGACCAAAGTACAAAGAAAAAGCCGCACGTATCGCGTTACCTTAGACGATCCTGACATAGCAGTCAAAATGCTAAGACCGCAGGAGATTCCGACATTCGTTTCAGATGGAATATACGACGTTGGGATTACAGGGAAGGACTGGATAGCAGAAACAAAATCAGATGTAGATGCTCTTCTGGATTTAGAAATTGGAAAAATAAAGCTGGTAGTTGCGATTCCTGACAATTACAAATACAAATCACTTGATGAGATGATTATGGCGTATTCTAAACAAAAAAAGATCCTCCGCCTCTCATCAGAATATCTTACTACGGCTTCAAAATACATCAAGCAGCTGAAATCTTACAAAAAACTATATGGAACAAAAGATCCTCAAATCGTTACGCCTTGGCTTAGAATCGGTGCAAACAAAAACGTGCAAATCCACCTTTCGTTTGGCGCAACAGAAGCCAAGCCACCTGATGCCGTAGACGCAATAATGGATGTCACAGAAACCGGCACGACCTTGGGCCAAAACCAGCTCAAGATAGTGGATGTTGTCATGGAATCTAGTGCACACCTCATTGCAAACAAAAACGCCTTACGTGATAAATCAAAAAGGGAAAAGATCTACGATATCCTGACTGTGATAAGAGGTGCAGTACAGGGAAGAAAGTACCTACACATCTACCTTAATGTGGAAGAAAAAAACATGCAAAAACTGCTGAGTAGTTTACCATCGTTGAAAAGGCCTACAATAAGTCCTCTTAGCGTCAAGGGCTGGTACGGCGTAAACACAGTCGTGCCAAAATCAGAGTTCCACAAAATGATCCCAAAACTGCGTAAAATAGCTCAAGGACTGGTAGTGCACGAACCAAGACAGATACTGGAGCTTGAGGAGATAAAGCGTGATGAAGAAAATTGATGCGAATCATACCAGTCAAAAATGTAAATGCGTTTACCATACCTACGGCGCGTAAATACGACAAAAAGCTAGTTGAAAAAATCATATCTGAAGTAGAAAAAAAAGGCGATTCTGCGCTTAAGCGATTCGAAAAGAGATTCAACAACGTAAACGTGAAGACGTTCGTTGTTTCAAAAAAAGAAATCGCTAATGCGTACAAGACCATAACAAAAGAACAACTTGATGCAATAAAACTGGCAAGGGTCAGACTAGCAAAGACTGAACTTGCGGTAAAAAAACAACTCAAGAAAATCACAATCACGTCAAACGGAATAAAAATCACAAAATCATTTGTACCACTTAAAAGAGTGGGTTGTTATGTGCCTGGTGGACTTGCCAGTTATCCAAGCTCTGCAGTTATGTCTATTGTCCCAGCTAAAGTTGCGGGAGTAAAAAACATCATAGTAGCTACCCCACCGAACAAACAAGGTTCAGTTGATCCACTGGTCTTGGTTGCAGCAGATATTTGCGGTGCTGATGCGATCTTCAAAGTAGGGGGAGCACATGCCATTGCGGCATTAGCCATTGGAACGGAATCCATTCCACAGGTGGATAAAATTGTGGGCCCGGGAGGCTCGTTTGTTACGGCAGCAAAATATCTTGTCGCTGATAGCACCTCAATTGACATGCTCGCAGGCCCCACAGAGCTTGCAGTACTTGCAGACGATTCATCGGATCCAAGAATGATAGCGCTAGATCTGATCTCACAGGCAGAACACAGCTCAGATACACAATGTTGCTTGATAACTACCTCAAAGAAGCTTGCAGTCGGAGTGGTAAGTGAGATTAACAAAATACTTCCAAGTCTACAAAGAAAGGAAATTGTAAAATCCAGCCTGCAAAAAAACGGTTTTGTGGCGCTTTGCAATAAAATCTCAGACGCAATAATTATTGCAAACAAGCTTGCGCCAGAACACCTGGAAATACTAACAAAAGATCCAAACAACATCTCAAAAAAGATCTATTCTGCAGGCTTGATCCTGCTTGGCAAAGACACGCCATCTGCCGCAAGCGACTATCTTCTTGGCACAAATCACATCCTTCCAACCAACAGGTTTGGCCGCTCACGAGGCTCACTTTCTGTATTAGACTATCTAAAAATTCAAACTACGGTACAAGCATCAAATCAAGCACTGCAAAAAATAAAAAAACCACTCAAGACACTAACCAGCTCTGAAAACCTGCCAAACCACTACAATGCTGTGAGGAGTAGGATATGAGACAGTGGTACAACAAAAGACTAGCGGAGCTTGCAAAGCTTCAAGGTTACCAAAAACCAGAATACCACGACGGCGTGCTCAAACTAGATTCTAACGAAAACTTTGTCATCAACAAGCAACTCCAGCAAGAGCTGATCGATCTTGCCAAAAAAAATTCTGATGTGCGTGAATACCCGCTTGGGAAAGCAGAAAAACTAATAGATTCACTATCTAATTACCTCCAAATTCCCACCTCGATGATAGGAGTTGGTAACGGCTCCGATCAAATCTTGGACTTGTTTTTGTCAAATTTCGCATCAAAGAAAACCAAGATCCTTACTTCGAATCCAACCTTTGGATTTTTTGAGGCGCGATGCAAGCTATATTCTATACCGACAATAAAGGTTCAATTTTCAAAAAACATGACACTAAGTTTTGATGACTTTGTGTCGAGGGCAAAAAATGCAGACATTTTGTACCTTGACTCACCAAACAATCCGACTGGCTTCCAATTCAAAAAAGAGGAAATTCTGGAACTAATAAAAAAATTTCAGGGTGTAGCAATAGTAGACGAAGCATATGGTGAGTTTTCGGATTATTCTGTAGCAAGTTTCACGAAAAAATTCGACAATCTCCTAGTAGTTAGAACGTTCTCAAAGACGTTTGGCCTAGCAGGCCTCAGACTTGGATACGTGGTGGCAAACAAGAAATTCATAGATGTGTTCTCACGCGTACTGCAATATCCATACCCACTAAATACGCTGGCAATTGAAGCAGGCATACTTGCCTTGCAAAGAACAAAGCAGATCCAAGAAACAATAAAAATAATCAAAGAAGAACGCAGCAGAATCATAAAGAAGCTGCGCGAAAGCGGCGCATTTGATGTCTTTGATTCTAAAGCAAACTTTGTGTTATTTGATGCAAGGGGTGCAGACAAGAGAATCTACACTGCTTTGCTTGAACAAGGAATATCTATTCGTAAACTAGGAAAAATAGGCAAACACGAGGGTTGTCTGAGGGTTACGGTAGGCACCAAGGAAATGAACTCCAAGTTTTTGCTTGCAATACGTGATCTTTTGAAATGAGATACAGCAAAGAAAAAGGCATCTACATTGCCAAAGGTGTCTCAAAACTAATTGGAAAAATAGATGGAATAATTTTTGATTGTGATGGTGTTCTTGTCGACGTATCGAAATCATATGACTTGGCAATAAAACAGACTACTGCCTTTGTTTTAAAAAAATTTGCAAACATAAAATCAATTCCAATTACCAGCCAAATAATCTGCGGTTTTAAAGAAACCGGAGGATTCAACGATGAAGTTGATCTAACATATGCTGCAATTCTGTCTTTGGCGGCCGCAAAAAAAATCGGAGCCAATCCACGCAAATTCATTGCCAAAGTAATAGAAAATGCAGACGAGACAGGAATCTACTCCGTTGAAAAATATCTTGACAAACTAAACATAGATGTGTCTAAACTGAAAAATGAACTTGACTACCCAGGTATTCATTCTACCAACCCGCTATACAATATCTTTGATCAAATCTTTTATGGTTCAAAACTGTACGAAAAGATCTTTGGAAAAAAATCACAATTCTCAAAGAAAGGATTGATAGAAAATGACAAAGTACTTCTCACAAAAAAACTACTTGACATACTAAAGAAAAAATACAAAGATCGACTTGGCATAGTAACAGGG
>JBFLWI010000025.1:0-17803 GCA_040757675.1 Thermoproteota archaeon | reverse complement strand
CAAACTCTGAAAAGCTAGCAAAGATAATTGAACAGCGCTCTGAGGGAAGCCAGTTTATCATGGTCTCACTAAAGGACTCTGTGGTACAAAAGGCAAAACTCATCTACGGAGTTTATCCAAAAAATGGTGTCTCGCACGTAGTTACGTACAAAGACAAACGAATGCCTTCGATTACCAGCTAATCCGACTTGAAGCAGGCAATTTTCCTACTCCCAACTTGTTCTAGTTTTGGCTCCGACTCGCATCTGTCAAAAGCATAGGGGCATCTTGCTCTAAACCTGCATCCAGAGTATACGTCTAGTTTGAGCGGTTCGTTTATCCTAATTGTCTTTTCCTTGTGCAGATTTTCTGGATTTGGCTCAGATACCGCATCAAGAAGAGCTTGTGTGTACGGGTGTTTTGGTGAAAGCAGTACATCATTGATTGGGCCAACCTCAACTATTTTACCCAAATACAAAATGGCTATGGTGTTTCCAAAATATTTTGCAGTGGCCAAATCGTGTGTTATGTAGACAAAGGAGATCTTGTGTGTCATCCTTAGGTTTTCCATCAGTTCTAAAATCTCGGCGCGGACAGAAACATCAAGCATCGACACCGGTTCGTCTGCTATGATCAGTTTTGGCTTTAGGATTAGTGCTCTTGCCAAGACCACTCTTTGTCGTTGACCCCCAGACAGCATATGGGGATATTTTGTCATTATCTCTTCAGCAGGCTCTAGTTTTACTTCGCGCAAGACATCTATTACCATCTGCGTTCTCTGTTTTGCGTCTCCGATTTTGTGAATTTCAAGTGGTTCTGCAACTATGTCTTTGATCCTCATCTGCGGGTTGACTGAGTCATAGGGATCCTGGTGCACCATCTGACATCCCATCCGTATCTTTCGAAGGTCCGAATCCTTCGAAGTTATTTCTGAGCCGTCAAAAACTATCTTGCCACCATCTGGCTCTATTGCTCTTAGTATCAGCCTTGCAATAGTTGATTTGCCAGAGCCTGACTCGCCTGCAAGTACAAAACACTCACCAGAATCCACAGAAAAGCTTACGTCGTCTACTGCTCTGACAAATGAGGTCTGTTTTCCAAACCAATTATTTTTTGTAAAATATTTCCTTAGCCCTTCAACTTGTAGAATCACATGGGACAATACCTGGAATTAGGCAGATCACTATATCAATAATCAGTAGGCACGACCAAAGATGACGTTTGCAGTTCCCGGTTCTTTGCAGTAGACACACTTGCCAGATGAATTGTTTCCAAAGGGAATCACGCGTATGTCTGCCATGGTCTCTTCTTTGATCTTTTCCTCACAGATTGTCTTTCCACACCAAGGAGCAGAGACAAAACAGCCTTTTTCTAAGGCTGATTTGAGCTCAGAGTATTCTGTCACATTTATGGTTCGTTCGTCGAGTAGTTTTTTTGCGGCAGCAAACATCTCGTCTTGAATTTGTTTCAAAATTCCTTCGATTTCAGACTCGATTTTGTCCAGCGGTAAGTCAGATTTTTGCTTGTTGTGTCTACGTGCAATAGTTACTTTTTGCTTGTCTAGGTCTTTTGGACCGATCTCTATTCGTAGTGGAACTCCACGCATCTCCCATTCGTTATACTTGAATCCGGGAGTAAGCTGGTCACGCCTATCTACGTGAACTCTTAGTCCTTTTGATTTGAGTAGTTTTTCTATTTCATCTGCTTTTTGTTGAACGCGTTGCGCATCTTTTTCTGAATAATAGATGGGAACTATGACAATTTGAATTGGAGCAACCCTTGGAGGTAATACTAGTCCTTTATCGTCTCCGTGTACCATGATCATAGCTCCAATCAATCTCCAAGACACGCCCCACGATGTCTGCCATGCATACGTCTCTACGTTGTTTTTGTCAAGGAATTTGACTTCAAATGGCTTTGAAAAATTCTGGCCAAGAAAATGTGATGTGCCCATCTGTAGTGCCTTTCCATCAGGCATGATTGCCTCCATGGTGGTAGTATACACTGCGCCGACAAACTTTTCTTTGTCGCTTTTCTTTCCGGTGATTACTGGAATTGCAAGCTCGTCTTGTATTGTGTTTTTATAAATATCTAAAATCTCAAGAACTTCTTTTTCGGCCTCTTCTTTTGTAGCGTGCACCGTGTGCCCTTCCTGCCACAAAAACTCAGACGTCCTAAGAAATGGCTTTGTGGCCTTGATTTCAGCTCGCAAGGCAGTGTTCCAGAAGTTGATCTTCAATGGCAAGTCTCGCCAACTTTGGATCCATTTTGAGTACATTGAATAAGCCAATGTCTCAGAAGTGGGTCTTAGTGCAAGCCTATCCCCAAGCTCCGAGTCGCCAGAATGCGTAACCCAAAATACTTCGGGGTTGAATCCTGCAAAATGCTCTTTTTCTTTACTGAGGAGTGATTCAGGAATCAAAACTGGTAAGAAACCATTTCGGTGACCCGTTTTTTTGAATTTTTCATCAAGTGAGGCCTTTATCGACTCCCAGATGGCGTACCCATCAGGCCTCAGTACGATGAGTCCTTTGACTGGAGCATAATCGGCAAGCTCTGCTTTGAGAACAACTTGGGTGTACCATTCACTGAAATCATCTTTTTTTGATACTGTGATACCAACACTTTCCTTGCTCAATCTGCTACATTGCCAGAATTTTGACTAATGAGCTTTTCTTATTTGCTCCAAAGTCATATTCTAAGAATTTGTAATAATCTGGTTCGTTTAAATGATAAGGACTGTGCGATTTTCACATGAAGACAAAAGTAACTGTAGTTATTGCAGCACTACTTTTTGCAGTAACTCCACTGGCATTTGCAGACGAAAGTGAAAAGCACGCCTTTGCATCTGCCTTGGAGGAGACTCTTGGGCATTTCCATGCACTTGAGCTCAATCTAGATGACGACAACGCAGAGCTTGCAATGGTTCACGCAACACATCCGATTGCAGAGCTGTATGATTCTATGAAGGCAGAACTACAAGAATACGATCCAGAACTTGATGCAAGAATGCAAGAAACACTCACGAACTTGCGCGCAAACACCGTTGACGTAACAAGAGAAGATGCACAAGCAGCACTTGATGAGGCAAGAGCCCTCATTGAGGAAGCCAGACTCTTTGTAGTCGGTGAAGAGCTTAGCAATGATCCAAACTTCAAACTCTCTCTGATCAAAACACTACTTGAAACATCGGCAGCAGAATACGCTGAGGCAGTTTCAGATGGCGAAATAACAGAAATGGTAGAGTTCCAAGATGGTTCTGCGTTTGTGTGGAGGTCTCAGCAGATCTTCGATGAAATAAAGGCAGACCTTCCAGAACGCGAAGTGGAAGAAATTGATGAATTCTACGCAGATTTGTGGCAAGCATATGAAGAGAGATCTGATCCGAGTTTGGTGCAGACACTAGTCGATGGCATAAACCACGAAATTGACGAAATCACAGGCGAGGAATCAGAAGACAAAGGACTGTATGTCTACTTTGAAAACATAGAACAGCTACTTGCTGATGTAAATGAAGAATACGCAAATGGCAACATAGACACTGCACTAAGCCTTGCAACAAGGGCCTACTTGGATAACTATGAATTCCTTGAGGCGCCAATCGCTATGCAAGACGAAGCACTCATGGAAGAAATCGAGATCATGATGCGAGAAGAACTTCGCGATATGATAAAGGCAGGAGCTGACGCATCAGAGATAAGCGCACACATCGATGTGATTCTCGAAAAGCTAGTACAAGCTGAAGGAATCATTCCAAAAGAGATGATGAGTGGCTCCGAAGAACATGAGGGAGAGCGCGAAGAATATGAAAATGAGTACGCAGATCTGCCGCCCCTGCAGCAAGTTGAAGCCGGAGTAGAACCAGAACACGTCGCATGCAGCTCAGGTATGGAGCTACTAATCAAAATCTCTAATGGCTCACCTGCTTGTGTAAAACCAGCAACTGCAGAAAGATTAGTACAACTTGGCTGGGGAACCAGACCATAACTCTTATTCTATTTTTATTTTAGCGGATCGCCTTTACAGAGTACCTTACCTGTGACTCTGCTTTGGAAGTTTGGACACACAAAACACTGTATAAAATGAACATCTGATTTTAGAACTGGACAGTCTACGTACTCTAGCTTCATGCGTTTTAACATCTTTGGGCTTACGCCTTTTAACTTGAGTTTTCCTTTGTCGTCCATCATGCCAGATGCTTTGAGCTCCTCTTTTACATTATCGGGAATCTTTTGTGATTTCTCGGAAGTCTTTACTTCTACTTCGAACTTGTGCTCAAGCTCTTCCATGGTCTCACAAGTTTTGTACCATGATTTATTATTAGCGGTACTGCGATCATGCAACAAACTTCAACTTTTATATTGATAGGTTCTAGTCCAAAAGTTAGAAAAAATTGCTTGCGATTTTTGATGTAGAAGGAGTTCTTTTCGATGCGGAATACTTGCCCATACTAGCAGAAAAGATAAACAAAGAAAAAGAAATCTGGGAGATAACGCGAAAAGGCATTCAAGGCCTCATTAACTGGGAAGAAGGATTGCGAACACGAGTAAATGCGTTGAAGGGTTTAGATTATGATATTTGCAAACAAGTGGCAGACGAATTGCCAATCATGACTGGTGCAAAAGAGACGTGCCGTGTTCTTAAAGCAGCAGGATGGAAACTCCTTGCAGTGTCTGGTGGATTCACTATAATGACTGACAGGCTCAAAGAAGAACTCAATCTAGACTATGTGTTTTCAAATGAACTTGTCTTCAAAAATGGCAAACTTGAAGGAGTAAAAATACATGTTACCTCGGACAAGGCAAAATCAGCGCGAATCAAAATAGCTGAATGGAAAGAAAAGAAAGAAAACATTGTGGTTACAGTAGATGGCGCAAACGACATGACTCTGTTTGACATATGCGGGCTCGGAGTAGCTTTCAGGGCCCAAGATGTAGTAAAGGAAAAGGCCAACGTGACAATTGAAGAAAAAAATCTTACACACCTAATAGATGTAATAAACAAACATTACAATCTCAAATTGCAACTGCAGACTGTTGCGTAGACCGTCTGGGCACCATACAGCATACTTGTTATTTAGACTCCAAATTCAAACGTATCGAAGGTGTCTGGCTTGACGACTTTGCCGTTGTGTTGTTGGATGTATCTATCTAGTTTCTCTAGTTGGATGCAAATTGGTGAGTCGTCCTTTACAAAGCCATAGATTTCACCATGGACTTTTTCTATCTGTTCTCGGTTTAGGTTGACCTGCATCATGTCATATTCTATGATTTGAGATCATCTAAAAATGATCAAAAATCATTCGTTCATATCGTGCAAACTCGCTTCGAAGACAAGTAAATTAAATTAGAATCTAAAAATTCAGAAGTGTTGGTGTCTATACAGATATTCCCAGTCATAGTCAAAAAAGAAATACAAAAAGGAGATGATCTGGTCAAACTCTTTTTGTCCAACTTCAAAGATCTTCAAGATGGCGATATAATCGTAATCTCCCAAAAAGTAATCTCAAAGCAGGAAGGCAGAATAGTCGAACTTGCTGGTGTCATTCCATCTTTGCTTGCCGTAGGGATTGGTTCTGAGTATAAAAAAGATCCAAAGCTTGTGGAGGTGATACTTTCAGAGTCTCAAAGAATAGTCAGGATGGAAAATGGCATCCTGATCACACAAACAAAACATGGTTTTGTCTGCGCAAACGCAGGAGTGGATGAGAGCAACATGCCACATGGATTTGTATCTCTGCTTCCAGAAAACCCTGACAAGTCAGCATACGAATTTATGCAAACGGTTCAAGATAAAGCCAAAAAAAAAGTTGCAGTTCTCATCTCAGACACATTTGGCAGGCCGTTCAGAGAGGGACAAACAAACTGCGCAGTAGGAATTGCAGGAATCAATGCAATAGACAATTATGAAGGAAGAAAAGACTCTTTTGGCCGCACACTTCGAGTTACCGCTATCGCACAAGCGGATGAAATTTGTGGAGCAGCAGAGCTCGTCATGAAAAAGACAAAGGACTGTCCCTTTGCAGTAATTCGAGGTCTTGAGTTTGAACCTTCCAACGGGAGTGTAGGTTCACTGATTCGTAGAAAGGAAACAGATCTGTTCCGATGACAACAAAGGTTATAATTATTGCATAAAAGATTGCAATTGGTTTGGATTATATCAACACGGAACTACACTGTCACAACATTTTTTCAAACTTTCACGTAGGTGCAGAGGAGCCACCGTACGACTGCAACATAACCATACAAGAACAACTAGAAAGAGCAAGAACACTTGGTCTGCATGCGCTTTACGTAACTAATCACAACACACTAAATGGTTACCAACAGATGCTACAATACAAAAATGATCATGCTAAATACTGCAACATACAAATTTTCCCCGCAGAAGAAATTACCACAGATACTGGGGCTCATGTTATCGCATATGGAATATCAAAAGAGATCAAGACGGGACTATCTCTGGAAGAGGTGGTTGACGAAATTAAGCGCCAAGATGCAATATCTTGCGCACCGCACCCCTTCAGTTTACTTGATGCATTACGCGAGAGAGCAAAGCTTTGTGATCTAGTTGAGGTCTTTAACAGTAACAACGTTGATGTTATCTCAAATGCCAGGGCCGCTGAATTCTCACTTGAGCACGGCAAAGTGGGTGTGGCCGGAAGCGACTCGCACGTATTGTCTACCTTGGGCAGGTGCATTAACGTAATAGAATCAGAAGCCAATCTGGACGATGTGCTTTTTGCAATGAAGCACGGTAAAATCACGATAAGGCAAACAGGGTATGCAAAAGAATCAGAAACACTTGAGCACATAAAATACAAAATCAATAACTCAAGGGATTATCTTGCAGAATACATCCGTGAACACTATCCAAACTCCCAATGGATGCTTTCACTGCTTTTGAAAATGTATGAACTCAATCAGAACAGCTACTTGTGGTCAATTTTGTATAAGCTAGCAGTCTATCTGATGCGGAGAATCTCGACAAAAATCAATTTACTAGATCAGGATCCGACACGACTCCGGGACAGAAACTTAGCAAGCATGCTTAGAATGGCACTTTGACTGATCTAAAAATAAATGGAAAATTTCTCAAAGTACTCAAGGCAGACATCACGGAGCGAAACGTCGACGCAATAGTAAATGCCGCAAATTCATATCTGCAACATGGAGGTGGAGTGGCCGCAGCAATAGTTAGAAAAGGTGGAGAAATAATCCAACAAGAAAGCAACAAGATTGGTTATGTGCCCGTAGGATCAGCTGTGTTGACAACTGCAGGTAAATTATCTTGTAAAGCAGTGATCCACACAGTTGGTCCAAGAATGGGTGAAGGAAACGAAGATGACAAGCTAAAACAATCTATAATAAACGTGCTAAGACTAGCAACGCAGCACGGCTTTGCAACAATTTCTATTCCGGCGATAAGCTCGGGGATTTTCGGTTTTCCAAAAGACAAATGTGCCAAAATACTGATTAGTCAATCAAAACGATTTTTGCAAGACGAACGTACTTCACTTAACACCATAGAATTTTGTTTATTCGACGATGAAACACTGAAGTATTTTCAAGAAGAGTTGAATTTAGCTGGTACTAATCCTAAATAGATTTTAATATGCACACCATCAAATCAAAATATCGATGAGCACAACCACTAAGAAATTAGACGCTCGTGGGCTGTTTTGCCCTGAACCAGTGTTTAGGACAAAAATTGAAGTAGAGAGAATGCAAGTAGGAGAAATCCTGACAGTGCTTGCGGACGATCCAAATGCAGAAGAAGACATATCACGCTGGGTCAAACGAAATGGTCATGAGCTTTTGTCATTGCAAAAAAGAGAAAATGAACTGGAGTTCTCAATTAAAAAGGTGAAGTAAGTGGCCACCAAAGTGCTTACAGATACGGAAGCTCTAAAGAGAATTGGTAATACCCCACTCGTAAAGCTAGATTCGTTATCAAACAACCAAAAGACATATTTTGCAAAGCTTGAGGGGCACAACCCATTTGGCTCCGTAAAGGACAGAGCTGCATATTGGATGATAAAGGACGCAGAGGAAAAAGGGAGAATAAAGAGAGGACAAACAATAATCATAGAGCCAACATCTGGGAACACTGGCATTGCTCTCACCGGCATTGCAAATCTTCTTGGATATCAGGTAGAAATAGTCATACCAGAAAAGGCAAGCGAGGAGACAAAGAAGATAATCTCGTCTCTTGGGGCAAAACTCTATGAGACAAGCGATGATCTGTGTCCGAAAGTAGGTGCAGGAACAGATCAGAGTATTGCGCTAGCTACTTCGATTGCATCAGCACGACCAGACAAGTACTTCTCACCAAACCAGTACTCAAATGAAGCCAACTTCCTGGGGCACTACCAAGGGACAGGACCGGAAATCTGGAAACAGACTGAAGGCAAAATAACGCACTTTTTCACAGGAGTTGGCACCGGTGGCACAATTACTGGAATTTCTACTTATCTCAAAGAACAGAATCCAAAAATCAAGACAATAGCTGTGCAACCCCAGCAAAACCACCTCATTCAAGGTCTCAGAAACTTTGAAGAATCAGCAAAACCGGACCTGTTTCTAAGACGAGAGACCGTGGTGGACGACTGGATTACGATCACAAACGAGCAGGCGTTTGCTGCAGTAAGGGAAATCTTTGCAAAAGAAAAGATGCTAGTAAGCCCCTCGTCTGCCGCAGTGTATGCCGCAATGAAAAACTATCCGATAGACCAAGGCGTAATCGTGGGAATTTTTGCAGACGATGGAAGAAAGTTCAAGAGCCTTTATGCGCAACAAAAAGTCTTCACAGAAGACGAATTTGATGCGGCGCTAAAAGAGGCAAAACATCTATCGAAAATAGTGTACATGTAATTTGACAGAAAGCTAAGCTTGTATTCTGTTAATCATGGCATTTAGCGAAAACGGTTTTTGAAGCACTTCTACAGACTCTGCCATGGTTCCAGGTGCTTTTAAAAGCGAGTTTATGTCATAAGCGGAAGCGAAAATTATTCGCTGGTTTGGTCTTTTGTCCAAGATCTCTTTTGCAACTTCGACACCACTTTTTTTAGGCATGTTGTTATCAAGAAGTACTACGTCGAATGGATTTTTGTCGAGTGTATCAAATTCTGACTTGGAAAGCTCGTCGGCATAGACTTCGAGGCATTCTTGACCATCTCTTGCAACTATGACTTGGTGGCCGTTTTTTTCCAAGGCCTTTGTGTATTGTGTTGCCGTAAACACGTTATCTTCTGCTACAAGTATCTTCATGGTCTATCAACTGCTTGATTTTTTCATTGATAATTTAAGATGAGTTTGTTTGATGCACACAAACACGTTAGTTTGTAAATGTCTCAACTGGTTTTTTTGGCAGTAATGGTAACGAGAATTCAAAAGTCGCTCCTCCATCCTTGTTGTTTCTAGCTGTTATTTTTCCACCATGCGCGTTGATTATACCATTGCACAAAAACAAGCCAAGGCCGTTCCCGCTCAGATTTTCTCGCTCGTGTCCCTTTGTGACAAATTTGCCAAAGATCTTTGGGAGTATGTCCTCTGGTATGCCAAGACCTGTATCACTTACAGATACAATTACCTCGCCTGATTTTTTATCCAAGACAGATTTTATTTTGATGGTGCCTTTTTCTGTAAATTTGATTGAATTACCTATTAGGTTCCGTAAGACCTGCTCTATTCTAGTTCTGTCCAACTCGATTTCTACGTCTTCGTCGAGCTCTTCGATGATCCGAACATCCTTTGTGATTCCTGCCTTTAACATGGCCACGTTGTCTCGAATTAGTGAATTTAGGGAGGTTTTTTGCGGATACAATGTGAGGCGGTTGTTTTCTATTCGTGTCACATCCAGTATGTTTGTTGCCAAATCCTGCAATTTTTTTGCCAAGGTGGTGACTCCGTTCCACGCTTCTTTTTGATCTATGTCACCTGACTGCGCAAGCTCAGCAAAGCCAAAGATTGGCTGGATTGGGCTCTTTAGCTCATGGGAGGCAATGCTGATGAATTCGGTTTTCATTTTATCTAACTCTTGAAGTTTTTTGTTTGCATCGCGCAGCTCCTGAGTTTTTTCTTCAATCTCTTTTTTGAGGTCGTTATTTATCTGAGTGAAGAAATGTCTGAGCACAACTGAGATTATTCCTATGACTATTATGATGCCTATTTGGATGCTCAGCCAACCCTGCTCATGCTCTTCGATTGCATTGATCGACTGTTCGTTGAATCTTTCGATTTCAAGGCTGGTTGATTCAATTTTTGTTTGAATCTCTTCTTGTTTAGTTGTTATCTGCCTTAACAAAAACTCACTTTCTGGCGTAGTCCCAAGATATTCTCTGACTGATTCTTCAAGTTCAGTTTGACTTTGCTCTATGTTTGAAAACATCTGATGGATTAGTTTAAAATTGTTGCCGTCCTGATCTGTTGAAGCAATGTTGTAGCCAGTCTGTGTCAACTTCTTTGCTTGCAGTATGTTTGATTTTATGATAACATTGCTTGACCAGAATTCTTCTTTGGCTGCGTCGAGCTCTGTTTTGTCAAGCAATGGTGCTAACTGCAACTTCTCAAAACTGCTTACTTGGTTTGCGTGTTGGAACTTCATCTCGCCTAAGATGTTTTGAAGCGGCTTGTATTCTTCTGAAATCTTTATTATTTCGTTGCTGATCTTGGACATCTGATACGTTCCAAACAGAATAGTTACACCCAAAAGTAATATTATTATTCCAAACGTACCACTTAGCTTAAAGCTAGTCTTACCAAACAACATAGTTACCACTTGAAGTCAAAATGTCTCCATCACAATTGAATTTGAATAAACAATTCTTTCTGTGGGTGTCTGTCTGAATCGAACAGACTACTTATGCTTTGTTTTCCGTTAGGTATCTGTCCACGTCTATTGCTGCCATACAGCCGTAGCCAGCCGCAGTAATTGCCTGCCTGTATCGGTGGTCGTGGACATCGCCTGCTGCAAAGACGCCTTCTACACTCGTCTTGGTATGTCCCTTTAAGACGATATAGCCTTGCGGATCAAGCTCAAGCTGTTTTTCAAAGATCTTTGTATTTGGGGTGTGTCCTATGGCAACAAATATTCCGCCTACGTCCAGTGTTGATTTTTCGCCACTAATTATGTCGCGCAATACTGCTTTTTGCACCTTTTGATCCCCGATGATGTCGACTACTTCACTATTCCAGTGGAACTCAATCTTTGGATTTGAAAATGCTCGTTCTTGCATCACTTTGCTTGCTCTGAGAGTGTCACGCCTATGAACTAGGTGAACTTTGCTTGCAAATTTGGTAAGAAACGTTGCTTCTTCTATTGCCGAGTCTCCTCCACCAACTACGATTAGCTCTTGGTTTCTAAAGAAAGGACCATCGCAAGTAGCACAGTACGATACACCCTTGCCTCCAAATGTGGTCTCTCCTTGCAAACCGAGTTTTCTTGGAGACGCACCAGTAGCGACAATGACTGCCCTGCACTCGTATTCTTCTGATGCCGTAAGAATCTTGAACGGTTTATGTCTAAAGTCTACGTCAACTACCTCGTCGTCAATTATTGTGGCCCCCATCCTCTCTGTCTGTTTTCGCATAGTTATCATGAGATCAGGTCCCATTATACCGTTCTCAAAGCCTGGGTAGTTTTCAACCTCGGTCGTATTGACAAGTTGGCCGCCAGGTAGTATTCCAGATAAGATCAAAGTGTCGTGCCTTGCACGAGAACAGTAAATTCCAGCAGTGTATCCGGCTGGGCCAGCGCCAATAATTATGACATCGTACCGAGTCTTTTTTTTCTCGGATTTTGGAAACTCTTTTTCGATTACTACTGTGGAACCAGCAGCATCAGCCATCATATTTGAGGCTAAACTTACTCAACAATTTAAGTTAACCACTTGTCAAGAATGTTCTTATGTCTTTGACAGAGTTTTCCATATTCAATTTGTGAGTAAAGAAGATCGTGTTGCCAGTGCGCATTGTACAATCTGCAGTCTAGCTGCTCGCAAAATGGCTCGCCACTCAAATAATAAAACAATGCTTGGAGGCAATAACCTTCGACAACTCTCCCAAGACGGTGATCATGGTACTCCAAGTAGGCGCCCTGATATTTCTTCTTAATTGATTCTATGTTCAAACCCTGACCATAGTTTGCCATTAAATCAAGGTAGTATTGACGTGGCTTTGCGGGTGCCTCGATTATGCCGGTGGTGGAAATCACGGAAGGGTTTGATCCAATGAGGGCCCTCCCATGGTATCTGTAATCTGTCAAATCGAAAGTACAGGTGAGTTTGTTTGTAAATACAATGTGAAAGTTTTCTGAGCTTATCTCATCTTTTGGTATCAAGGAATTGGTGATTCGCTGAAATTCAAAACCATCATACAGAATTATGTTTTGATTCTTTGCTGTATTCGTAAATGACTCCATTTCAAATTTTATTTCTTCTTCAGTTGGAGCATGTGTTTCAAATGGTTTGTAAAAATCAAAGACTCGAATTGATGCAAGCTCACGCGCAACTGTCAAATGAGCCTCAAAAAAGATGTTTTTTCTTTTTTCGACTTTAATCTTAAAAGTTCTTTCTAAGAATTGTGCTAGCCCGTCTAGGTTTATCTCTGGAACTGATGGCTCGTCATAGAGAAATATCTTGGAGATCTTCACAAAGAATTAACTTCGATTTAGTTCTTTGAGCTTTGCGGCAGTCACTTCTGCTGCCCTTTTACCTGAAAACAACATGGCGCCAAAGGTGGGACCCATTCTTGGCAAACCGTGAGTCTCAGTCACGGACATGCCAGCAATAACTAATCCTGGATAGATTTCACCAGTGTATTCTACTACCTTGTCTTCACTGTCTTCAACCCACATGGGATTCATTCCTTTCCAGTCTACCAGCTTTCTGTCTACTAGTCTTTTTACAGCGACTGAATCGTGTCCAGATGCGTCTATTACCATCTTGGACTCTAATGCGACAGGATCTACACAAGTAATGTTTCTTGGTAATGCTGCAACCGGCATCCAGTTGATGACAAGACCGGAAACTCGTCCGTACTTTAGAACCAAGTCATCAAACTTGGTAAGATTAAGAAATTTAACGCCGGCGTCGCATGCCGCTGCAATGAGCTTTGATACCGCATGGGGGCCTGCAGTGATGTACAGGCCTTCTGAAACTTTCTTGTATGGAACACCAAGCTCATCCCATATTTTTTGCGCAGGCGCTCTAACCGTAACAGGATTCATCATGTAACCGCCCAGCCAGTAACCGCCACCAAGATAGTTATTCTGCTCGATAATCAAAGTCTTGTAACCCATAAGTGAGAGCTCCCTTCCAGCTGTTAGTCCAGCTGGGCCAGCGCCAATAATTATGACATCTGATGTAATGCGTTCATTGAATACAGAGAAAAACTCATCAGCTATTGCACGTGTTATCTGAGCTTCTCCAACATCTGCAAAAATTTTCGTCTTTTCTTTTACTGAGGCACTCTGCATACATCTAGGCTTTGGTAGAACACATTAATAGTTTATCGTCAAAAATGACTGCTTTGCACACCGACCTGTCAATCAAATTGGCTAGGGTTAGGTAACACTAATGTGCAAAAATGAAGCGGAAAATTACTGCACTTGTTTTTGATATCTCAACGAAAATACCTTTTTTCAAAAATTTATATCCGAATTTAAGAGAAGTTATTTGAATTTGAGCGTTATAACAAAGCCTCCAAAGGAGAGTAGGATGCCTAAAGTAAATTGGGCACGCCTCGAGGAGGCAGAAAATTTCGCAAAAACCGTCAAACTGTTCAGACAAGGCAAAATCGACGCCGATTCGTTTAGAAGATTCAGACTGCAACACGGTGCGTATGGAACTAGGATGACTGATGATTATGCGATGGTCAGAATCAAGATTCCAGCAGGGGAGATTTATCCACATCAGCTTGAAAAAATTGCACAGCTGAGCGAGGCCTTCTCAATTGGAAGCGCACATGTGTCAACCAGACAGAACATACAACTTCATTGGGTGGTACTCGAAGATGTTTCTGAAATAATCCGCGGACTGGCCGAAGTCGGCCTTACATCAAGGGAAGCATGCGGAAACACCGTAAGAAACGTAATGTGCAGTCCACTGTCTGGAGTATGTCAAGAAGAAGAATTTGATGCAACACCGTATGCAGTTGCAACGGCCAAATTTCTGCTAAGAAACCCGATGAATCAAGCGCTGCCGCGAAAATTCAAGTTCAACTTTACTTGTTGTGAAAAACACGGAATGGTCAGAATGACAGATGTGGGATTAATTCCACAAACACGAACAATAAACGGAAATCTACAGCGTGGTTTTAAAGTATTTTTGGGAGGTGGACTTGGAAACAAATCTTTTGTAGGCCACCAACTAGAAGACTTCACACCAGAAGAGGATCTTTTGTATACGTCCATTGCAGTACTTCGAATCTTTGACCGACTAGGAGACAGAAAGAACATGGCGCGCAACAGAATGAGGTATTTAGTTGATCAGATGGGGTGGGAACCATTTCAAAATCTCGTCTTAAAGGAACGTGCAATAGTAAGAGCAACGCAATCAGTTGTCATCACACTTGATGTGGATGCCCCGCAAAAACCCACTGCTCCGCTTAGAGTTACCGGATTTGATACAAAATCTATACCGGATGGATTTTCTAGATGGAGAAAAAATAACACATTCAAGCAAAAACAGGAAGGCTACTATTCCGTGTCGCTCACGCTTGAGGCAGGAGACATCACTGCAAGCCAACTTAGGGCGTTGGCAGACATATGCAGGGATTTCTCAGAAGAAGGCTATGCGAGGACTGGATTTGCACAAGACGTGGTGATACGTTGGGTGCGTGAGTCCGATCTTCCAAAGCTTTATTCAAAATTGCTTGAAGTGGGTCTTGCAAACCCTGGCTCACTTACGATGGCGCATCCAATTGGATGCTCTGGAACAACATCGTGCAACTTGGCTCTTACGAACTCACACAGGCTGGCAAAGGAGATTCAAAGAAAATTCATTGAACTAAAACTTGACGAAGACGACGATCTAAGAGATTCTACAATCAAAATAAGCGGATGTCCAAACTCATGTGGCCAACACGAGATTGCCACAGTTGGATTTTACGGTGGCGGAGGAAGAAACGGCAAAGACATGTATCCAATTTATCAAATGTCGCTTGGAGGAAGGGCTGATGGTGAGACAATGCTTGGTGTAAACGTACTTAGAATCCCAGCAAAGAGGGTGATGCCTGCGATCTTGAAGCTGATTGAGACATTCAAAGCAGACAAAAAGCAAGGTGATACACTAAAGTCTTGGATTCACAAAATAGTGACAGGACATAGTGATTCTCAAATCAAATCTATTGATGATATTAAAAAAATTCTCTTGCCATTCACTGTGGCGCCGTCTATTACAGATGACAAGGATTTCTATGCGGATTACGGAAGCGACTCTCATTATCACACAAGGACTGGCAAGGGTGAATGTGCTGCTTGAGCAAAGAAAAAACAATCAGAATAACAGTAGATCCAGACACACTCAGGTCAGAGTTGAGGGACAATAGCGTACGCGTAATCGACGTGCGACGGCAGGAAGACTACAAAAAAGACCACATCCCAAAGTCAGTCAATCTTCCACTTGCAGAATTATTGGCAGACGACAGCCCAGAAAAGGTGCTAAAAATTACCCAATCACTTGGAATCGATGACGAAACGCCAGTAGTAGTATATGATGACACATTTGGAGCACTTGCATCGAGGGTCGCTTGGACCTTGCAGTATCTTGGCCACGCTGATGTGTCATTACTTGATACCACGTATAGTCAGTGGAAATCACTTGGTCTTGAAACTGACACCAAAGAAACAACGGTAAGCTCAAAAACACATTCTGTACACCTCAAGCCTGAGATTCTGGCAACTGTGGACTACCTTGAAAAGATAAAGGATTCAAAAAGCGTAACTTTGATTGATAATCGAGAGCGACTCAATTATTTGGAGCAGCACATACCTGGCGCAATCAACATACCATACAGGACACTTGCATCAGAAGACAAGATTCTGAGGCCAAAAGATGATCTGAAAAGGCTGCTGAAAAACCGTGGTGTCAACGAGGACTCGGAAATAATCACGTACTGTGGTAGCGTTGGAACACTTTCAGGACTTGCTTACTATGCGCTAAAATCTGCCGATTACCCAAATGTCAAACTTTATGTCCGCTCCTTTAAGGAATGGAAAGGATTGAACAAGCCAACAGTGAAACAAGAAAACGCAAACTACTGGGATCTTTCAGCAGAATAGAGTTATTTCCCTCTGAGTTTCTTTGTCACTGTAATTTCTAGGTTGTCAAAAAGATCTAGAATCTTCGCTTTGTTTTCTTTGAGATAGTCGATTCCTTTGTCTTCCAGCCTTACCTTGTACAGCCTTATCTCTCTGTGGTCTTCCAGAAATTGTTCAATCATCATGCTGCCAAGCTTGTCTGCATCAATGAATGTGTCGAAACTTGAGATGATTTTTTCTACATCTTCTTGCTCTATTGCAAGCTTTGTGGTCTGTATGGCATCACTGATTTCTTTGAGACTCTTAATTGAGCTTGGAAGTTTTTTGGTAGGTCCAATGAGGCTGCGTTTTTCCACACCAACTTTGCTAGCAAGTTCTGGCTCTATGTCATAAGTATCGATTTTGTTGAGTCCCTGTCTTTTTTCGTTTCTTACGATAAGTCCTTTCGCAATTAATTTTTTGAGAGCGTCTTCGACTTCGGCCTTGCTGATAAATGTGGTCCAAACTATTGCGCCGACTGTGTGGTATCCCTGTCTGACTGATTCCAGAACCACAACCTCTACTATTCGGCGGAATCCTTCTTCGATTCTCACATTCATAAAGTCCTTGTCCTTGACTGCACGTTTTGCGTTTTTTACATCGATTTCGATTGAACGCTTTAATGCTTCAAGTGCTTGCGGAACCTCGTTTAGTAAAGACAGGTAACAGGCTTTGTTATACCAAGCCATGCCAAAGGTGGGGTCTGATTCGATTGATTTTTCAACACAATCTAGCGCCTTTGCATAATTTTTTTGTTGGTAGTGGACAAGAGATTTTAGATTCCACGCTTCAGAATTTGCAACGTCTATGTCGAGTACACGATCATAGGCCTGTAACGCACCTGCATAATCGTCTAAGTGAAACTTGGAGTAGCCAAGTTTCAAGAGTGCATCTACGTTTTGAGGATCTAATCTTAACACCTGTTCAAAAACTCTTACTGCGTCCTCGAGGCGTTCGTCTGCCATGAGGTGGATGCCTTTCTTTATTAGCTTGTTTTTTTGATAGTCTGCCTTGACCAGTGAAGTCTCTTTCTCGTCGACTGGTTTTGGAAGGTTCTTTTCAGGTGCCTTCATTTACAAAATTTGGGTTTTCTTTTGAATAAATACTATTCCTGATCATTTAGTAGCGATAAAACCGAATGAAAGATAGAAAATACAAAAATACTTGCATATTACAACCTGTTTATTGCCTAACGAGACAAAAAAATTAGAGATTTCAGGCACAGCACCATTTAAGCAATCCGGCGTCTATGAAGTGCAGATTTCGATCTGTGAGACAAAACCTTCTACTGAAGAGATAGTCGCAAAAAAATTCCAGTTCGTGTGGCAAGAAAGCTTCCATCTGCACGTAAAAGACGGCAAGTTTTCGCAAACTATTGGCAGCGACACAAATCCGATACCTGAGCTAGTGTTTAACCTGCCGTCGATCTGGGTGATAGTAAGAGACCAGTTTTCTGCTTTACATTCTGTTTTTGAGGTTCAAATAAGTGGAATTCCAGAGGAACTACCAGTTAGAACAAAAAAAC
>JBFLWI010000024.1:0-18161 GCA_040757675.1 Thermoproteota archaeon | reverse complement strand
CGGCAACATAGGTACGTGAGCTTCTTCGTAGTCGTCGCGTATCTTCATTGCAAGGCACCAAAAGTGCGACGGCGTCCAAACAAACACCAAAAAGCCCACAAGGAAGCCGAGCAGATCTATTCCGAGCGGCGGAACAAAGCCGGTTGCCGCAGTCCATCCGGCCATTGATGCCGCGCTACCTGCAAAGCCGCCAATCACAATGTTAGAAGAGTTCTTTCTCTTAAGCCATACAGTGTACACTATTACGTAAAAAAAGATCCCAAGTGCGATGAAAAATGTAGAGATGAAGTTCAGCGTAAACGCAGCATAGACTACTGATGCCGCAGAGACCGCAAGGCCGTACACGAGCACGGATGCTGGCTTGATGCGCCCAGACGGAATTGGGCGGGTGCTTGTCCTCTTCATTAGCGGATCGATGTCCTTGTCGTAGTAGTGGTTTAGCGCACTAGAGCCTGCGGAGGCAAGAGCTCCTGCAATTATGATGTGGAGCAGCCCCATCGGGTCAAGTTCTGGGCCTATCAGCTTTGATGCGGCATACATCGATGTGACTGCGGTAATTACAAGCAAAACCACGATTCTTGGCTTTGAGACCTCAAGGAGTTCTTTTGCTACCAAACTACTCAAAGCGCTTCCCTTAGCCATATAACTCTATTTTGTATTCTCAGACGATCAAAATTCACTTGGCGCAAGATTTGACTTTTTCATTTGCTATCTTCCAGTTGGTAAACGACCAGTACTGCCCAAGCTCGTGCTTTATCTTGACTTCCTCGCAGTTCATTGCCTCTATTTCGGCCTTTTCCTGCATTTCCAGCGGCACCATGACTGTCTGTTTGTGATACACGACGTATCCACCAAGTCCTGCACCCAGTACCAAAAATACGAGTGGTATTACAAACATTGGATCCGCCATAGCTAGCCGTAAAGCTGGTAGATATTTGAGTTTTTTGAACCACCGATTTGCAGACAAGCTGAAAAATTAGCTGCTAAGCTAAACAGACAATATCACATCGTGTCGACAAATATGATTCAAGGATTAGAGATGATAATCACACACAAAGGAATCCTTGTTCGGCACGCAGAGTTTACTCCTCCAAAGTGGGCAGGGGATCCATACAGAGAGGAACAAAAACGCGTAATGAGTACAATACCTCCAGATACTACACTTTGTGTCGGGCGTGGAACAAGAAGCATCAAGTTCTCAGAATACCCCAAGATGGAGAAAACAATCTTTCTCGAAAAGATCGTGCTCAGTACCGCAAGAGGCACTGGGACACGAATCCTCTAATTTTTTAGCTCCAGATCTTTTCTTTGAATGTCCACTTTTTGTTTAGAATAAAGTTGCTAAACGCAGCGCATGCTACTGCCAAGACAAGAGCAACCGGATACTGCATTTTGTAGTTGTCTACAAGCAAGTACACAATTCCAAGCTGCGCCACAGCCCCAAGTGAGCTGAATCCGATGAATTTACCGTACTGGATCAGTGTGTGCCTTGTTGTAAAGTTACGGTCCTCAAAGGTCCATACTTTGTTGAGCGCAAAGTTGCTCGTCATGGACACTGCTATTCCGATAATTGTAGCGTGCAAATACCACAAGTTGGAGACTATGCCCGAGAACAGTGAAGATACGATGTAATTCACTGCAAGACCTATTGCACCAACTGTGTAGAATCTTCCCGCTTTTGAGAAAAAGCTGACAGATGTCCTTTTTTCTTCTTTTGCTGCTGCCTTGCCGTACCTGTACAGCCTCCAGACTGCCTTGAGATAATCAAATACTGTTTTTGATTCAAGCTTGCTTGCGCCAAACTTTCTGTTTGTAAATGTGTATGGAATCTCCAGAATGTTTTTGTTTTTTGTCTTTACTAGAATTTCAAGTAGCATCTTGTATCCTATTGCGTCAAACTGCAAACCCTGAATGACGTGTCTTTTGAATGCGAAAAATCCCGACATTGGGTCTTTTGCTCCAACGCCGAGGCCGCGCTTTGCAATAAGTGTAGCGACTTTGCTCATCAGCTTTCTTTTGAGCGTCCAGCCGGTGATGGAACCGCCCTTGACGTACCTTGACGCAATTACTATGTCGTATTTTGGCTGCTTGAGTGCTTCAAGCATTTTTGGCAAAAGACTTGCCGGATGAGACAGGTCGCTGTCCATTACTATTATGGTGTTACCTGTGGCGTACTGAATGCCTTTGAGAATTGCCGAGCTTAGGCCCTCTTTTGTTTTTCTTTGAATGATGTCGATTGTGTGATTTGCAAGCTTTTTCATATCACGAAGATAGTCCTCTACGAGTCTTGCTGTTCCGTCAGGGGAGTTGTCATCTATTATGATGGTCTGAGTGGTTGTGTTCTTTGGAAGGTTCTGCTCTATTGACTGTAACATCTGTACTATGTTTTCGGACTCGTTGTACGTTGGTATGATAATTGAGACTTGGGCATTTTTGCCCCTCAGGGTCTGCTCGTGAGTCATAGCTGATTGTCCCCTCGAATATAGATATTAATTTTTTATCTCAATTTGTTAACGCATGAGTGAATTTCTTTAAAAGCCTGCCTCGAGCGGGTCTGAAGGCTTGATGATCTCACGCATCAAAATCGTGGCAAAAGAGCCGCGTTGCAGGACAAAGCTTACCGTGTCCCCCTTTGCTTCAAAATCCCTACAGACAAGTCTTGCCGTCCTAAACCCACCCTCGCTGCTTGCCTCCTGCATTTCTTTGAGGTAAAACTCTGCAGGCGAGATCTGCTCATCTTGGAGTATCTTTGAGATATGAAAGTCAAACCTCGTCTTTTTGAAATACGAATATCCTACAAGCGGGATCGCAAGCTGCTGGTCGTCCCTCATTTCGTACTTTCCAAGCTCAGAGTTTTTGTCGTAACATACGTCGCCTTGTTTTGCAGAAAAAAGGTCCTCACCAAACTCAAATGCGCGGCTCAGAGTCAGATTGAAAAGATATGACTGGTACGCATCAACAAAGAGTCTCCTAATTGAGAGTGGCAGCTTGTAAATTGCTTTTTTTGGATCTTGGTGGTGTGCCATTTCTTTGAGGAGTGTTCTCTCAAGGTCCATCTGCTTTGGTATTGTGTCTGCCAGTTCTGCAAACTTTGAGTGGTCAGTCATTTGTTTTCTTAGGCTGGTGTTTTCTTGCGAGTCATGCTCTGATGTGTGCGAAAGGATCAACCTCACTGCCTCATCAAATCTTTTTTGTATGAGGGCCTTGCCGACCAGATGGGTAACAGGTCTCTTTGAGCCAAACCTCTGGTATCCATAAAAATTTAGAACCTTGTCTGTTTCCGAAAATTTTGAAATATCTGCGGTTGCAGCGCTTATTCTGATGGTGAATTTGTTTCCTTGCATGTCTTTTGCAGAAAGCGGTTTTTTTGCAAAGCCAATCCTCTGCAATGTCATTTTTTCATCAAAATAGCTTGGCAGTGATTTTGATTTTGCCATTGAGCAGACATACTGTTCTGTTTCGGCGTATGCATCTTTGAGGCCCAGCGCTTTTAGCCGCACTCCGAATTTTTTAAGAATTATCTGCAGGGCGTGGTTTGTGTCGATTCCAGATTTTTTCAGCTTGTAGACTGCAAAGCCGTCCTGCTGTGAGAGCGATTCAAGAAGCTTGTCTGAGAGGATCTCTGAGACTGCAAAGTCTTCTCTGCGCTGTCGTATCTTTCCGCCACAGCCTGAGAACTTTGTGGTGTAAACTAGGATGCCAATCTCAGAGTCGATTTTTGGGATCACGGAGTTATGTTCACGGTTATGAAATTAGAAATCGTTACGTCGTTTGTTCTTGCCGAAAGCAGGACCTTGTATGTTCCAGGAAGCGCTGAATCGCTTATCATAATTGAGGCTTGGGCAGTCTGTGGGCTGCTCAATGTCAAAGTTGCGGCAGACAGCTCCACTGTGATGTCATCAAACTCGGAAGTTGTTTTTGCAGAAAGGTTGACATCTGCGTTTAGATTTGGTGTGAGCTGCAACTGTACTGTTGTTGCCTGTCCTCTCTGCACTGCAACCTCTCTTTGATCAACTTCAAACTCGAATGGGAGCTCTCTTGCCAAGTCCACTACTCCGATGTTGTTTTCGACCCATTCTGTAAACCAGACTTGATCTCCTGTCGCCTTGAAGCCAAAGACCTGCGCTATTCCGCATTCGGCCTTGCCGGCGCAATCTGCCCAGTTTGGATTCTGCGACGGCACTTGGTATTCGACTAGCCTTTCATTATCAATGTAAAAGACTGCGATTGCGTTTGCTATCTGCTCATTGAAGACAAGTCTGCCAGTGTCTACCTGAGTCCAGTAGGGTCCAGAGACGGGGGACTTGATTACGCCTGTTGCGTTGCCGTATGCAGATGGCCTTGGATCGGAGGTGAGGTACTTTGTGAATTTAGAGTCGGATGGAGTGAATTTGAAAAACGAGTTGCTTGAGGTGTCGGCAATCCATATGTTGTCGTTGTGATCCACTGAGAGACCTATTGGCGTTTCAAGCGATGGTGGTAGGTTGAATGCCTCCGAGAATTCCAGTGTGGTTGAGTTGTCAGGCGGGTTTGAAGCCGCAAACGCTGCGTACTCGTTGTAGTTGAACTTGACTAGCGCACCGCCCTGCCTTAGGATCCAGTTAGTGTACCACACATTGCCCTGCGAGTCCACATCAAAGCCTGAAACAAAGGAGCCTGGTATCGGTGTCGGGATGTTTTGGTATGACTTGTCACCAGTCTGCTTTGTGTCAAAGAAGCTGATCTTTCCTCCATAGAAATCGTTTAGTATTATCTGACTGCCTTTTATCACAAGATGCTGAGGCAGTGATTCGCCGTTTGCCGGATAATTGATTCTCTGGTAAGAGCCGTCTGCAGTGGAAAACCTCCAGATTGAGTCGTGTGCATCATCGGTATACCAGATGCTTCCATCATAAGAATAATCCATGCCCCACACCATAGAGCGTCCCATCTTAGGCCACAGCGGGTTTGGGTACTCTGTGAAATACTCGTTTGTTGGATCAAACTTTGCAATTTTTCCCGTGTTTGTCTGCGCAAACCAAACTATTCCTTGCGGATCTACTGTAATTGCCAAAGGCTGCGTGCATGCTGTAGGTATTTTGAATTCAGACACGTATGCGTTTGATTTTGCTTCTCCTGTTCCACAGAACCTAGGCCTCTGATCATCGGGGAAGTTGTCTGCAGGTGTGCCAGTAATGGTAAGCTGCTCAGTCAATGGTGGCGGCATGCTGTTTAGCGCCAAAGTCAGAGTAGATGTAACGAGTATGACTGCAAAAAACCCTGCAACGATTATTCCCTTTGTCCTTGTCTTCACATTTGCGATTTTGAGTTACCTTGTTATATTTATTGAGGATACGACTGTACCTCTAGAGAAGTTTAAGCTCACTTGTTATCTTGTCGACTAGATCCTCTGGTGCCGGGCCTATGGAGATGCAGGTAAATGTACCTGGCGCGATCTGTGTGTGTCCTGCATCGGTTACTTCGGCCCATGGGAGCCCAAGCTCGATTGCGGCCTTTTTTACCTCTTGTAGTTCTTTTTCGCTGTTTACCTTGAGTACTATTTTTTCTTGACCGCCCCACCATTTCTCAAACCAGTCAGGGTGCGACTTTCTTACAGCTTCGGCTCCAAGGACACATGCATGCCCCACTTGGGCCGCAATCTTGCCCTTTCCCATTCCAAGGTCTGACCTCACTACAATCACCTGTTTTATTGCACCCATCACGTATGGTGAGCATACGACCATTGAAAAACTTTTGAGCAACCAATTAAATTAATCTGCAATCAAGAGTAACAAAATGTCTTATGACGTCATAGTTGCTGGCGGAAGTGTTGCAGGATTGTTTTGCGCAAGAGAGGCAGCAAAGGGTGGGTTCAGCGTACTCGTAATAGAAGAGGATTTTGAGGTTGGCACGCCTGAGCACTGCGGCGGCCTAGTCTCCATGTCAGCCTTGGAAGATCTAGGTGTGGTTCCCTCACAGAAGACACTCGACAGCCAGATCCAGGCTGCCACACTAAGCTCACCAAGTGGGGAAAAGATCACAATTGATGCAAAAAAGCAAAATGTTCTGGTAATCAACAGACGAGAGCTCGACAAGCAGGTTGCATACCAGGCGCAGAAAAATGGCGCCGAGATCAAAGTCAAGACATCACTTAAGGAAGTCAGGGGCAACACAGCTGTCACCTCGGCAGGATCTTTTGATTTTAAGATACTAGTTGACGCAAGGGGCGTCTCTGCGCTAATCCAAAAAGACAGAACTGGTACCCTCCAGTCTGCCCAGTACGAGATCTATGCGGACTGGATACAAAAAGGACTAGTTGAGGTAAATTTTGACGCATTCAAGTATCCAGGATTTTTTTCGTGGGTCATACCTGCGGGAAACGGAATGGGAAAGGTGGGAGTGGCAGGCCGCAGCATCAATGCGATGCAGGCACTCGAAAAATACCTTGAGCAAAAAGGCAAGCATTCTGTAATCAGAAAGGTCTTTGCTCCAATCTGGGTCAATGGCCCAATCAAAAGCTTTGTCGATGGTAGCACAGTCATCGTGGGTGATGCGGCAGGCCAGTCCAAACCTACAACCGCTGGAGGAATATATTCTTGCGGAATAGGTGGAATTCTTGCGGGCCGTGCAATATCTGCGTTTTTGAAGACGCAAAATAAGGTGGAGTTGGAAACATATCAAAAAAAATGGGAGGAAAAATTCGGAAAAGAGTTTGAAAAACAGCTTTTTGCAAGAAAGATGCTTGAGCGTCTCGACAACAAGACGATCGACAGCTTATTTGATGCAATCACGCCGCAGATGATACAGGATATTTCAAAAAACGACGACTTTGATTTCCACACGTCTGCGCTCATCAAGATGCTGGGCTTGAAGGGCTCGCTCAAAGTGGCACAGACGATTTTCGGCTCAGAGGTTCGAAAACTTCTCAGCTAAAGCCAGCAAGCTATAAATGGAATGCAAAAAAACAGCTGGCATGTCAACATCACTGACACTTCCAGTATGTAGTTGCTGCAACAAACACATCATGCCAAATGACAAGTGTGTCAAATTTATGTGCCCAGAGTGTGGCACTGTTTTAATTTGGCGGTGTGAGAGCTGTAGAGAAGCAGCAAGATCATATACTTGCGAGTCGTGTAAGTTTCAAGGACCGTAAAATGGCGCGCCTGCTTTTAATCACAAAAATCCTCCCTACTGGTTCTGAGATCAACTTGGACGATGTGGCAAAAAACATACAGGGAAAACTAGAGGGCGGAATCCAGCTTGAAAGATACACAAAGGAGCCTCTTGCGTTCGGCCTGTACTACCTAAAGGCAGAGTTCAACTTGGACGACAAGGAAGGCCAAATGGACATGCTTGAAGAAACGGTAAGATCTGTGGACGGCGTTTCAGAGTTTGAGGTTCTCAACATGAGTCGCAAGTCAGTCGATGTGAAGTGATTCTACTTGGCGCGAAAAGACGAGCCCTTGCAAATGCGAGTCGGTGAGGCAAAGCAAAGGGATGTTGGTAAAAAGAGGGCAAGGATTGGCCCAGACGCCATGGATTTTCTAAAAGCAAACCCAGGTGACATAATTGAGATCACAGGAAAGCGCACAAGCTGTGCAGTAGTGTGGCCTACAGACGAAGACGACAAGTTCTCAGACATCATCAGAATTGACGGCCAGACAAGAAAGAACATCGGAAGCGCTCTAAACGACATTGTAAAGATAAAAAAAGTAGCAGCCAAGGTGGCAAAATCAATTGTTTTGACTCCCGTATCAGATGTGGTCACAGTAGACAAAGAGTTTACCGATTTTGTGAAAAACCGCCTCAAGGGGCTTCCTTTCTGCCAAGGTGACGAAATATCAGTCATGATTTTGGGCAACCCAATGGACTTTAAGATAAGCAAGATTGCTCCAAAGGGAATAGTAACAATAGACAGGACCACCGAGTTTTCAATATCTACTGAAAAGGCAATGGACAAAAAATCGCGTGTCACTTATGACGAAGTAGGCGGCCTCAAAAACGAGATAAAGATAATGCGTGAAATAGTCGAACTTCCACTTAGACATCCTGAGATCTTCAACAGACTCGGAATCGAGCCACATAGTGGCATCCTTCTGTATGGACCACCCGGCTGTGGCAAGACACTCATTGCCAAAGTCTTGGCATCAGAATCGGAGGCAAACATGTTTTCAATAAACGGGCCAGAAATTATGAACAAGTATTACGGCGAGACGGAGGCAAAGCTTCGAGAGATCTTCAAAGAGGCAAAGGACAAGTCTCCCAGCATTATATTCATCGACGAAATCGACGCGATTGCGCCAAAAAGAGAAGAAGCTTACGGCGATGTGGAAAAACGTGTTGTGGCCCAGCTTCTTGCATTAATGGATGGCCTCACAGACAGGGGAAACGTCATAGTTCTTGGCGCAACAAACAGGCCTGACAGCGTGGACCCAGCACTTCGAAGGCCAGGCAGATTTGACAGGGAAATCGAAGTCTCGGTTCCAAACGTTGATGGAAGACTGGAGATTCTGCAAATACACACTCGTGGGATGCCGATTGCAGAAGAAGTAGAACTAAAAAGACTTGCAGCAGAACTTCATGGATACACGGGAGCGGATATCAAGTCGTTGTGCCGCGAGGCAGCACTCAAGGCAATTCGAAGGTATTTGCCGGAAATAGATCTTGAAACCGAAAAGGTCTCAGCAGAGATTTTGCAGTCAATGGACATCAAGCTGATGGACTTTTACGACGCAATGCACGAAGTGGTGCCTACAGCCATGAGGGAGTTCTATGTGGAGCGACCAAAGGTATTCTGGCACGACGTCGGAGGCCTCGACGAAGTAAAGAAAACGCTGCAAGACAACCTCATCGTAGCATTAAAGGAGCCACAGAAATTCTACAACATGGGAATCAAACCGCCACGCGGAGTTTTGTTGTACGGACCACCTGGATGCGGCAAGTCAATCTTGGCGCGAGCTGTAGCTACTGAAAGCGGAAGCAACATGATACTTGTGCGCGGCCCTGAAATCCTCTCAAAGTGGGTTGGCGAATCAGAAAAGGCGATCCGCGAAATATTCAGAAAGGCAAAGACGTCTGCACCATGTGTCGTCATATTTGATGAGATGGATTCTCTTGCAAGAATGAAATCGGGTGACGAAGTCGGAATAGGCCAGACCATCCTGTCGCAGCTCCTCACAGAGATGGAGGAAAGTGGTTCATCGCGTGTTGTGGTAATTGGAATAACGAACAGGCCTGACTTGTTGGATCACTCGCTACTTAGGCCTGGAAGGCTAGAGCCCGTATTATATGTGCAGCAACCAGACGAAAAAGGTAGACTGGAGATAATCAAGATACTCACAGAAAAGATGCCGCTCTCAAACGACGTCAACTTGGAAGAGATCTCAGTTTCAACTCAGAACTACACAGGCGCAGACTTGGCAGCTTTGTGCAGAGAGGCGGGAGTCAACGCCATGCAAACCAATTCTACAAAGATCACAAGTGCTAACTTTGCAGCTGCGCTCAAGAAGGTAAGGCCCTCAATCACAAAAGAGGTCGACCAATGGTACACATCCATAAGGGAAACTATTTCTAATGTTGTTCCAAAACAATTAGACAAGACGTTTTACGGTTAAAAGAAATGGCAGACTTTCCAATAAGAAACATTGTATATGAGAAGATCAAAGCGGCAGGCTCGATGACAGACGAGGATCTGCAAAAAGCGTTAACAAAGTCTGGAGTCAGCCTTGCCCAGGACAAGTTCAACAAGGTCTTATTAGACTTGGAGATAATGGGCCTCATCAAGGTCTCTTGGCTCACAAAAGACACCCGCAGAATCGAGGCTGCAGTTGAAGAAGTTGAAGAGGACGAATACGATGAGCAGAACAAAGAAATGATGGAAAAGGACTACGAAGCTTCTTTTCCTGGCTTGGAAGAATCTTAGATCAACAATAGTTTTTGGTTCAAATCCTAGTGGGTTCATATCATGTAGGGGGTATAGGTAAGTCGGTAGATTTGACTCCTCTCGAAAATTATAACTAATGTTGCTGTTATCTCTTAAAACAATTTCTGATCTAACATTACAATGTATAATGATGTGCAAAAGCATGTAATTGCCAATGCAAATGCACCAGAATCATTTCTAACAATCATTACAATATCTGCACGCATTGCACATTAGGAAATCATCAAAGGTTTTCAAACACATAGTTGCATCATTAAAAATCTATTTAATGTGAGGCTGTTATTTTTCACATATGGTAGTTACAGAAGCCGACAAAAAAAGCCAAGTTTGTACACTAAGACTCCCAGCTTCGTTGATTGCAGAGTTGAAGAAAGAAGCTAGCTATGAAAAAGTAAATTTCAATTCTCTTGTGCTAAAAATACTCTCAAATCATGTGTTATGGGGCAGATATGAGCGAAAAGTAGGGCTATTACCAATGACAAAACCGTTTGTAAACGCGGCAATACACAGACTAGAAGATAAAGAGATAGTTACACTGGCAAAAGTAATTGAAAAAGAAACATTCTCAAACATTTTGCATTTTATGAAACGGGATTACACTGTTAATGATTTTATAGAAATCTTACGTGCATGGTTAAATGTAGCGTGGATGCAACATAATGTGGAACAAAACCAAGACTCGTACATTTTCACAATACAGCACGAACTTGGAGAAAAGTGGTCGCTTTATGTGGAAACCTTGATAAAAGAACTGTTTTATGACATCATTAACAAGAGATTAGAAATTAAATCAAAAAGAGGCAACATTACTCTAATTTTTCCAACAGAATAGCTGTATTACAGTGTAATGCTACTAGTATAAGTGGAATCAATTGAAATAATCCGTTGTGAGAGAATTTTCAGATAATCAAGTCATTCTCCCTATGCTTACACTGAGTTCGTTCTCTCAGTTTTTTTCTAAACTTGATTTTAATGGTGATGGAAACGCTTCGCCCTAACAAATTCTGCACCTCAATCAGCTGCATGGATGGAAGAATTCAGCTTCCAATAATACACTGGCTCCAGGAAAAATACAATGTGGGTTTTGTTGACACCATAACAGAACCTGGCATTGATAAGATATTTTCTAATTCAGTCAAGATGGTGGAGATCAAAACCAAAGTAGCAATCTCAGTTAACAAACATGGATCGAAGCTGATTCTAGTTTCTGGACATCATGATTGTGCAGGAAATCCAGTCTCAAAAAACGAGCATATCAATCACATAAAAAATACTGTGAAAATAGTAGAGTCTTGGAAATTCCCAGTCAAAGTAATTGGTGCATGGATAAACGACGACTGGGAAGTGGAAGTAGTCTAGTTGCTTCTTGCCACAATCATCTAATTAGAACATCACGGCTTCATGAGAATTTTCCCAAAGAAATTTCCTTTGAGCATCTTGGTATGAGCTTCTGCTGCATTCTCAAATGAATAGATCGAGTCTATTTCTGCTCTTATCTTGCCTTTACTCATCCAGTACAATCCTGCTTCCATCTCTGCCTTTGTTCCTTGAGTTGAGCCAAGTACGTTAATCCCTTTGAAAAAGATCTGTCTTAGATCGATTTTTGCATCATATCCGGTTGTTGCACCACATGTAACTAGTGTACCGCCATAATTGAGCAATGTTAGTTGTTTGTTAAAGTGAGTCTCGCCAATATGGTCAAACGTCAAGTCTACCCCTGGCCTTCGCCCTTCCTTTGCCGCAATGTCTTTGGTTATTTTATAGACCTCTTTAGACCAGTCCTCCTTTCTGTGATCTACTGCATAGTCTGCTCCAAGTGCAAGGCATTTTTCCAGTTTATCCTTGCTTGCAGTAGCTATCACATGACAACCATACAGTTTGGCAATTTGAATCCCAAAGCTTCCGACACCTGAACCGCCACCCATAATAAGCACTATCTGGCCTGGCACAATCTTTGCTCTGCCAACCAACATGTGCCAAGAGGTAAGAATTGTCATTGAAGCAGCGGCTGCTTCTTCATAGCTAACACCGTCTGGGATCTTTGAGATGTTTGTTTCAGGCATATGGATCAGTTCACTATAGGCACCCCATAATGGTCCAGTTTGAAATCCCCAGACCTGTCTTTTTGTGCAGTCAAACTCTCTGCCGGATGTACATAGCTCGCATGTTCTGCATGCAAGATTAGAGTGTGTCACTACCTTGTCGCCTATTTTAAAATTAGTTACATCTTCACCTACCGCAACCACATCACCTGCTGCATCTGAACCCGAAATGTGAGGCAATGGAATTGCAATTGGAACGCCTCGCATTCCCCAAATATCATTATAGTTTAGAGCTGCTGCTTTGAGTTTGAGAATTATCTCGTTTGATTTCGGTTTTGGATCCGGTATTTCTTTTACTTTGAGGATCTTTGCATAATTGTCATCCGGTGCATATTCTTCATAAACTAACGCTTTCATGATAGCAGTTGATTTTGCTGGTATTTAGAAACAAGGAATACATTGTAATGTATTGTAACGTTCCAGTTTAAGTACAGTTTTTCTGAGACTAAAGTTATGAGAATCAATTTTAAGAGTTCACCAAGTTTGATGGAGGATCAGAAAATTGGGTAGTACATGTAATGGAATGTGTTATCAATATATGATAACAAAAGGTAGTCCGAATAAAGGGAAGTATCGTTTTGGTCAAAAACGATGTCAGGTTTGCGATGTTTATGTTAATTGGGAAGGATTACGATGCCCATGTTGTAACTTTATGTTACGAACAAAACCTCGGAATACAAAATTTAAGATTAAGTTAAAACAAGCTGTCAATACAAGCAAGAATCAATGAATCGTTGTGTATATCCGATTACTCTTAATGGATCAAAATTGGATCGCTTATTTGTCCTAGCTGAGACCTATTCTAACATCAAGCACCTTGCAGCCCTTTCCCTGTTCCATCACAAGAACTGGGTTCATGTCAAGCTCCTTTATCTCAGGAAAGTCAGTCACAAGCGCGGACAGCTTCTGTATCAGCAACGATAATTCTTTTTTGTCTGCGGGTTTTTCTCCTCTGACTCCCTCAAGCAGTTTTTTTGTCTTGATGGAATCAATCATGTCGTCTGCTTCCCTGTCGGTGACCGGCGCTAACCTGAATGTGACATCCTTGAGGACCTCGACGTAGATTCCACCCATTCCAAGCATCACAACGGGGCCGAATCCCGGCTCCTGCTTTGAACCAATGATGAGCTCTTTTCCGCCTTTTACCATCTCCTGAACCAGAACTCCTTTGATCTGCGCCTTTGCGTCATATTTTTTGGCGTTTTTGATTATGGTGTCAAATGCATCTCGCACCTGTTTTTCGTCTGCAAGCCCCACCTTCACTCCGCCTGCATCAGACTTGTGGATTATTTGCGGTGATGCAATCTTCATGACAACTGGGAACTTGATCTTCTTTGCCGCCTTGACTGCCTCGTCTGCATTTTTTGCCAAGATGCTTTGAGGTAGTGGAAAGTCATACGCTCGCAGAACTTCTTGGCCCTCTTCTTCCAGAAGGTTGGTTCTTTTCTGAGCCCTAACAGAGTCAAAGACTTTTTTGACTGTTGCTTTTTTTGCCGGGAATTTTGTTATCTTGCCTTCCGGGGTGTTGAGCCACTTGCTGAATCGTAGCATCGCATGTAGTGCACGTATTGCGCCTTCAGCATACGTATAGTATGGAATTCCTCCATTTGCTAAAATCTGCCTGTTTGTGATTCCCTCATCAAGGCCCATCAGAGAGGCAAGAATCGTCTTTTTGTATTTTTTTGACATTTCAACTATTACTTCGGCTAATTTGTCGTAGTTTAGCGTCGCAGAAGGTGTGCACATCACAACAACAGAGCCGACGTTTTTGTGTGCAAGAACGGTATCAAGTACTCCATGGAACCTGTTGTAGTCTGCATCACCCACAATGTCCACTGGGTTTCTTGAGCTGCCCCACGGCGGAATCACTGCATTGATTTTTGGCCTGATATCCTCGATTGAGGCCATCTTGATTCCGTATTTTGAGCAGGCATCAGTCGAGATGATTGCAGGACCTCCTGCGTTTGATACTATAACAAGATCGCCTTTGAGCGGCAGCGGCTGTTTTGAAAAAGCTACAGCATAATCAAACAGCTCTTCCATGGTGTCGACGCGTATTGCTCCTGCCTGCTTCAGCACTGCATCATAAATTTCGTCAGAGCCCATCAGAGCTCCGGTGTGTGACATTGCGGCCTTTGCACCCTCCGGACTGCGGCCTGATTTTAGAATTATTACCGGCTTTTTGTGCTTCTTTGTGATTTCCTTGCATACCTTGAGGAATTCTTGGCCGTTGCCCATGTCTTCAAGATACATCACGATGACTTTGGTCTGATCGTGCTCTGCAAGCATCTTGAGCAGATCAATTTCGTTGAGGTCAGCCTTGTTGCCCACGCTCACCACAGCGGAAAAACCGATTCCCTGGGCGCTTGCGTCTTCTACAAGAGCTGCGCAGATTGCGCCGCTTTGTGATACGAGAGCGATTTGTCCTGTTTTTGGTGTTACTTTGAGAAAAGTGGAATTCATCATCGTCTTTGGGTCAAGGTTCATCACTCCAAGGCAGTTGGGGCCTATCATGCGGACGCCATATTTTTTGACAATAGATTTAAGCTGCTCTTCGAGTTTTTTTCCTGCCTCGTCTACTTCCTTGAATCCTGCAGTGATTACTATGACACCTTTGATCTTTTTTTTGCCGCACTCTTCCAATACTGCTGGAACGATGTCGTTTTTTGTGACCACCACTGCAAGATCAATTGGCTCTTTGACATCAAGTACTGTTTTGTATGCCGGCATGTCAAAGACCTTGTCGCGAGTCGGAGATATTGGATAAATTTTTCCTTTGTATCCTTTCATGATGTTTGATGTGATGGTGCGACCAACGCTTCCCTCCTTGTCAGAGGCGCCAATTATTGCAATGGATTTTGGTTCCAAAAGGGAGCCAGACATATTTGTGGCTCAGAGTTGATTCGTAAATAAAGCTATTCTTGAGAACGGACATTTGCAAATTTGCTTGATTTCAAGTACCTCACCAAAATGCAAATTTTAAAAAATTTTTGTTAATTTAGGGGGTACGGATTTTAGCTGCCAAGCATCTTGCCTGCCAGATTTTCAGATCGCGGAATCCACACCAGCTTCAGGTTCGGCAGCTTGCTCATGTACGACCAGGCCTCGCGCGCAAGCTCGCGGAGCTGCTCAGAGTTTATTGCAAACTCGTGGTTCAGTTGGGAGACGGTGTTTTTAGAGTCAGAGTATATCGTGATCTGATCTGTTGAGGAGCCCAGTTTTTTTAGGGCTGCAATGATTGCCATGTACTCTGCCTGGTTGTTTGTGATGTTTGGTTTTTTTTCGTAGAAGGACTCACCTGTTTCTTTGACAAAGTACCCATAACCTGCGTTGTCGCCACCGGAGCCGTCCACGTAGATGCTAAGTGCCATCCTTGTACAACCTCGTCAACTTGACACCAAGATTTACCACTCCCATATAGATTACAGTTGAGATCACGTGTGCGATCACCGACGCCTGGTACGCTTCGTAGTCCATTGAGAGAAAGTAATACTGCAGCAGCCACCTTGCAGCAAGATACACTACTTCGCCCACTCCAAGCGATGAAACTATCTTTACTAGATCTATTTTGAGTCTGCCGGTATCGGTCTTTCCTGATTCCAGCTTGTACTTTTTTCTGTTGTCAAGATAGAACAGGCCGCCAAAAGTCGAATAAAATGTGACAAAGTCAACCACCACCGTGTATGTGCTGTTGATGTGACTTTCCTGCTCTGAGAGGAGCTGTGCTACCAGAGCGGAAAGTGAGATTGCAACAGCAAATGCAATTATCAGATTCTTGTTGAGCTTGATGTATTCTTTGTAGCTTTTTTGCAACAATTCACTGATTACTCCTTTCAATAAATCAGTTTATTCCATCGTGATCTTCAAGAAGATCAGAATTCCTGCAAGCTCGGCTATGTGGACTCCAAGAAGGTACGGAAATATCTCCGGGGAGAAAAGCTGCGACATTGAAAAGTACGCGTACGCACCGATGGTGTTGTGCAAAAACAGCATCACCGAAAACACGATCATGCCAAGAGGCATCTGGGCCCTAGTCTTTGTGTACATTTTGCCAAATATGAACATGAGAATCCCAAGGACGATCATGTTGGCAATAGACACGCCAGACAAAATTGCAGAAGTCGTCTCCATTTAGAAAAAACCACGCCCCATGAGCTTATTTACTTTTTTCCAGTTTGCTTGTGACCTCATCAAAAGAGTCCATGTTTGCCTCAAGAAAGTTTGATACAAAAAAAGTCACATTGTACTTTTCTCCGACTCGTGTTATAATGTTGTTTTTTTCCAAAACCGAGATATGATGCAAGATTGCCTTGTAATCAAGATTCAGCTCCTTTGCCAGCTGGTTTGCGTTCAGGGGTGTCTTTCTTATTTGTTGGACCAGCCTGAGCCTGTTTATGCCACCTCTTGAGCCTGCAAACACGAACCACAAAAGACGCTTGGCATAAGGGTCGTTTGCCATGATGTGCAGTTTTTTTGTAAAACTAAAAACGTATTGTGCACAAAGGCATCGTTGCACCTGCAAAAGTAATATTACTAAATTCGCCCAACTTATATCATGATGCTAAACTACGATTATCCGCTGTATAGGCCTCCGTCTGAGGCACACTCGCTCATATTTCAGGTTACTTTGGGATGCTCTTACAACGAGTGCTCATTTTGCGACATGTACCGCTCAAAAGAATATGTTGAGAGACCCTGGGACGAAGTAAAGGCCGAAATTGATATTATGGCCAAGGCCATGCCACAGACAACCAGAATATTTCTTGCAGACGGCGACGCACTTAATCTGCAAACCGACTACATGCTAAAGATTGTCAAATATTTGCGAGAAAAATTTCCAAACCTTGAGAGGATATCCTGCTATGCGATGCCTATGAACGTACTAAAAAAGAAGCCAGAGGAGCTCAAAGAACTGCACGATGCTGGCCTCGACATGTTCTATTTGGGAATAGAGAGCGGCTCCGACATTATTCTAAAAAAAGTAACCAAGGGCGCAACGTCTGCTACCATAGTGAGGGCCTGCAAGAAGGCAATGGATGCAGGCTACATGCTGTCCTGCATGATAATTTTGGGCCTTGGCGGCAAGACATACTCCAAGGAACACATCCGAGGTACTGCCCAAGTGATCAATGCTGCTGCGCCCCACTATGTAGGTGCGCTTACACTGTATTTGGAAAACGGAATCAAAGACGAATTCCTCACAAAGTTTGGCGAGCCGTTCATTCCCGTAAGCGATGCAGAAGCGCTAGATGAGCTTGAGGATCTGATCTCACAAATCGATGTAAAAAACGAGGTCATATTTCGCGCAAACCACGGCTCTAATGCTTACACCATCAAGGGAACGTTTCCGCACGACAAGGAGGCCATGCTGGAAAAGATCTCCTGGATGAAGCAGCACCCAGAGGTTGCACGCCCGCAGGGCCTGCGAGGATTCTAGAGCCCAAAGAGATTTTCTACAAACCCAATCTGGTACAGTATGTTTGCGCCGATAACTAGAGAAAGAGCACCTGCCGTATAACGGAATATTCTGCCTATCGACGGTGTTTTGGATGATAGTGCAAAGGGCAGCCCCATCAGTCCGCTGATCAGCGTCATCCCAAGTATTGAGCCGATGCCAAACAGCAAGATAAAACCGAGCACCATGATTGCGTTGCTCATAGTTGCTGCGGTTAGTACCACCAAGCTGCCGCTTCCTGCCAAGCCATGTATGCACCCAATCAAATACGACTTGTGGCCGTGTGTGTGGTCATGATCGTTGTGGCTGTGCTCATCAAAATGAATCGTGCCGTCGTAGTGATTGTGTGGGTGTCTGTGCGTGAGCTTGATTTTTTTATTCAAAATTGTAGTTGCTGCCAAAAACACAAGCATCAATCCGACAACAAACTCCAAGCTCGAAAAAATGTTTTGTTGTATCTTTACTGCGAGCCCATACACCAAAAGGCCCATCAGCATCAGTGTTGTGGTGTGGCCTGCGCCCCAGAGTGCGCCAAGAACCGACGACCTGATTGTGCCAGTCTTGATTGCTTGCTTTGTGGAATGTGCAAATCGCCCTTTTGAGATCTGAGTGCTTACGGCTGCTACATGATCAGGCTCAAATGCGTGCTGTAATCCTATCGTGAGGCCGAGGCCCATGACAA
>JBFLWI010000023.1:14599-18718 GCA_040757675.1 Thermoproteota archaeon | reverse complement strand
CATCCATATCTAGCCCAATATGTTGACTTGTTAAAAACTAATTCAATTAGCTTTTATTTAAGACCAAAAAAGAAACCACGTTGAAAATTATCCTAATTGTTCTCTCATTGATTTTTGGCAGTCTCATAGTATATGGTGTGCCGGTTTTTGCCGAAACAGAAATCTCAGACAAAGTGGTTGTGCTGCACACGCAATCGGGAGATATGGTAATAGAATTATTTCCGGCTGATGCACCAAAGACAGTTGAAAATTTTCTAAACTTAACCGAACGCGGTTTTTATGACAGAACCGTCTTCCACAGAGTGATCAAGGATTTTATGATTCAGGGTGGAGATCCAAAGACAAAACCTGGCGGGTACCAGAAACTTGAGGAGTGGGGAACAGGTGACGCAGGTTACACAATACCTGGCGAATTCAACACAATCAAACACAAGCGAGGAATCGTATCAATGGCAAGAGGTGCAGACCCAGATAGTGCAAGCTCACAATTCTTTATTGTTCATCAGGACTCGCCACACTTAGATCGAAATTATGCAGTGTTTGGACGCCTTGCAACAGCTGCAAGCTATGAAACATTAGATAAAATTGCAAATTTGGAAACTGGAAAAGAAAACACCAACGATATTCCATACCAGTGGGGACAGGGCGAAATTCTCAAAGCGGAAGTAAAGAAGCGCTCAGAAATAACTGATTTGCTTGAGCAGGGGGAGCCAGAACGCCTAGCTGAAGCACCAAACCAATCGCCACAACCATACCGCAGTGCAAAATTCGGATTTTCATTTGAAGCGCCAGCGGGATGGTTTGTTCAAGAACCACAAAAGAAAACACCCGAGACGCCAGATGTCGTAGTAGTTGGGAACAGAATAGGAGGATTTACACCGGCAATTTCGATTTCAGTAAAAGAAACAGAAGGCGCCTCACTTGCTGATCATGTCGCAGAAATCAAAAAATCAATACAAAAGGCACTTGATGCCGGCATTCTCACAATCCTAAACGAAGAAACTACCACCATAAATGGTCATGAAGCATTCGTCAGGGAGGCAACAGGTAGATTCAACATGACTTCAGGAACAATAAATGTGAAATTCAAAGAGATCGTCCTCAAAGGGCCAACCAAATTCTATATTCTTACTTACACGAACACTGAAAACAACTTTGATGCAGGTCTACCAAAATTTGACAAAGTGGTAAGCACGTTTAAGATAGAAGATGTAGGAGTCACAGACAACGTCTCTACAAACAAAAACAATGGTGGTTGTTTAATTGCAACTGCAACGTTTGGCACAGAGCTTGCCCCCCAAGTCCAGCTACTAAGGGAGATACGAGATAGCATGGTATTTTCAACAACCTCTGGCGCTTCATTTATGAACACTTTCAATAGCGTTTACTATTCATTCTCACCCACAGTAGCAGATTGGGAAAGGCAAAACCCGGCCCTAAAAGAGGCAATCAAAGTAGCTTTGGTGCCCATGCTCACCACACTGTCAATACTCAACTACGTCGAAATTGACTCGGAATCAGAAATGCTGGGCTACGGAATTGGTATAATTTTGCTGAATGTGGGATTGTATCTTGTGGCACCCGCAATCGTAATTACAAAATTAGGCAAAAAAGTCAGTGCAAGAACCTAGGCAGCTTCTTTACAACATGCGCCAGTGATATCCTGCCCGGACCCATGGTGATAATTGTCAGGTTTGCAGCAAGTAGGATCAGATCGAGCTCATAGCCTCGCTCACCGGTCAAACTGGCCGCGTCTTTTACATGAAATATTGCACCAAGCATGATTATGGACAAAAGTGAAGATGAGATTCTGTTTAGAACACCAATTATCAACAAGATCCCAGGAACTGTTTCCGCGAGAGCAATTGGCATCTGCATTTCTGCCGGCAGGCCCTGACTTGACAAAAAGCCGACAAAACCAGCATTGAATTTGCCAGTCCCGTGCACTATGAAGATAACACCCACCGCGAGCCTGATTCCTAAATGCGTAATATCGTTAAATTTTGATTCTCTAATACTTCCATCCAATATATGGCAATGATATATGATACAATTAAAATCTATTTCTCCTAATTCGTACAAGTTGTCAAATTCAAAATCTACGTCAATAGAATACAAAAAGAGACTAATCAAAACTTGGAATGAGATAGCACCGCGTTACCACAAAAAATGGGCAAAGCGCAAAGTAGGCCCGTTTCAGAGTACAACCAAGCTTGTTCTTGCAGCACAATTACGTCGAGGCCATAGAGTTCTTGACTTAGCTTGCGGCACAGGAATTGTCGCAAATGAGATCCTCTCAAAAATCGGACATACAGGCCACATAGTCGGAGTCGACAGCTCAATTTCTGCGATAAAAATAGCAAAAAGATGGTTAGATGGGAATTCAAACGTAGACTTTGTCATAGCTGATGTAGAAAATCTATACTTTAATGAAAAGTTTGACGCAGTGACATGTCAGTACGCATTATTCTTTTTTCCAAATGCTGATTTAGTGCTTCAGAACATAAAACACTGCTTAAAGGAAGGCGGCAACCTTGCAATCGCAGTGCACGGCGTGCGAGACGCCGTTCCATACTTTAGCAGTATCATTGATGTTGCGACAAAATTTATTCCAGATTACCTCCCACCGGGCGCTCCAGATCTGGATAGGTTTGGAACAAAATCACACCTAAGAAAGGTAGTACACAATGCAGGTTTTACAAACATCAAAATAAACGAGTTTGAGTTCTTGTACAGTCCCGGAACCTTTGCGCAATACTGGTCTGACTACCTCAAATACCTAGCAAAACCGCTCAAAGAAAAAATAGACAAACTAACACCAGATCAGAAAAGCCAGATGCGAAAGCAAGTAAAAGAAAAAACCCAACCTTACACAAAGAATGAGAAAATAATTTTTCCCTGGAAAGTGTTAGTGTTACGCGCAACAAAACCCTGACAAAAATTGTTGGGCTTCCAATGAAAACCATTGGAAGCACATACCAACAAATGACTCCACTTGTATCTATGTTGATATGAATTGTAATTAGGCTTGAGTGTGTATGAAATGAACAACATACGATTGTCACAAATCAAGTAGTACGAACTTAGATGACGATCAACTCTTTTGTAAATTTGTGCAAGATTTCTGGTCTGTCCCTTACTATAACAGAGTCCTCAATTCTGACTCCGAATTTTTTTGGAATGTAGATGCCAGGCTCCACAGTAATGGCCATGTTTTTTTGCAGCTTTGCACTACTTTTTTGGCTGATGGTCGGCAGCTCATGCACCTCAAGCCCTATTCCGTGGCCTGTAGAATGAATAAAGTATTTGCCATAATTTTTTTTGTTAATGTAATCTCTACATGCGTCGTCAACGGACTTACACAGTGAATTCGGTCTCACAGCTTTGAGGCCAAGCTCCTGAGACTCCCTTACGATGTCGTATACCTGCTTTGCTTGCTTATTTACAGAGCCCAATCCGAATGTGCGGGTTGCGTCGCTTACGTATCCCTCGTATCGCAGTGTGAGGTCAACTACGATCAGATCGCCGTCTTTGAACTTTCTGTCTGTTACTTGCGCATGTGGTAACGCGCTGTTCTGACCGCCGGCGATAATTAAAGGGTTCAGAGTGGACCTATATCCAGTACTAAACATACGCCGTTCCATGGCAAATGCCATTAAGATTGCCTGAAGCTCAGACTCTCGCAGCCCGCACCGTATCTTCTTTAAACAAAGCTCATACATCTCGTCAATTATTGCCGATGCCTTTCTGAGCACTGTCACCTCTTTTGCATCCTTTATCTCTCTTGCTCGATAGAACGGGTCAGTTGAATGCAGCAAGCCAGGCACTGATTTTTTTAGGGCCTGCATCGTCGCATAGCTTTGACAGTCTGTACAGACCTTCTTTTTCTTTAACTTGCTTGCTACGGTGGAAATCATTCCAATTCCACGTTCTGCTGCGATGACTGTACAGTCCACAGATTCTTCTTTTGCCCTGCCCACCTCAAGCTCAGGTGCAATTATTGTGGTCTCTCCACCTTCCAAGACTGCAACAGCTTCTCCCCAGAAACCAGTAGTGTAAAACAAGTTCTCAGGCTCAAAACAAACCACCACGTCGCAGCCTAGTCGTTGCGCATGCATT
>JBFLWI010000023.1:0-14589 GCA_040757675.1 Thermoproteota archaeon | reverse complement strand
TCGTCGCAGCTTCATGCGTGAATTGGGCTTTGTTTGAATTTATTATTTGTTGCATAGTTTGATACTGTTAAGTTTGTATAGTGGGGTCTGGACTTTTGCAATGTTGGAAGAAAAAAGAAAAGTAGTTGCACTGTTATCTGGTGGCCTTGACAGCCAACTAGCTGTAAAAATGATGCAAAAGCAGGGCTTTGAAGTATCTGCTGTCGCGATCAAGACGCCATTTTGTGATTTTGACTGCGGCCGTGGATGCGGATTCGAAATAAGAGAAAGGGCAGACGCACTTGGTGTACACCTCAAGACAGTCTATCTTGGTGACGAATACATTGAGATGTTAAAAAATCCAAAATATGGATATGGTTCTGGTATGAATCCATGCATTGACTGCAGAGCCATGATGTTCAAAGCTGCAAAAAAACACATGGAGGAGATAGGTGCTGATTTCATAATTTCCGGTGAGGTTCTAGGACAAAGACCGATGAGTCAACATGGACCTGCACTCAAAACAATTGAAAAAGAATCTGACCTTGAGGGTTACATAGTCAGGCCCCTGTCAGGCGCATTACTGCCAAAAACAATTCCAGAAGAAAACGGCCTAATAAAAAGAGAACAACTTGGAATGATCCGGGGGCGTACAAGAAAACCACAATTGCAATTAGCAAAAGAGTTTGGAATCGAAAATCCGCCAAACGCAGGAGGTGGCTGTCTTCTTACTGATCCTGCATTTGCAATCAGAGCAAAAGATCTTTTCAGACATACCGACACTCCCACAACAAACGACATTGATCTGCTCAAAATTGCAAGACACTTCAGGCTCGATGAAAAAACAAAACTCATAGTTGGAAGAAACAAAGACGAAAATGAAATGATAAAATCATTGGCACTCCCAGGTGATGTGATATTCTATGCAAAAGATCACGTCGGCCCTGTTGCGCTATTACGCGGTAAAAACATAGACGCACACAAACAGCTCTGTGCAGCAATAACTTTGCGATATTCCGATGCCCCAAAACAACAAGAGGGTACAATCATAGTGGAAGAAGACGGCGGCACCACGAAATCAGAAATCACAACTGATCCTGCGCAAGAACAAGACTACATAAAATACAGGATTTAACTGCAAAAACTGAAAACTCGTTCGTATTCAATGCGAAAGACTTTTTGAGGGAGTAATCTGCATCTTAGTTAGATGCAAAAACAAGAAAGCCCCACATACCTCAAAGCTATAACAATTCGAGACCCAAGCGACATACACTCAATCAAAGACGACATGAAGAAGAACATGATATTGATTTTGAGGGTGACACCACTTGCACAAAAAGATGTAGAGCAGCTTCGAAAGCTTGTGGAGGAGCTATATGCTCAAGCAAAGAATTTCAACGCAGACATTGCAAGACTGGGCGAAGAAAGAATTATTGTCACGCCGCCTGGCGTAAAGATCTGGAAGCCAGAATATGATCTGAAATAATATTAAAACAAACCGCATCATTTCTACGTCCTATTAATATCAAATAATTTTCCATAACTTACAAAATGCAAAAGATTCCGGCAGTAGTTTCTACATTTGTAGTGTTATTGTCATTTCAGGGACTCGCAATTGCTGATGATATACCACTCAAAATCCTTACACAATGTGAAAAGATATTTCCCGATCTAGAAAAACTTGGCAAAGCAAAGTTTGAGCAACGTTACCTCCACTTTACACATCTCCGTAGCTGTTACGTGTTGTATAACGATCCAATCTGGTATTCAACTGGCGAAGAACGCACGCAAAGACTAACTGAATTACTTGAAAGGCCGCAGTTAACCATCCCAATAAGGGATAGATTTGTTCAGAGTGAAAACATACCGCAATGGATCAAAGACGACGCCATACGCTGGCATCAAGGAAAAGAAAAAGACAACATCTTTTCTTATGGCATAAGATACATGATAAACTCAAAGATGCTGTACACACCGATCAGCGTTTTTGATCCGCAAAACTGCGATCCCGACTCGATCTGCATTTCAAAAAATGATTATCTAAAATACTCAGTTAAGGACAGCCAAGTCGACGACATCATCACCCAAACTCACACCTTTGTAGATGCTGATGACTCCATCACGGTAAGCATCACAGAGACATCCAAAACTGGCAGGAAGATGGATCTGCTCAGAATACAAAATGATGGTCTGATAAAGGGCAATCAGAAAAAACACTACCAGTTCGTACACAAAATACCTTTGGAGATCGGCGCAAAAATATCTTCAATTCACGATCTCGTAATCACTGACCAGATCCTTTATTCATTCAAAGATGCAAAAAGAGAGGCATTCTTGGCGTGGGATGCAACAAAACAATATCATGAAGTAATAGACAAGCACACCGGCGTGGTGCTTTACGCAAAACAAGAAAACAGGATCCTCAAATCAGAATGGTCTGCGAAACTAGTGGAGACAAACATCTTTACAAAAGAGATCAAAATAAAATACGAAGACATGAGGATACCTTCATGGTTTAGGTCCACAGTAAAGTGGTGGACGGAGGGAAAAATCCCCGATAAAGAGTACCTAGCCAACATCAGCTATCTGCTTAAAAACAATATCATGCAGATTTAGCTTAAAAGAGTTTGATTGCTTCTTGGACTTGGGGATAATGGGCCGGAACCCTAAACATTCTGCGAATGTTGAGCGCCAAATTTTCACACTTTCTTCGCTCGCCGTGGTTTACAAGCACGCGTCTCAGCTTTGGTCGCAATTTGTGCACAAATGACAACAATTGGTTGTAGTCGCTGTGGCCAGAAAATCCATCAAGCTTTACAATGGAACAGTTGATGTTGACTACTTCGACTTTGCCCTCTTTGCCCATGAGTGACACTTGTTTTGCTCCGTCCAAGACTCGGCGGCCAAGGGTGCCGTTGACTTGGTATGAAACAAAAATTATCCGATTCTTGTTGCTAGGAGCAATATTTCTAAAGTATTCTAGGACTGGACCGCCTTCCAACATACCTGATGTTGCCAAAATGATGCATGGAGTTCCGTCCCGTAACGGTTCTTCTCTTGCATCAGAATGTTCTATGTTTGTGAAATATTCTGAATCAAATGGGTTGTCGTCTGTTTCAAGAATCTTTTGTCTAAGCTCCCTTGAAAGATATTCTGGGAAGGCCTCGTGGATTGCACTTGCTTCCGCAATCATTCCTTCCATGAATACTGGCGCTTCGACCATCTGGCCAGCTTTCATGTAATAATCAATCACCATCATTATCTCTTGGGCGCGTCCTACTGCCGGAATCGGTATGAGGACCTTGCCACCGTCGACAAGAGTATTGTTTACTGCGTTAATGAAAGCGGATTCTACTTCTTGTCTTGTTGGCTGTATGTCTTCTCTTGCACCATAAGTGCTCTCAATTAAGAGGGTCTCCACCCTCGGATAGTTCCATGAAGCACTCTCAAACAGAATGCTTTTTCCAAATTTAATGTCTCCAGTGTAGACAAAATTATGATCACCATTTCCGATGTGGAAGTGGCATGTCGCAGATCCAAGTATGTGTCCTGCGTTTGAAAACACCAGTTTGATGTCTGGTGCAATATCCGTAACAGTGCCATACGGAATGGTTATGGTCTGTCTCATTATCTGTTTGACGTCTCTTTCAGCATACAGCGGTGCACGACCTTGAGCTGCAGCCACTTTGACTGCATCAAGCTGAATCAAATTCATCATAGGAAGTGTAGGTTCAGTGCAGTAGATGGGACCTTTATATCCGTACTTGCACAAAACCGGCAGAAATCCTGTATGATCTAAATGTGCATGGCCAATCACGACCGCGTCTATTTCATCAAGTGTTACGTTGGCCCAATCAAGTCTTGGGAATGCCTCAGCTGGAGTTCTTGCACCTGGATTGACACCACAATCAATGAGGATCTTGCTTTCTGGCGTGACAAGCAACATGCTTGAGCGGCCCACCTGACCAAAACCTCCAAGTGTCAAAAGCGAGACTTCGGATTTTTGCGCGAGTCGCGGTCGGAATATGCTCTCGCCAATCTGTTTGAGGTGTTTTGCTCTCTCTGTTGAGGAAACTTTGAGATTGTAGTTTATGGCCTGGATAGTGCTAGACGGACTCGTAGTCGCCTTTCTTATACGGAGGCGCCAACCTGTAGTCTCTGTAAGCTGAGCTATGTTGAATGCGGGGTTGTTGTGCAAAAGCCAGGGCCTTTTTACTTCTAATGAGACTTCGCCTGTGGCAGTATCGAAAAAAGTTCCCCCAAGCTCAGCATCCTTTGGCAACGCTTCTGCCAACATCTTTCTTGCATCTTCTTCTGACTTTCTGATAGATTCTTCAGTTCTTACAACAATCCTCTTTTTGATGATGTTGACAAGATCTGAAATTATCTCGTTGTGCTCCATCAGGTAGAGGGGAGACTTGGTGTAAAGAGCGATCCTTGGGCCCTCGTAATCTATTTTGGTAACTTGGGCTTCTTTTGGAATACTCTGCAGTATAGTTGCCATTACATTTTGGGCTGGTGACTGCATCTCCTTTTCTTGTTGTCTTTTTTGCATTAAATCACTACAAAGCTATGATGGCTTTCTTTTGCTCTTTTGTCAAGAGTCGAAATCCATCTTTATCAATAATCGCAACATTGATTCCGTCTCCGGTTCCAATGTTTCTTACTATTGCGGCTTTCACTGCGCGCAACGCGATGACTTTGGCCTCCTCGACTTTGAGGTTTTCACGATATTCGTCTTCTAGGACGCCGTATGCAACAGGTGAGCCACTCCCTGTTGTGACGTATTTCTTTTCTTCGACAGATCCGAAGACGTCTACATTTACCAGTGCTGGGCCGTCCTTGTCATAACCTCCAATCAAAATATCTGCAATGAAAGGGTAACCCCTGTTCTGGTGGAACAAAAGCGAACACAACCTTGCAAGGGATCTTATCGGAATGTTTTCGTTTTTTTGAACCTTGTGTATGTTTGCGTGGTATCTCAGTACATCGGTGATGTTCTGGGCGTCTGCAACACCTCCTGCCATCGTCATGCCTGCGTGGTTAGCGATCTTTTGGATCTTCATAGTGTTGTTATTTGCAATAAAATAGCCAGCACTTGCACGCATGTCTGCGCACAGGACGACGCCGTCGCTGACCTTGATACCTACGGTGGTCGTTCCATGTAGAATCTTCTCTTCTACGTTATTAGCTGACAAGAAAATACTCCTAGATGCTCTGCAATGGTTTCTCCCCTTTTAAATAACTTTTTGTTAGAGGGCAAATTGATAAGGCGTAGCCCCAACAACTACGTAATGCGAAATACTCCCTCGCACACGATGGAGCTTCCGCGCCTCATTGTAGTCGGAGAAAAAAACATCGACCAGATCGGAAGCTTTCTGCGTTCTCTAAGTGAGCCAAAAAAAGTCTCAGTTATAGCTGGAAATCACGTACAAAGGATAGTGAAAACAAAATTTCAGAAATCTCTTTCCGCATCAAAAATACGCTCCGTCTGGCACACCCCAAAAGGCAACGACGAAAGATCCATGCACCAAGTGCAAAACGAGGTAAGAAAGGACAAAAGCGACCTCATCATCGGAATTGGGGGCGGCCGGTCAGTGGACGTTGCAAAGATGATTGCATTCAAACTTGAAAAACCGTTTGTAAGTGTACCAACTGCTGCATCCCACGATGGAATCGCAAGTCCCTTTGTATCGGTTCGTGGCGAAAAACCCCATTCAATTGTTGCTACGGCACCGCTTGGCGTCTTTGTAGACATCGACATAATCAAGAAAGCACCAAAGAAGCTTCTGGCAAGTGGGTGCGGTGATCTAGTAGCAAAAATTACTGCGGTAAAGGATTGGGAGATAGGCAGGGACAAAACAGGCGAGTACTTTGGAAGATACTCTGCAAACCTTGCGTCGATGAGTGCAAAGATCCTACTTGAAGCAACAGAAAAAAAGAAACTTCCAGACATAAGAGAGATAGTTGAGGCACTCATCAGCGCTGGCGTGGCGTCATGTATTGCAGGAAGCAGCAGGCCGTGTTCTGGCTCAGAACATCTGTTTTCTCACGCGCTGGACAAGATTGCACCACGCGTAGGGTTGCATGGGGAAAAATGTGGCATTGGCGCCATTTTGATGGCAAAACTACAGGGACAAGACTGGAGGAAAATTGTAAAGACACTCAAAAACGTGGGGGCGCCGACCACTGCAAAGCAGATAGGCCTCAAGCCAGAGGTGCTTGCCAAGGCGCTAGTCATAGCACAATCACTAAGGCCTGAAAGGTATACCATCCTAAAAGAGGTTCAGATGACAAGGAAAAAAGCACTGGATCTTGCAAGGACTACAGGAGTTATATGATCTGAGAAACACCTCGTAGAAATTATCCATACAAAAGATACGCGCGCGTTAAATACAAAAAATTCGTTTTTGATATCATGACGACAACAGCTTGGAAATGCTACAGATGTGATCTGACGTTTAAGGAAGAGACAATAGCAGAACTTCACAAAAGCATATGCAACCACCAATCTAGACAGATCAGAATTGCAGTTGCATAAAACACAAAATGGATTAGACGGTGTGCCCAATACGACACATGCGATGCAAAAATATCCAAGCCGGTTGCTTTCACGACTTTAACTTGCATGAGAAGGGCGGCGCATGCCTTGTCAAGGGATGTAAGTGTACTAGTTTTTGCAAAACCTAGACTGGTGAGGTACTGTTGGTGATGAGCAGTGAGGCCTGAGCTAATAGATTCAGAAATGGCTCACCAAAAAGCAAATTCACTATTCGTTCAGAGAACTTGTCCAGAATATGGGCCGTTGCATCTGTGAGGACGGTGCTTTCTACAATGTCAAATGTCTTGTTGAGCGCTTGGTCTGCAAGCACATCTGAGGGTACTCCTTGGTCCATCTGCGCTACTAGATCGGGAATGAAGCCATGTACCTCTTGCGGCAGACTCTCACTCATGATCGAAGAAGCGCTTGCCGCCGTGGGCTCCCTTATTGCCTCTCTTACCAGATCCTCGAACATTCTGGACGACTACGACGCAGCTTTGCCTTTAACCTCTGCGTACCAAGTATATTAAGCGCCAAAGGCCAATCTGGCACAAAGCCAAAAACCTCATTCCGGTGCGGAAAAATACGCATGAATCATATTCACGACATAATTGTTGACTAATACTATAGGACAAATGATCAGCAAGGGTTTAAGAACCAATTAAAAAAGGAGTAGTGGTGAAAATGAGTCAAACATTATTTGATTTGTACAACTCGATGCTAAAGACCCTAGTGGACAGACGCAAAGAGCTCATAGAGGAAATCGAGGACATCAACCAGCAAATCGTAGAGATAAAGAACGAAGCAAAAGAAAACGGCGTAACGCTGTCGATCTAGAGAATTAAATTATCACGCACACAAGATGATCTAAACAAAATGGATCTGATTTTCTCTGACATTCATGCAGATATTGATGGATTACAAACAATACTTGATATTGCTTTTTCCTCGGATTTTGAGGAAAAATACGGAACCATCTCAAGAATAATCAATCTAGGCGACGTCTTGGAGCGTGGGACAAGCCCAAAAGAAGTCCTGCACAAACTCAAAGAGCTCTCAAAATCATATCCGATGATCTCGGTGATGGGAAACCACGACGAAGGCTTCCTCTACAAGCGGTTTCTCAGTGGCAGCTCGTATGCAAGTATACGGGCCCACGAGCTGCTAGAAGAAGAGGATCTAGAGTTTTTCAAACAAAACAAGGACGGAACGTATGGTGAGCAGTTTGTAGTTGACAACAAAAACAAACTCTTGTGCGTACACGGCGGTCCTATAAGCCCAGAAAAAATACTCAAAAATGGCGGCGATCCATGGTTGTACCAGAGAACCTGGCAGCGCCTATCGCAGGAAGGATCAGAGTTTTACAGCTATTATGGATACCACTACAAACCGGACTCTGCATTCAATGAGGCCAAGGCACACTTTGATAATTTTGTCATACTTTGCGGCCACCAACACGAAGAGGCAGCACTCATGCAACAAGACGACCAGGTCACAAATATCTGGTCATTCAAGTACCAAACAGAAAAGAACTCGTCTTACACACTACGCAAACACGAGTTCCCAATACAAGAAGACGCAAACTACTTCATTCGTCTTGGACTTGGTGGTCCTCAAGGGCACCACAGTGGGGGGTTTGCCACGCCCCACTTTGGCATAATCCAGCACGACCCAAGAAAAGTAGTGCTGTTCAGCGTCGAAAATCAGTAAATTAAAATCAATTACAATTCTAGACTCAGACTGTGAAGGCAATAGTTCTTGGCGGCTCAAAGGGGATTGGTAAGGCAATAGCAAACTCGCTTTCCTCAATGGGCTGTGACGTAGTTGCCGCATCGACTAAAGACATAGACACATCAAGTCTACCCAGTGTCAAAAAATTCATCAAAAAACACAGACAAACAGACATCTTGGTTCTAAACACGGGAGGGCCCCCACCAAAAAAATTCAATGAAGTCACAGAAAAAGAGTGGCAAAGGTATCATAACCAACTATTCCTATCATTTTGCATTTTACTCAAAAACCTCAAGGTACGTGACGGCGGTTACATTTTTGTAATAACTTCTGGCGTCATAAAAGAGCCAAACCCGCAATTGGTAATATCCAGCGCTTACAGACTCGCATTTACAGCAGTATTCAAGCTTGTAAGTAAGGATCTTGCGGCAAGAAAAATCAACTGCATAAATATCGCACCGGGACTCATCAACACAGATCGACTCAAGGATCTTGGCAACACAGATGAGCTCGCAAAATCCATACCGATGAGGAGGCTGGGCGAGCCGCGAGAAATTGGAGATTTTGTTAAATCAATAGTGGAAAACAAGATCAAATACCTCTCTGGTGTTACCATCAACTTTGATGGTGCAAACTCCAACTTTGTGCTCTAAAGAGAACCGATAATAATCTCTAAAATTCAAAAAAGAAACATGGTAACATGCCACAAGTGTTTTGAAGAAAAACATGATCAGTGCATGGGAAAAGCAGGAATGATGAAATGCTCCTGTGATACCTGTTCAAAGTCATGAGCGCCACAGAGATCCTAAGACAAGACCATCTCAAGATAAAGAGGCTTGAAAAGCTGATCGACAAATGCTACAAGGAGCTGTACGCGGGAAAAGACATCCCCCTATCCGACATTGAGAAGATCAATTATGTAATCTCGGAATTTCTGGATTCGATTCATTATTCTCGTGAGGAAGACTCGTACTTTGCATGCGTGGCAAGCTACGACAAACTAAAAGACGAAATCAGAAAATTCATGATAGAACACGAGTTCAGCAGAAGAATCGCAAAAAACATCGCCAAGTACCTTCAGGACTGGAAGGACGGCAAGGACGCAAGAGAGCCGGTGGCAAGATACTTGAGAACGTATGTCATATACTTGGGAGACCACCTCAAAAAAGAAGAAGAGTTTTTTCAAAAGGCCCAAAATGAGATTCTCTCAGTTGAGGAAGAAAAAGAGATGTATGAGCAGTTCCAATCCGTGATGGCCGTGTCTACAAAGATAGAAACCATCCTAAAGCAGATAGAATGCTTGGAACAGCAAGATTGGTTTATGCGGAAATAATCTGTATCAACCGCGCAAGCCAGAATTCAAAAGAATCGAATAACACCCAAGACCACAGTCCTCACAAATTGGCTTGAGTGAGTCTTTTTCCGCACTTCCAATACAACATGGATGCTTTTCCCTACCGCGATGATCTAGTGATATGATCCCCCATGTCGGACAGTCAATCGGCGTTGTTCCCTTTCCGCCCCAACTACGCTTCATTAACTCTAAATTTTTCTTAGGGTTCGCAATATAGTCTTTGTATTTTTTTTGCAGTGATATTATTCCATCAATGACGGCGTCACGTTCAGGACCAAAGGGGAGCCACAAGGGGTCTCCCTTTACAAAAGGCGTGTGGAACTGGAATCCGATTTTATTGGTATATTCATACCAGTCAGAGATCACATCGAGTACTGTGTGATAGTTCTGTGAGTTTATAGTCATTGATATCCAAATATCCTTCCACGTTCTACCGCCATTTTTTTCAACATAATCTAAGACGTTTTTGCGTGTTCTCTCCCAAGCACCATCGCCACGTATCTTATTGTGGACAGACTTGGTTCCATCGATTGAAACCCAGTAAAAATAGATCTTGGGATGCTTTGGTATGGGGTAGGTACCGTTTGTTACAACGCAAACACGCTTTGGAAACTCTTTTACGAACAACTCTACTATATCTGGCCTCATCAACGGCTCGCCTCCAACCAAGGTGACAACGAAAACATTTTGCTTTTTGAGCTTTTCATCGATTATCCGCTTCCAGTCCTTGACAGTAAAGTCAGTATCCTCCTTTCTGTTGAGCCACCAGTAACAATGAGTGCAGTGCAAATTACAGACGTTAATTATGTCTACCGAGCCAAAAATGGGACTGCGCTTGCCGAAGAGCTTGTAGCCCAAATATTTTTTTAACAGCTGGTAATACTGAGGCGTCTCTTGTATTATCTGAATTGGCCCTCGTCCCATTATTTCCATCAATAAAGCTCCATGATTGCAATAAGTCGTTTGTCGTACTTAAATTGGCCTAAAGACTTCCCAATTGTTGAATCATGGTTCAATTTGTCACAATTCTCACCGAATGCATTTTTAGAAACTCCGTGCTGCTGAAAGATTATCGAACATCTAAGATCTTAACAAAACCAACTACATATCTTGGAGGTTACATAGAATCCGCCGTAAAGTCTTTAAGAACTCTAAATTTGAGGTAAAACTGAAAATGGCATTTGTGGTATGGATGACAGGACTCCCATGTTCCGGCAAGACTACGATAGTGCGTGCAATGCAAAAATACGTTCCAAATCTGGCCATATTGGACGGTGATGAGCTCAGAGAGTGGCTGTCGCCAAAAGACTTTTCAAAGGAGGGCAGAATCGAGCACAACAAGAAGGTTGCCCATCTCGCCAAACTCCTCCTCAAACACAATGTGCCGTGCGGCGTATCACTTGTCAGCCCATTTATCGTAAACAGGGAAGATGCAAGAAAGATAGTCGCAGACGACAAGCGGTTCTTCGAAGTCTATGTAAAGTGCTCACTACAGGAATGTGAGACAAGGGATGTCAAGGGAATGTACAAAAAGGCACGCAATAATGAGATCAAAAACTTTACCGGCGTAAGCGACCCATATGAAGCGCCGACAAATCCCGATCTCATACTAGACACAGAAAAAGAATCGCTAGATCAGAGCGTTCAAAATCTACTAAACTTCTTAAAATCCAAAAACGTCCTCAACGGTACTGCTTAATTATCTGCTCGTGAACCAGGCCGTTTGTAACAAGCAGGCCATTCTCGTGGTTCAGCTTTTCTGTATTGTAGAAAACATCATTACCCAACATATCAGTCATCCTGCCTCCTGCTTCAGTCACCAAGCAATAAGAGGCGCATGTGTCCCACTGCTTTATCTTGCTTGATGTTGTGAGGTATATCTCTGCTTTACCCATGCAGATCTCGGCAACCTTTAGCGAGCTTCCCCGGCTCTCAAAGCTCAGGACTCCAAGTTTTTTGAAGAACTCTTTTTCCTGCTCTGAAAGATGGAATCTGCTTCCAACAGCCCTGCATTTTGCCAGCTCACTTGTCTTGCTTACTGCCAGTTTGCTCCAAACGTTGCCCTCAAGCATGTATGCACCACTTCCTTTTTGCGCCAAAAACAAAGTGTTTGTAGTAGGCCTACAGATCACACCAAGAATCGGCCTGCTGTGTTCTACCAATCCTACCATGATGGTAAACTCCCCGGTCCTGTTTACAAAATCACTTGTGCCATCAAGTGGGTCTATGATCCAGATCTTGTCGTGATCAAGGCGCGACTTGGTGTCTGTGTCCTCTTCTGATAAAACAGGCAGGCCTGAAGGTGAAAGTATTTTTTTTATTATCTCGTTGCTTTTAAGATCAGCTTTGGTTATTGGTGAGTCGTCGTCTTTGAGTGAGGAGGTAAACTCTTTGCTGTATATCTGCATGACAGCATTGCTTGCTTTTGATGCTGCCTTGAGTGCAAGCATTGTCTCTTCTAGAGGCCTTGAAAATGGTGGTTCTGGTTGCATTATGTCGTAAGCTCTGGTTTTATCGTCCAAACTATGGCAAGCACAATAAACGGAATTGAGATCAACCCAATTATCTGTAACAAAACCGTGAGCTGAGGCATCGCTTCCGGGGGAGTTACCCAAAGCCAAGGAAGTGGTAATGATATCACAAACCAGATCGTTGCCAACAACGCAATTGTCTGAACACGTTTCTTTCTTCTTGGTTCCACACTCTGACTCACAATTGGTATTTTAAATTGATTTGGAAAAGCTATTTTGATGATTCGCCGCCATCTAATACTAGCACGGAGCCTGTGACCCAAGAAGAATCATCCGACGCAAAATACAGAGCTGCCTTTGCTACGTCGTCTACTGTGCCGATTCTGCCAATTGGGTATGCAAAATTCATCATCTCCCTTAATGCCGGCGTTGCAAGGAACTCCGCAGTCATGTCGGTTTCGACGACGCCTGGACAGATGCAGTTTGCCCTTATCCTGAATTTGGCATATTCTATTGCAAGGCATTTTGTGAGCAGGACTAGGCCAGCCTTTGATGCCGAGTATGCGTCCGCGTTAAAATCTTGATACGCCTTTAGGCCTGCCGTGGATGCTATGTTGACTATGACGCCTCCGTTTTTTTGAAGGTGGGGGATGGCGGCTTTAGTAAAGCGGAACTGCCCAGTCAGGTTTATGTCTAACACCTCATTCCATTCGGACTCTGAAATCTCATGGAGCGGTTTTATCTTTGGAAATATACCTGCGTTGTTTACCAAGATGTCAAGCCTGTCAAATTTTTGGACAGTCTTTTCAACGACGGATTGAACATCATCATATCTTCTAATGTCGGCCGGAACAGCAAAGGCCCCAAGATCTTTTGCAGTCTTTTCCAACCTGGTTTGATCTCTTGCAGTAATTGCAACCAAAGCTCCCTCCTTTGCAAAAAGCGTAGCTATTGCTTTTCCGATCCCGCGGCTCGCACCTGTCACTAAAGCTACTTTGTTTTCAAGTCTCATGGACTGTTTTTGGCTGTATTCATAATATTGGTTTTGAAAAATCACTCACAAGATTTTTGATTATATGTAGTTCTTTATTGTAAAAATCTACACTAAATCTTAAATAAGATAAATTCCTATAAAAAACAATGCGAAAGGACATAAATCCTATCGACTGAGGACGCGTGGCCCAGTAGAATAGTTAGGTGGTCCATGAACGCATTGGCGTTATGGGAATGAGAGGTGTTCTCTCAACGTTCTACGATTGGGGCCACGCCCACCTATTATTCAACAAGATAAACAGAGACCGGACCTAGTGTATTTCCGTGTGGGTTGATGATTATCTGGAGTTCCTGATCTTCGGGGATCTTGATTGTGTTTTGGCCTAGGTATTCCCAGGTGTAGTATGTCGAAATGCCCGTTTCATGGGGCGTTCCCTGCAACTTGAAATCCTCAGCAAATGAAAAGGTCGGCCCCATTAGTGCTATGGACAGAATCTGCGGGCTGTCACCATTTGGAACAAACCTGAACTGGTATGTGCCTTTTTTGACCGCAAACGTGTCTGCAAAAAACCCATCTTGGTAAAGCTTGGGATCGGCAAGTCTTACGTGGTAAACTTCTTGTCGCTGGCTTTTTTCCGATGGTGCAGAAACTAATACTACAAGCGCAGCTATGGTTATGGCTACTGCAAGCAGCGTTGCCAGCTTTCTATTCATTATTACCAAATTAAGAATTTTCCAAACAAAAAAGGATTTAGAGTTTTAGTGCTTCTTTGAGACCTTTGTATCTATTTCGAATTGTGACTTCGGTTACGCCGGCTGCTTGTGCGATGTCTTTTTGCGTCTTGTTTTCACCAAGCATCACACAGGCCAAATACAAGGCTGCGGCAGCAAGCCCCATGGGATCTTTTCCTGCAGAAACTTCGATTCTGCTTGCCTCCTTTAGAAACTCGAGTGCCTTTCTCTTTGTCTTTTCGCTTAGATCAGCGATGCTTGCAATTCTTGCGACTCCTTTAATAGGATCGACTACTGGCATTTTCAAATCCAGTTCTCTGAGAAGCAATCTGTAACATCTTGCAACATCCTTTCGTTTGATGTTGATTCCGTTTGCAACGTCGGTAAGAGTTCGCGGGGTTTCGGTGTTTCTACATGCCGCATACAAAGCCGCAGCTACCAGTCCTGGAATTGAACGTCCTCTGACAAGGCCTTTGTCAAGTGCCTTTCTGTAGATGTACGCAGTCTTTTCGATCACTGCGTCAGAAAGTGCAAGCTTGTCTTTAAGCCTGTCAAGCTCGCTAAACGCCTGCCTAAAGTTCCTGTCTACTGGCTCGTGAACTTGGCTTCGAGAGTCCCAAGTCCTCAGTCGCTCAATAGTGCTCTTCATTGAGGAGGTCAGCGGCTTGCCTGATGCGTCCTTGTCTGCTTGGCCAATGATGGTCGCAAGTCCCATGTCGTGCATTGCCAACGAAGTAGGCGTTCCGGTTCGAGTCCTGTTTTCACCTTCTTCTTTTGAAAATGAACGC
>JBFLWI010000022.1:0-18864 GCA_040757675.1 Thermoproteota archaeon | reverse complement strand
TGCGTTTACTCCATTCTCTGCGTGCTCAAATATCTGTTCTACATCATATTTTTTGCCGATTTTTAGCGCATCCTCATCTTTTGAGACAAGCACGATTTTGTTGACCTGGGACTGGGCGACTGCATCAAGAACTGACTCCAACATCGTCTTGCAGAGCTCGACTGTCTTATCTTCAGAAAGACAAAGGCGGGTTTTTGCCTTTGAGAATGTCTTTACTGGAATTACTACAGCTACTTTCAAACTACAAACGAACGTTCTTTAGAACAAAAGATGCTAAAGCGTCTTCTGTGACTTTGTTGATCATTTTGATGCTAGTGTCGTATACCCTCATGTCCAAATTCTGAATCTTTTTTGTAAGCAGCCTGTCTTTTGAATCAATTACAATGTTGGCGCAAACGTCCGAGTACATCTGAGCTATGCCGTAGGGAGATACTTCTATGCCGGCGGCCGCCATGTATTCAGCAGCAGGACCGGAAAACGCTTTGTTGCCTAACAGGGGACTTATTGCAACAACTTTCTTTCTGTTTTTGCCAAGTTCTTTTCTTATGCCTTTGATCTGAAGCATTGGTCCTATGCTGGTCAGGGGGTTGGCTGGGGCAATTATGACTAATTCTGAATCGTGAATAGCGTTTACTGCTTCTGGATTTGGCCTTGCCTTGTCTGCACCGACATACTGGATTCCCTCTACCTTGTCTCTTCCTTTGTACTTTACCCAAAACTCCTGTAGGTGCATTTCGCCTTTGTTTGTAGTAATTCGGGTCTCAATGGTGTTGTCTGTGACTGGCATGACTTTTGCTTCTACTGCGAACTTTTCGCACAGCCACTTGGTTATGTCTGCAAGATTTTTTCCATTCTTTAGCATGTTTGTTCTAATTAGGTGAGTCGCTACGTCTCTATCTCCGACCCTAAACCATGTCTCCTCACCAAAAATCTCCATTTGTCGCAAAAATCCAAAAGTATCCTTTCTGATGCCCCAGCCTTTCTCATAGTCCAAAATGTCTGCTAGGCCGTAAATTATGGTGTCGATGTCTGGGCACACATACAACCCATAAAGCCAATAGTTGTCCCCCACATTGCAAACCACATTGACATCGCGAGTCTGTGAAATCAGGCCACGGACGAGTTTAACAGAACCTGTACCACCAGCCAAGATTGTTATCATAAAACCAGTTTTGTATGGAGCCGGGGTTCAATATTACCTTTTCAATAAAATCAAAAGTTACAAATTCTATATCGCCAAATCCAAATTACGAAAAATCTGCCCGTAGAAAATTTCGTTTGAATTTTTTTGCGTTTTTCATACTCCAAGATAGATTTATTACTGCGCCAAAAGGCACTGTCATTGTGAATAGGGCATCGGTTCTAGCTTTTACAGTGCTGGGAATCTTACTTGTTGGCTCGACATCGCCGGCTTTTGCAGCACAATTGAACTGGGACGCAAAAACATTTGAGACTGCACAAAACCCAAAATTCACATTTCAACGTTCGGCCTTCATAGAATATAAAGACGGCGGCGCAATCGCAGACACCCTACGTGGTAAAGAACTCACCATGAATTTTGTAGTTGATTCATCATCTCCTGGCATGCAAGATCTAATTGACAAAATTAACGACAATCTTGTCTCAAAAAGAAGTTCTGCACATGTGACCGATGTGAGATTGGAATACAACGCACACATGGTTGGGCGAGGAGATAACGTTTCAGTAGATTACAGAATAATACTTGTTCCAACAATTGATGGATTTTTGATTAGAGAATACAGAGAGGGCTCTCCGGCACTATTTGATGTAACTTGGAGAGGCCTCACAGTAAATGGCCAAGTTCCAGTCACTACGGAGGAATATGGCGTGGTGGACGTAAATCAACCACTTTCGTTCTTCAAGATAAACTTCCCCGAAGTTGCAGCGCAAATAGAGGGTACGGAGGCACAAACAATTTTGGAGATGCCACTGATTGACTCCTCTGGAATTGGCAACCAACCGCTTACAAACTGGCACTTTTTGTTTGACCCGACAGGCATCGCAGCAGAAACAAGCAGATATGGATTCTCAGGTGCCAAAGTAGTTGTATCATCATTCACAATGGGTGAGAGCAGCTTCAGAGAAGGTCAGGTAAGAGAAAAAGAATTTGAAGCGACATTTTCAGCTGATAAGACTTATCATGTAAGAACAGTACAATCTGGTGACTCTGCTAACATATTCTTGGCAGGTTATGCATCACCAGACGTGCTAGAGGGACATGAAGTAGTCGGAGTTTCAGCAACAGCACCGACCACAGCGGCACAAACCTCGACAGGTTCATTCCCAGTGTTCATAATTTATGGCATGGCTGGAATGGCAGCAGCGGGAGCTGGTGGCTTCTTCTACTGGAGTAACAAAAAGGCAAAACAGGAAACCGAGTACGTGCAAAGAGGAATAGACCCAAAATATCTCAGAGCAACAAGCACAAGTGAAGCTTCTGGCGGTTATCATACAACAAGAGGAGAAGCAGAGCTGATAGGTGAGGACCAAAGATACAAACAGCATCAAAGTGTCTACGAGCAACAAGGATCTCTTCCAGCAGGCTATGAAAAGCCAAAGGATGAGCCAAAGCCAAGCTCGACTCGCGGCTCAATGCCAAAAGACTGGAAGCCGTCTTAAGTTTTAGATTTTACGCTACGCTGTAACTAGGCGTTTTTTGTAACTTAATGTCATTATGATAATAGACAGTATGCCTGTGATGACGAGCAAAACCTCTATTGTCTGAATTAGAGAGTGTGAAAAGGCATCAACAAATCTGGTTTCGTTTATGGTTGATACCAAATATGCATATGAAAAAACGGCATAGTTTGCAGCCCAGTGTACAAGAATCGCGGCAACAAAACCATACCGGTAGTAGACCCATCCGATGATTATGCCACTCATGGTTGCCTGAGCAAACTTGCCTTGGGTCCACTGCTCATTTAGGACATGTGCAGCTCCAAAAAACACTCCTACGATTACAATTATTGTGATTGCCTTCTTTGAGTTTGTGATTGGCAGGTTTGACGGATTCCACAAAGCTTTGAAGAACAGCTTTGCGGATGCCCTGTGAGAGTAAAATAGGTACAGCGGTATTCCAATAAGAATGACTCTAAAGCCAATCTCTTCTGTTATTGGCGCAAAGCTTACTAGCAGAAACTGGACCAAGTCGTTCTCAAAAGATGGTGGCGAAATGGTAATGCCAAAACCGCGTTGAATCATGTCTATTGTGGCGGAAAGAACGACAATTATTGAAAACCACTTGATTGCATGAACTATGTAATTTCCTTCTTGGGTGTATGATGCACCTGACATTAGTGGAGAGAGAACTCTGAGGAAATTTCTTTGTGGACCGAGTGTGCCGATTACAAACAAAATGAGGAAAAACGCCCAAACAACTACAAACAGGTCACCTATTCCAGCAAAAGAAAGCCAATCGAGTCCAAAGCGTTTTGCAATCTCCAACTCTGATAGTGGAAAACTGAAATCAAGGCTTTTGCCTATTTGCGAGTTAAAGAAAACATACGCACCTATTGGAAACGACAGTATCAGCAACCCAAAAATTACTGAAATTAGCGCTGAGTATGGTATAGCAATGCCTTGGAGAATCTTGTGTAATTGCAAGATTAATGAACTTCGATACTTGATTCAGAAAATCCTAGCTTGACGAGCGTTTCTTTCATCGTCTCACGGTGGTCTCCTTGCAAGAAGATGTAGTCATCTTTTGCAGTTCCACCACAGGCGTAGCGTTTTTTGAGTTCACTGAGTGTTCCATGAACGTCATTTAACTTAGAGTCGAGTCCTTCGATCATAGTGCCTTTCTTTTTAAATCGTCTTTCCTCCAACCTCACAACAATTTTTCTACTTTCTTTGTTAAGATCACCGCAGGCACACAAATCTTCAGGAAGTCCACATGTGTTACAAATTACTGCCATTAGTTACTACAATTCAGACTCTAATCCGACTATTAAGCCTTATTGGCCAAAAGTTAGTTTTTTTACAAAGAACGATCGTAAATAACTCGTGTCACAAGAATTACGAAAAAAAGCAGTGGAGATGTTACTTGCAGGCGCAACGCTTGTAGCGGAACCGTGCCCATACTGTGGCGGTGTGAGAGTAATCAAGGATGGCAACGCACTGTGCATAAACTGCGGAAGGGAGCCTGACAAAACCAAGATTGAAGAAACACCTACTCAAAAACAAGAGCAGACGCAAAATCCGGTTCTGGAATCACTCAATAAAAAACTTGAACAGCTTACAGCAGATCTTGGATCTGAAAAAGATCTCGAAAAACAACAGCAAATTCTCAAATCAATCAACTTGCTTATAGAAACAATACAAAAGCTGAAAAAGTGACGGAAAGTTTTTATTTCATGGCCATAGCTTTTCAATTAAATGAGCAGTAGGAAGAAAGGCGCACCATTACCTGCGTCTTCTGCGGGTCTTTTGCGCTTCTTTGAAGATGAGACAAAAGGATATAGATTGGATCCAAGAATCGTAGTGTCAATACCTACTGGTCTTATTGTGGTTTCGTGGCTGCTTGACATATTTTTAATACGATAGAATCCCAAATGACAGAATCACACGACGACGTATCAAAAATTCATAGCCGTTATTCGCTTACACTACTAACGCCCTCATCATATCTGCAATCATTGGTTTTTTCGTTTGTAGTTGCTCTGGCAACAACCTATATTGTAGTGCACTTTTATTTTGCAGATTATGGTCTTTTTGACAGACTGGGAATAATGATTCCAGTCTTACTTGTGACACAATATCTTGATTCTCGTTTTATCAAAAACAAGGAGTATTCAAAGGCATTACACATGTCGCTGTTTGGAAATCTGGCATGGCTGGCAATAGTCTTAGCAGGTATTGTGTCTTCTTCGATACTTTCAAGGCCTGACATTCCTCACTTTTACGTCGCAGAAGGAATGCTTATCTTTGCAAGCTTCAGAATCGGCATATTTACTACAACGCTTGGCATGTCGATGAGACGGGCGTGGGCAATTTGCTTTTTGCAGCCGTTGACAATGTATCTAGTGATGGTTCCAATGGAGTTCTGGAACAGTTCATTATTCAATCCTATGACGCTTGGGTTTGGCGGCGCATTTTTGGCAATTGCATCTGTGTGGTCGTTTATCACCGACAGAGCGGGTCGCCCCGGAGTGGAAAGCACACACAAACTTCTGCAAGCATACCTGGCGTCGATGTCAAAAGGTAACTTCGACGAAGTGGAATCAATTATAGAATCAAAGTCAAAAAAATCACGCGTACTTACATCACAAATCAGATTGTACTCAAATAATGAAGACTTTAGAATGGTGCTTCCAGAGCTTCACCCAGGACCATATCATCCAATAGGTGGAAGCAACATAACATATCGTATCTACAAGACGATGAACTCTTCTGCAATGGTGATGCACAGCGTGTCTAATCATGCGTTGAATTTGCCTTCACAAGCAGAAGTGGAAAACTATCTTGCAAGCCTTGCAAACAACTCGCTTTTCAAAAAGGGCGCAACATGCACTGAGCCTGTAATCGTGCAGGTAAACAAGGCCCGCGTAATCGGCATACTGTTTGATAAATCTGCCATACTGTTTTTGTCACTTTCGCCGCACGGAATGGAGGATGTTCCAAGTTATGTAAAAAACGAAATTGAGCAATTTGCAAACAACAGGAATTTTGAGCGAGTACTGATAGTTGACTGCCACAACGCAATGGGAAAAGAAATTTCGGAAGTAGACTCGCAAGACATGCTCAAGGCAGCAAAGGCAACACTTGAGACACTGATCACAAAACCAAACCACCAATTTGAATTCGGGTACGCAAATTCGGCAGACCTGAAGATAGACACACCTGACTTGGGGCCAGGCGGGCTTGGAATTTTGTGCCTAAAAATCAACAATTCCAAATACTTTCTTGGTTGGGCTGACTCTAACAACATGGAAAACGGCGTTCGAGAAGAAATCGTAGCTAGTTTTGCAAAAAACAATCTTACCCTTTTGGAGATATGTACATCAGACACACATTACAGTTCCACGAAGGTTAGAAACAGGACTGGATACTATCCGTTCGGCAAGATTGCAAAACACCAAGAGATCTCAGAGTGGTATCTAAAAATTGCAGAAAACGCAGAAAGGAAGCTAACTCAAGCCTCATTTGAAATCCTAGAGCAACAAAGCGATGTCAAAGTCATGGGTTCAAAATCACTTGAGGATCTTTCTGGCGCCCTTGACAAATGCATGATGATATCAAAGGTGTTCGTGGGAGGAAGTCTTGCTATCTTTATTGGGTCTTTGTTCCTATAGTTTCCAGTTCTTCTAGGTTTCCGTAAAACTCGTCAATAAACGACGCAAGCTGGAAGATTGGCACAATTGGCACTTTGTCGATAAAGTTTACCTTGTCTTGATATAGCGTCACAATTACTGGAGCTGCTATTGCACCTTTTGTTTTTGAGACATAGTGTTTTGTACGCTCTATTTGCTTTTTTACGGCATCGTGAAGTGTGGATTGACTGTGACGCCTCCAATGTTTGCAGTCTATGAGCACTGCTACGCCGAATTTTATGCCGACTACGTCTATTTCCATGCGTGGCTTCGTCAAAATCAGGTTCCTTATTGTAGTAAAATCCCTTGACTCAAGCATCTTGGCAGCTAGGCCTTCAAAGTCCTTCCAGCTCAAGTGTTCTGCAACCTGGTCTATTTGGACTCCTTTTTGCAAGGCCAGTATGGTTGCTTTTAGTTTGTCACCTTCCTCAAACTCCATGATGGTTCCATCGAATCTGCCGATGGAATTTTGTGAGAACTCTTGAAGCATCCTTCTTGCGGTGTTCTGGTCAGTCTTTACTATGGTTGCAAAATCCTCTACTGAGACACCACCAGTTATTATTCCGTCTAGGCCGTCAAGCCATGGTTTTTGATTCAATGACTTGACGTTGCCTCATGCAAATTTTAACGCTTACGCGTAAATTGCATCACCGTCAAAGCAGGGGTAGAGTTCTTGGAGCTTTAAATTAGATGTGGTTCTATTTTCGATGTGCGAGCACTTGTAATTTTTTTGATTTGTGTCTCATTTACAACGTGTGCCGTTTTTGCACAAAAAGGAACCTATGTTGATTCAGTTCAGTTTATTCAGTACTTAGATGAAAGCACCGCACTAGAAGAGGTAAAAAAAGGCAATCTTGACATATACTACTCAAGAATACCGGCAGAGCTAATACAAAACCAAGAATCGCTTCAAAACATCAACGTTTTCTTTACCACCGGCGGCTCGTACAGCCTTCTTGTTAATCCTGCAGAAGGAGACGAGTTTAATCCTTTTTCATACCAACAAGTTAGATTTGCGCTAAACTACCTAGTTGATCGAAAACTGATTGTGGATGAATTAATGGGCGGATTTGGAGTTACCATGATTTCAAACTATGGTCCATTTGATCCAGATTATCTGTTAATAGTAGAGGAGCTGGAACAGTTCAATTTTAGATACAACCCAGAACTCGCAAACCAGATGATCACTGAAGCATTGGTTCAAGCAGGTGCGCAACAAATCGACGGGAAATGGTTTTACAACAACACACCAGTAGCGGTTACAGTATTCATACGAAATGATGACCCAGTAAGAAAATCAATAGGCGAGGTTGTCTCCTCGGAGCTTGAAAATCTTGGATTTGTAGTAAAAAAAGAATTTGGCGACCTCAATAAAGCATACGTGTTGGTTTATGGTTCCAACCCTGCCGATATGAAATGGAGTGTATATACCGAAGGGTATGCGGGACGGTCTGCGTTTGTCAAGTATGATCCTCTTGGGCTTGCGCAAATGTATGCACCATGGTTTTCAAACATGCCTGGCTTTAACAATCCGGCGTACTGGAATTATGAAAATAAAAAAATCGACGAACTGACGCAAAAAATCTACTCAAGCAACTACACGTCGGCGCAACAAAGAGCGGAGCTTATCCGTCAGGCCACAAAGGAAGGCATAAACGAGTCGGTTCGAATTTTTCTTGCAGCTAAAATCGATCCCTTTGTTGCCAACAAAAATGTCGACGGCATCATAAATGATTTTGGCGGCGGAATAACAACAAGATTTACGCCAATTAACGCACGGACCGGAGACTCGGAGCTAAAAATAGGAGTCAAGCAGGTCTATCAGGGAGCATGGAATCCAGTACGCGGCCTAGGTGACGCGTACAGCAAAAATGTCTGGGATGCGCTGTATGATCCGGGAATCTTCAAGAATCCATATTCTGGACAAAACTTTCCGGTAAGACAGCATTGGCAGGTGGTAACTGCAGGGCCTGATGGTGCACTGGAGGTGCCAGATGATGCAATAAACTGGGATTCAAGCTTGCAAAAATGGACCAAAGTTGGACCAAACACCAAGGCAACAAGCAAGATCACCTATGACCTTTTGTGGAGCAACTGGCATCACGGTCAGAAAATGGACATAAATGACATTCTATATTCGGTGTATTTTGGCCAAGAGTGGGCATCTTCGTCTGGTGATAATGACAAGACTTTTGATCCAGAGTACTCGCCAACTGCGGCTCAGTCTGCAAGAACTTTTGTTGGCATGAGGGTGATAGACGAAGACACAGTCGAAGTTTATGTAAATTTTTGGCATTTTGATGAATCCGAGATTGCCGACTGGGGCGGAGTTTGGGTTGTACAACCATGGGAGATTATGGCTGCAATGGAGCAGATAGTCGTAGATGGGAAGGCGTCGTTTTCAAGAACCGACTCTCAGGCAAAGAATCTCAACTGGCTGTCTCTAATAGTTCCAAAGGATGCCTCGCTAGTCAAGGAATATTTGAAGCAGTTCTCCAGCTCAAAAACAATTCCACTCGCACTTCAAGATTCGAAGAGACCATGGGACTACTACAATGCAAGATACGAGGCCGCAATAAAATGGATTGAACAAAAAAACCATGCGATAATAAGTAATGGGCCATTCTATCTTGAAAGATACTCACCAGAGGCAAGGACTATGGAGATCAAATCCTTTAATGATCCAAGCTATCCCTTTGGTGCTGGCCACTGGCAAGAATTTGAGACTGTTCGACTTCCAAAGATAACAGAGATCAAAGTGCCGGAGTATGTTGTGCGTGGAAGCCAGCTTGAAATTCCAATACATACATCCGATGCGTCATTATTGTATTACTTTGTGAGTGGTGCATCAGGTGAGCAGGTGGACGGTGGCATATTGGAAATTCAAAATGATTCTGCAGTGCTTGCGTTTTCAGAAGAAATAACAAGCAAGATGACTTCTGGTGGTAACGATCTAAAGCTGTATGCAATCTCTAATTCTGTTTTGAGGCCTGACATCTATACAACAAGCTTTGTAGCTGTGGATTCGAATGAAGGAAATATGGAAGAAACAGTACTAAGTCAGAGTAATGTCGAAACAAAAAAAGTAGACGATTTGGGCATCATATCGATTTTAGTGGGATCTGTAATAATCGGAATTATATACTCCCTACGCAGAAAAAGGAAATTAAAAAATGCGCACTGAGCTATCGTTCAGATAAATCATACTCAAGTCTTATATTCAAAGTTACAATGGTCGATTTGAGGAAAAAATGCCAGACGAATCTTGCAGAAACTGTGGGGGACAGCTGACAAAATGCACAATCTGTGCAGAATGTCGAAACGCCGTAAGCATGGTGTGTGTGCAATGCGGCAGACGCACCAAAGAGCAGATACATGCTCTATGTTTTATGTCGGAGATTCAAAAAATAGAGGAGCCGACACCACTCCCAAGAGGAATTTTTAAAAACCAAACAATTGCAGCATAGAAAAAATTCTACCCAAACCTTAAGTAACCTAGTTTAATCTTTTAGCTTCGATGCAGCGAGTCGGTACAGTGAGCCTACTCTTAGTTATATTGCTTATTCCAGGTTATGCAGGGGCGCAAACTTCACAGATAACACTTTTGGACACTTTTGGCCAGTTCAAAAAAGGAGAGCAAGTCTTTTTGTTTGGGCAGCTCGCCAAAGTGGAACCGGATCTCTTTGTGGTGACGCAGATAATCAATCCAAACGGTGATCTGTGCCATATACAACAACTAAAACCGCTCTCAAACGGCCATTTCATAACTGACGCAACCCAGCTTACCGGAAGAATATGTGGACTGGGTGGTGATTATACAGTAAAAGTATTCTATGGCGAATCCACCGCAACAAGTTCTTTTGAAGTGCTAAATGAAAGAATCAAAGAGGAACTAGATGTTGATCAACTAATTAGAGCAACTTCTTTGGTCCAAGCAAAGATTTCTTCACTTGATGATAAACTCAGTGAAAACCAGTCAGCAGAATACCAGAGCAAGCTGGAGCAGATAAAATCCATATCTGCATCAGAGTCAGCAATCTCGCAACTACGGGATTTGTACTCGGCATTACTGTTGTCATATTATGATGAATCGGATGTTTTTGAGGTGGACTCTAGGTTCAGGCCTGCAATTGAAACCGCACTTGCTACAACAAACAGTCTTGTGGATTCTAACACATTAGATCCGGCAGAAGCAAACAGGATAAAGACGCAGATATTTGATGCGATGTTTTACGTACAAATTGGCAGGCACAATAACGCCATCAGCACTCTAAGCGACGTTTATGTCCAAATAACAAACGTTGATCCACAAAAGGTCTCAACACCACAACCGCTCACATATGAGCAGCTTGATGATCTTTTGATGAATCTTATGACAAAGTCGAACTCGATCATGAGCAGACAGCTAAAGGAGGAGATAGGTTTTATCTTTGCGAGGGGCACTGGGCCACTCCACTCTGAGGAGCTTGGGAGCCTCGTAGACATGCTTACCAAATCAAGAACGCTTGATGCAACACTCAAGAGAGAAGATCAACTCACACTGCTCATCAAGACTGAGTGGGGCACACTACGAGAATCACTTTTGGAAAAACCATCGCTGGCTGAGTTTTTGGAACAAAAAGGCAAGCTCGACAAACTGTATGAAGCCAACATGCTATTGAGAAATCTAGACCGAGTAGACAAATTCACATCGGCAGATCCAAAGCCAGATCTTGCCATATTAATCGAGCCAAGACTCAACGAACTCTTATCGAAATTGCAGAGTGCAACATCGGCAGACGATATCATCTCAGTCAGCCAAGAGATATCTGATATGCGAAACGTAATTGATATCTCTTCACGAATCTCAAGCACTATAGAATTTTCAAAAAGAAATAATGCTGATCGAGAACTAATTGTCTCATTTGAATTGCTTCTTGAGAAGGTGCGTGCAGCAAACACGCTTGCAGAAATTCTTGAGGTAGTCTCTGAGTTTGATTCCACCATAAACGAGTTAAGGGAAAAGCGAAGCCCATTATCACTACTCAAATTCGAATATGAGAAGCTAAAGACAAAAGCAGAGCTGCAGTCAGACTACCAAAGTCTGGTGGAAATAAACAACGCATTAAAGGCGATAGACACTGCCATGGAAATTGAAAAGGGAAATCCCTCCATTAGCAAAATAGAGAAAATCGAGGTCCTTCTTTCTTGGGCAAGTCAGAACCGACCTGTTCTGCAAGCAAAACTAGACTCATACTCAAAAGACGCATACAAGATCCGAGCTTCAGACATACTACAACGTGCAAAATCACTTGAGAATCTTTTGGAGCTAGGAAATACACATAACAGATTCCTTCCAGGGTATACAGACTTTACTGACTCGATGAAAAGCAAAGTTGACGTAGCAAGGAACCTTGTGATAAAAGGAGATCTTGACGGCGCAGACAACATGGTACGTGAACTGTTCGTAGAGTGGCAAACAGTCTCAAAGAAATATTCGGAGGATCCATATGGTTCAGAAACAGGATATACTGGAGACGAAATAAAGAGAATAGAATACAGAAAAAAGATTGAGGATCTTTCTAACTTTGCAACGGCGTTCTATAATGCAGACTTTGAATCGCACTCGGTCGAGTTCAACAAGATGAAGGAAAAAGCTTACGAATTAGTCGATTACGGGAACTTTGTTGATGCCGAAGACAAAATAAAAGAAATCCGCGAGTTCCTCTCAGAAAACATGGAACTAAAAAACAAGAAAATAATTTTTGATATCTCTTATGATGCAGAAAAGCAGATCTGGGTAATGAGTGGAGCAGTAGACAAACAAGTAACGGACAGACGACAGAATCTGTATCTGACCGTATATGACATGCAGGGCAACACTCACAGCACGCTTACGTTCTCAGATACAAAACAGGGTGACTTGTACACACAGTGGTATGCGCCCACCGAGCCTGGACTGTATGTAGTTGTAATACAATGGCAAAACAACCAGGCGTCACAAATAGTGGATGTCCCAGAGAAAACCACAGTGAAGCACAGCACCGAAGATCTCAAAAATGTTGACTATGCACGAGAATTTGAAGAGCTGCAATCATTCATTGAGACATTTGGTGGCACAAACTACGTCGCAAACAAGGGACGTTTTGATCCGGTGATAAATGAGATAAGAAACTCGCTGCACAACAAGGACTTTTCTACGTCTTCTTCAAAACTCAAGGAGCTACAGGGCTTAATTGAACGGTACCTGCCAAGCAGGTCTACTACGGCAGTAATTGACGCATATGTGGAAGGCGACAAGCTCTATATCTCAGGCGCAATCTACAAGGCGATTGCATTTAGCGAAGACATCTATGTAGACATCTTCGACCAGAAAGGAAACCACATAGAAGAAATCAGATTAAAGGACAACGCGTCTGGCTACTTTAACCAGGTGGTAAGTAGGCCATTTGAGTCAGGCACATACGTGGCACAACTTCAGTACCATGACCTGACGGTGTCTGATTTTTTCAGAGTAAGCTAAGATCCCACTGCGCCTTTTACCATATTGAAGAGCTGTCGGACGGCAATCTTGGGGTGGTGCGTTGCAAGCTTTAGTATGTTTGCGAGGCCAAAATCGGCTTTGATAAAATCCAAAAATTCCTCTACGCTTAACTCCTTTATGATATCAAGCTCTCGATCCCACTGCCGATCGGACAAACCAAGCCATCTACTTTGAACTTTTGATGCAGCAGTTATCTTTGCCAAAATCTCTTTTTTCCATGTGTCCTCGTAAGGTTTGAGTGATTTTTCGGTTGCATCATTTTTTGAAATGGCTAATGCGGCAACTTGGCCTGCCAGCCTACCGTATTTGATTGAGTAACGAATGCCTTCAAGTACCAGTGGATTTGCCTGTCCTGCCGAATCCCCAACCAAAATCAAATTATCATAAACAGTCTTCCTGGATGGCCCTTCGTTTGGAATCAGACCGTAATGGAATTCAATTGGAGTAATTTTTCCAAGCTTTGCTATGGGGCCTAGTTTTTTATCAATTATTTCTTTTAATCGTTCTGTAGGGTCAAGTGGCGACTCTGGTTTTCCAACACCGATTCCAATTCTTACAATGTCTTTACCTAATGGAAATATCCAGGCGTATCCTGCAGGAGAATACTGCTGACCCACCATCAAATACCATGTGTCCGATTCTGCGTTTTCGACTTGTGCCTCATATTCGGCTCCTACGCCAAACCGCTTCCACTGTGAAACGAGTCCAAGCGATTTGCCTACGACACTTTGAAAGCCACTTGCATCAATCACGATTTTTGCATTAAATTTCATTTCTTGTTTTGATGAGACTGCAGCCAATGAAATTTTGCCAGACACTCTTGTTGCACCGGTAATGGTAGTATTTAGAAACAATTCGGCGTCTTGTTTTTGCGATTTTTCTGCAAGCCATCTGTATGTTTTTCGTACATCTAAGATAGCTGCTTTTGGCACATCACTCTTAATTGAGACCTCGTTGTTTGGCGAACAAAAGACATAGTTTTTGACTGGATTGTAACAATGTGTCGGAATATCAAACTCTTCTATGGCATCCATCCACGTGACGCCACTGGTTCGGACGGTCTGCGCTACCGTTTCTTCTTTTTCCACCAATGCCACTCTTAGGCCTGCTTTGGATGCAGAAAAAGCAGCAGAAGAACCTGCTGGCCCTGCACCGACCACTACTACATCATAATCTAATTCATCTGACAATATGCAACGGTCAGCATTGAAAGATTATTAATGTAGCAGTAGCTGGAATTATTTTGATTCCTTATCTGCGTATTATGACACCAATCTTCTGAAATCACTGTCCTTTTGAATGTGTTCAAAATCGATGTCGAATCTTGCTTTGTATTTGAAGGAAAAATCGAGTTTGATTACCTTCTCAAGTATTTTAAGGCCGTCTTTGATCTTGTTTTGTCGAACTAAACTTGAGGCCTTGTTGTAGAGGGCGATTGTATTGTCAGGTTTTTGTTGCAAGACTGCATCATAGCAAACAATGGACTCGTCATATCTTTGCAAATAATGCAATGCAAGACCTTTGTTTATTAACGCCAAGATGTTTTGCGGCTCGATGTTTAGTGCAATATCATAACAACTAACTGCGTTTGTGTACTTGCCAAATTTGCCCAAAATATTTCCTTTTTTGATGAGGGCATTAATGTGGGTGGGCTGAAGCTCAAGGGTCTTGTCGAAAAATGATAGTGCTTTTTTGAAGTTGCCCAAGTTGAACTCTATTATACCAGACTGAAAAACTTCATCAGCATTCAAGTCATTTTAGAATGGGCTTGCCTTTTTGATCTACTTCGCGTTCAGCATCAAAAGTGCTTGCATGTTGTGGGTCTCTGTGCATGTAACTAAATGACTCGCCTGGCTTTTTGCGACAGAATTTTTTGTGAATGGCTTCTTCGATCTTCAATGTATCTTCATTTTCATGAAACATTTTCTTACCACAGTCTTTGCAGATTATTTCAGGCATCTAGGACTAGTCTCGTATCAAATCTATTTATTTATTGTCAGCTAGTTATGGGTATGGCCGAAGTACAACTGGTGCCTTTTATTGGCTGGTCTGCGGTAACAGCTGTTCTGTTTTTCGTTGTGGCACTAGTTTATCGCCGACATACAAAGAAAAGCAAGGCAGACGCCTCAACTTGATCTGGTGCGCTCTTTGAGGTACGCCAAAATAGCAGTATAATCCAAGTCTCCAAATCCATTATTGTCGGCATCCTGGTAGATTGCATTTGCCATCTTTGCCATAGGCAGACTCAAACCGAACGCTTTTGCTGCCTCGTTTATTGTATCTAGGTCTTTTTTGAGGTTTGTTAGCGTAAATGTTGGCTCAAAATCATCTTTTATCATCTTGTAGGCCTTCTTTTCACTCATACCAGTTTTGAAATAAGTAGAATTGAGAATTTGCAAAAATACTTCAGGTTCTATTTTTGCTCCTCTTGTAAGAGTTATTCCTTCGGATATGGCTAGTGCTAGCATGGCTATTTGAAGATTCATTGCAAGCTTGACTGCATGCGCGGTTCCATTTTCCCCCAGATAAAAAACCTTGTTTGCAATTACGTCAAAAATCTTTTTGTGTTTGTCAAAGATTTCTTTGTTGCCACCAACCATCATTACAAGTTCGCCTGTGATTGCAACATTTGGACCTCCCATCACCGGCGTGTCCAAAAATGGTATTCCACGAGCTGCAAACTCTTTGGCGATCTCTTTTGAGGCAACCGGATTTATGGTGCTCATGTCTGCTACTACCAATCCATCGTGTTTTCCACACGCCAGGCAGCTGTCACCAAAAGCAACTTTGCGTACTGCATCAGCATTTTTTACAATGGTGAAAACTATGTCTGAGTTTTCAGCAACATCTTTTGGGGAATCTACTATGTGCGCGCCATTTTCTTCAAGCTGTCTTGTCTTACTTTTGGTTCGATTATAGGCAGTAAGGTGGTATCCGTGCTTTAAGATGTTGAGTCCGACAGCATTTCCAAGTAAACCAGTGCCTACAATACCGATTTTCATGATTTTAAATCTTGCATGACGATTATTTTGTGTTTATCTTAATTCTTCTTGGGACACTTCCCAAGTGCCGCCGAATCTTGGCGCAGAAAATGCGAGGTGCCCAATCACCTTGTCTCCTTTTCTGACTAGGCCATAGTCTTGTTTTTTTAATTTGAGTATCTTTTCTTTTGTTTTATATCCTCCTTCGATTACCTTGATCTTAAATCGTTTGCTTACTTTGATCGTAAGTTTTCTTGCCACTTGAATATCTCCGACCCATGAAAACATCTCAAAGGAACCAAAATTCTGAGTTTCTATCTCCTGACCGTAGAGTCTGGCCTCAAATTTGAGGTTGTTTTTCTTTGCCTCCTCATTTAGCCATTCTATTGCCTGCTTGCCATAGCCCTTCTCTATTCCAAATGTTTCAGAATCGCTTTTCATGAGTTTGCTCCTCTTTATCGTCGTTTATTCTATAAGTTTGAAAAAGGTTAAATGCCAAGTCAAATGAGATCAATTGATGCAGAAATTTGCATTATTCTTCTTGCTATTGATCACGGCCTCAGCGCCGTTCGTGTTTGAAGCCCCAATATTAGCACAAGAATCTATAGAACCAACAGATGAGGAAATGATGGATGAGACAATGATGGAAGGAGAAACACCAACTGATGAAACCATGACAGACGAAGATCTGGCAGATGATGCCATGATGGAAGATACCATGGATGACACTATAGTCTCACCACTAAGACAGTTGATGACAGGAACAGACCCACACGAGATACAATGCAAGACAGGCCAACATCTTGTCTTTAAGGCAAGCAACTGGCGCCCAGCATGCATAAACGAATCAAGCCTTGATATCTTGATGAGCCGTGGTTGGATTTCAAGCCATGATCCGTCCCACGAGGATCTAATGAAAATGATGGAAGGCATACCTAAATTGGAAGAAAAAGAAATGCCAGAAGATGGCTCAGTCGAAATTGAAGAAGATGTTGTAGTGGAAGAAGAAACCATACCGGGAAACGAAACTGAAGCAGAGCCACAAAACTATACAATCGAGCTCCGCGAATCCATGGATATGGGAGCACAGTAATCGTGAACCACTACCGGTCAAGTCCAGTGTAGTCTTCTCGCTTCGTTTGATAAACATTTCAACAAATTCGTTCAAGAACTTTTAATGCGTTATAGATTAGTGGGGGTATTTCGCCTATTGGTGGTATTGGAGCCCATTAAAAAAAGCTGGATATGGTTCATACTGCCTATCAACATATCTGCCGAAGGATTACACACGGCAATACCACTGTTTGTAATCTCACTGGGAGGCGACATTGCAGAAGTCTCTATCATCACAGCCATGCATTATGGTGCTGCCGCATTGGGCGCTATCTTCTGGGGCAAGATTCTTGACAAGTACCATGCAAAAAAGGCGGTACTTCTAATCACATTTTCCATAATCCTTCTTAGTTGTTTGTGGCTGTATTACACTACGCAGCTTGAACCGATTTATCTCATCTCGCCTCTGACTGGATTCTTCTTGGTGGCGCGAAGTCATGTGACGCAAATGCTTGTCATGGAGACCAGCCCCAACAACCAGTGGAGTCGCCTCTTTGCACGTACATCGATCCTCTCAACGTTTGGAAGCCTTGGCGCAATGTTGATTGGAGTTATATGGAGTCTTTACTTTGATATCGAGCAGTACTTTTTGATTTGTGCACTGTCCACTGGGGTAGCTCTTGCCATCAGTCTCCAGATAACAAAGACACACTTTCACATTGAGCGAAGCACAATAGCTCACTCTATTCAGGGAATCCATTATATTTTCAGTCATTTCAGGATTCAGCACCACTTTGTTTTCCCACGTGTACCAGAACTGTATGACTATAAGCACATAATCACGATACTCAAAGGTAAAACATCGCACGAAATCGGATTTTTATTTTTAACAAACTTTTTGTTTTATTTTGGAAGTAACATTTACTTTACAGCACTGACGCCGTTTCTCAAAAATCTAGGGATCTCAGATTCAACTGTATTCTTACTGTATCTGACGCAAACTACTACGATGGTGGGATTCTTTTTTGCCGCACCAAAAATAATCTCAAAGATTGGCGAGGAGCGAGCCACGATGATGGCATACATGCCGAGAATCGTGGGGGTGCTCATTGCAGCATTTATAATCAGTGCATTCATCGGGATTCACTCATTACTATTTACCGTATTGTCTATGTGTCTGATGGTTGTGGGATTTTCCATATACAGCACGGCAAACTCAGTTCTATTCTTCAAAACAATCCCAAAAGGCTTTGAAGGAAGGTATCTTGGTGTGAACAGCTCCATGGTCGGCACCGGTGTATTTGTAGGTGCACTCACTGCAGGCTTCATAACAAAATCCTTTGCATATCCGCTCACCTTTGTAGTGGCATCTTTGATACTATTTGGCTCACTGATTCTTTTTAGATTCTATTTACGACATAGTCTGTCTGGTAGATCTGTACACTAGTCATACCGCGGTAGCTTGCCTTTTGCATCGAAGATACCCTGGATTGTAACGTCAGCACCGGCGTACTGGATGTTGAGGCTTTTGTTAATCTCGATCATTTTTGCCCTCTTTGTGGCAGAGATCTTCTGGTATGCACCCCATGCGTCTTCTCTACTTCCACCGTCTGAGAGGATTTTGTCACGTGCATCTTTTGCTGATTTTATCTTTTCTTGTTGGTAGTTGAACATGGACCAATAGATGTTTTGCAACTCGACTGGTTTCTTTACTATGAATCGGGAAAACGCGTTCTGTGGAGAATAAGGCTCGTAATCCTTATTCATTCTACTTATGTCGCTTGCAAGTTTTGCTTGTGCGTTCTCTCTGAGCTCCTGAATTTGTTTTGCCTTCTGGTCCTGCTGCTTTTTTTGTTCTTGTATTTCTGCCAGTATTTTCTTTGAGAGCTCTATCTTTTTTAGCATCTCCATCATGGCAGGATTCTTTTTTATTTGTTCAGTTGCCTTGATTGTAGACTCGTCTATTGCAAAAACATGT
>JBFLWI010000021.1:0-19040 GCA_040757675.1 Thermoproteota archaeon | reverse complement strand
ATTGTGCCATTTTTGCCTGTCTAATTTTGGTAGTTCATCTTCAACTTGGATTATCTGGCCGTCTACGCGTGCGCGGGAGTAGCCGTCCTTTTTTATTTGCTCAAAGAGCTTTTCATACGTTCCTTTTTTTCTTTGAATCAGAGGAGCAAGAACTATTATCTGTCTTTCATCAAAATCCTTGAAAATGGACTCGCAAATCGACTCTATGGATTGGTTTGAGATTTTGCGACCACAGCGCGTGCAATGTGGAATGCCTATTCTGGCATAAAGCAATCTCAGGTAGTCGTAGATCTCAGTCGTGGTTCCTACAGTGGAGCGAGGATTCTTTGATGTTGTTTTTTGCTGAATTGAGATGGCAGGTGAGAGCCCCTCAATAGAATCCACATCAGGTTTGTCCATCATCTCCAAAAACTGTCGTGCATAAGCAGAAAGCGATTCTACGTATCTTCGTTGGCCTTCGGCATAAATTGTGTCAAATGCCAAAGTGGACTTGCCAGAGCCTGAAAGACCTGAAATCACAACAAGTTTGTTTTTTGGTATGTCTAGATTCAGATTTTTTAAATTGTGGTGTCTTGCACCTCTGATTTTCAGTTTATCGTACATTTTTCTTTTCCAACTCGATTTGAATTCGTCGTAATCTGTCGCGACACTCTATTGCCTTCTCAAAGTCTAGCTCCTCTGCATATTTTTTCATTTGCGTTTCTACCTCTATTGCTTCTTTGTACAGGTCGTGCTGTGTCTTGTTTTTAATGTCATCCAGTACTGCTACTTGCTGCGGTATGGATTTGATTATCGTCTTTGGTGTTATATTATGCGACTTGTTGTATGCGATCTGTTTTTCTCTTCTGCGATTGGTTTCTTCTATTGCCTCCTTCATGGATTTTGTAGTGGTGTCTGCATAGAGTATGACTGTTCCACTTGAGTTTCTTGCAGCTCGTCCAAAGGTCTGAATCAAGCTCGTGTAGTTTCTCAAAAAGCCCTCTTTGTCTGCATCCAGTATGGCTACAAGTGAGACTTCGGGTATGTCGAGTCCTTCTCGCAGCAGGTTTATGCCTACCAAGACGTCAAAGTCGCCAAGTCTTAGCTGCCGTATCAATTCCGTTCTTTGCAGACCTTCAATCTCAGAATGCAGGTATCTTACTTTGATTTCTTTCTTGGAAAGGTATTCTGCCAAGTCTTCCGCCATTCGCTTTGTAAGTGTAGTGACTAGGACGCGCTGGTTGTCTTTTGCCCGTTTTTTTATTTCTGATATGAGATCGTCCATTTGATTCTTTGTAGGTCTTACTTCGACTAGGGGGTCAACTAGACCGGTGGGTCGGACAAGCTGCTCTGCGATTTGAAATGATTTCTTTTTTTCATATTCTGAAGGCGTGGCGGAAACGAAGATACAGTTTTTGATGTATTGTTCGAACTCTTCAAATTTGAGTGGTCTGTTATCAAAGGCGCTGGGGAGCCGAAAGCCATAGTCAACTAGCGCTTTCTTTCGGGTGTAGTCGCCGCCATACATTCCGTGAAGCTGTGGTAGCGTCACATGTGATTCGTCTATCACAAGAAGGTAGTCGTCGCCAAAAAAATCCAAAAGACAGAATGCCTTTTCTCCAGGCCTTCTTCCATCAAAATGTCTTGAATAGTTCTCAATGCCTGAGCAGTAGCCAAGCTCTTCAATCATCTCCAAGTCGAACTTGGTTCGCATTTCGAGTCGTTGTCTTTCCAATTCATTTAGTTGTGGAAGTCTTTGTTTTAGCTCGTCTCTGATTGATCTGATTGCTTTTTGTCTTACGTCGTTTGCAACAAGATAGTGCTTTGCTGGAAAGATCTTAACTGAATTTAGTCTTCGTTTCTCTTTTAGGGATACGTGATCCAGCACTGAGATTTTTTCTACCTCGTCGCCAAACAGTGAGATTCGTACTATTTCATCAGAGTATGCGGGAACTATGTCGATTGTGTCGCCTTTGACCCTGAATGTGCCTGGCGCAGGCTCCAAATCATTGCGCTCGTAGCGAGCGTTGATGAATTTCTTGATGAGCTCGCTTCGACTATAGGTGCTGCCGGTTTTGACAGTCGTAGCCATTTCCTCCCAGTCTTTTGGTGAGCCAAGTGAGTAGATGCAGGAAACTGTGGCTACGATTATGGTTGGTTCGCCTGAAAGCAGCATGGCTGTTGCCTCCAGTCTCATTTTTTCGATTTTTTCGTTGATTTCTGTGTCTTTTTCTATATATGTGTCGGTTTGCGGTATGTAACTTTCTGGTTGGTAGTAATCGTAATAGCTAACAAAGTAACCCACATTGTTTTTTGGGAAAAACTGCTTTAACTCAGAGTAAAGCTGAGCTGCCAAGGTTTTGTTGTGTGAAATAACAAGTGTGTTCTTACCTGTGCGTGCAATGACGTTTGCTATGGTAAACGTCTTGCCGCTTCCAGTGACACCAAGTAGTGTCTGAATTTTATTTTTTTGTACTCCTTGCACAAGCTTTTCAATTGCTTGCGGTTGATCTCCTGTAGGTTCAAATTCTGAAACTAATTGAAATGTTTGTATCTGCAACAGCTACAGAATCGTACTAGTCTAAATTTAAAGGAATGTCAGTGTGAACATTAAAGACTTGGTTGGTGTCAAGTTACCAAGGCTGTTCATCAACTAATTCGAGTTTGCCATTGATGATCTTAAAACCCATTATCCTAAGTGTCTCTTTTGCAGTAGGTGTGTTTCGCTCCAATATCTTTTCTGCAAGCAACTGTCTTGCGTTTCTGTCCAAGTGCTGTCCTATCTTGTATTTGCCGCGCATCGTTGTTGGAGTGACTTTGATTATTGCGACTTCGTCTACTACTGCCATCTCCGGTTGTATCTTTTCATATCTGCCTTCTGGCTGGTATTTTTCCATGAGTCCGTTTAACGCCAATGTCTTCTCTTCTCTGTCTTGGACAATAGTGCCAATTCCCTTTATTACGACGCTTATGTAGAGCGTATCTGCTTGAGAGGCATCAGTTGGGTGTGTAAAATAAGATGGCAAAAACTCTAGCTCTTTGTCTACTTCAAAGCCCACTTTGTTGTTGTTTTTGATGTTCTCGAGCTTCTCACCTTTGGTGTGAGAGTGCATGTATATGGAATCATTGAGGAACACAAAATTCATTGGGATGACTTGGGGGAATCCATCTTTGTCAATTGAGCAGATTCTTCCCACATGTTCTTGGTTTAGGAACTCGACTACCTTTTGTTTTGATTTAATTTCGAGTCTGCCTAAAAGCTGCACAAATCAAAAAATCATTTTTTGCTATAAAATTGTGGCGGACTAGCTAAAACTACACAGATCAATCATACTTAATGGTTAAATTTCCAGTCACGATTATTTAGGCATGAATTACGCACGAGTCTATAACGATCAAGCAGCAACTTCATTTTTGTTGCACTTTGTGGTTATAGTTTCAAACGGTGATGTCTGATTATGGCACAGACAACAGCACCGCTCCCACCAGCACCAGTACTCATGACGTGTTTTGGACACTGCGGGATAGGACTTGGTGCAGAATCGTATAGACGACTATTACTGGATGTCGGAGCTGACCCGCTTAAACCAGTGCTAAAGGACACAAAAGACGAATCACGAATCCTAAAAAGATATGGCAGCACGATTTTGAGATTTCCTGGCGCTTACACTGGAGGAGAAACACCACTTATTCCAAGAGCACTACTCGTTGATCTGGATCCGAGGGCTGCAAATCTCATCTTACAATCATACCCTGATCTTTTTGCACTACGTGACAAACATGTAATACATGGAGCTGGCGGAGCCGCAAGGAACTGGGCGGAGGGAAGATCAAGGTTCAAAAACGAAGTCACGCAGAAATGGGACTTTACAAAACAACTCTCGGCACTCTCGCCGGAACCGGTAAGAGGTTACACTGTTCCATTTGCGATGGGCGGAGGAACTGGAAGCTCATTTGCATGCTCATTTATAGAATTTATCAGAACCAACACAAAGGAACACGCCACAATTGCAACGTTGGGGCTTTTGCCCGAGTTTGGATGGGATCCAGTAATCTTTGAGGCCGCGGCAATAAACATAGTCATGAACCTCGAATATCAAATCAAGTATTCTGACTGTTCAATTCTATTTTCCAATAAACGACTACGCGAGCTTGCACATAAGCATGAAAAACGCGTACAAAAAGTTCCATCGATCATAGATGATCTGCCAAAAGAACACGAGGTAGGCTGGAAAGACTACAAAGGCATGAATCTGATTGCGGCAAATGCAATCTCCATGTTCGTCGCTTCGTTTGCGCGTGAAACGGAATGGGACATGTCAAACTATAGAACATGGCTTGCGACAAAGAGGCCAAAGATGGCAATTCCGTGGGTAATTCCAGTTCTTCCAGACGAAGACCAGTGGAATTTCAACCAACTTCCAGGAATGAACAAGAACAACACAATGGATTCTATAATTGAGAATCTCAACAAAAAACAAGATGCCATTCTCTTTGATATTGATGAGACCGATGTCCGCAACTATGGTGGACCACGTGACTCTTGTTGTGCACTAGTCAAAGTAAAAGGAGACTTTGATGTCAAAGAACGTGAAGTACTCAAACGCGTAATCAAAGACAGGTTCAATATCGAAGATTCTAGGATGATATTCGTCAAGATTCCTATCTTGGAAAAAGAACAAGCAAACGTCACGATCCTAGTTAACACAAAGGCAATCGGTCCGAAGATTTTAGAGATTGCCAGAGAGGCCGAAGAGTCTTGGGATGCTTACAAAGAAGAGTACGGAAAGTGGGGTTTGACTACTGAGGACTTTAAGCAGTCGCTGATGGATGTAGTACACCAATTCAGCTAAGTGGTGAGTATGTCTGACTTTACCTACCTTGAAGAACTAGCGCGACAAATCAAGGCAAATCGCAACTACCTAAACCAAATCGAAGAAGAATTAAAGATAGTAAACATGAAGCTGCATGAGCTACCGCTCAAGCGTCCAACAGAGTCAACGTTTGCAAAAATGATAGGAACTCCTTATGAAGATCAGCAAGAAAACCTTGAAAAAACAAAGGCGAACCTGGAAGCAAAAAGAGATGAGCTTTCAGGCGCAGTCAAATCAGATACTGCAAAGTTCATTTCTGAAATGACATCTCCGAACCTAATCATACCGCTTGATCCAAAACCCACCTTTAAGGACGGCCGAGTACAATTCCAATACCGAAATGCCACAAAATTCCATAATCTGTTTGATTTCCTAAGCGAGTTGCTGGGATTAAGCGCACCACTCGTAGTAAAAGACGTTCTGCTTTCTTCATCTGAAGTTATAGTCAAGGTGACAAACGAGTACGAAGCAAAACAAAAATTCATCAATTCGATGAGCGAGATCCAAAAAACACTTACGATCAAAAAGAAGTAAGGCTGAAGGTAGAGCGGGGCATTAGCCTCCGAAGAGGGAACCGCAGAACCTTCAGGAACTACACTATGGTGTTACATGAACATAAGAACGTGTTTGTTCGTTCCAAAACACATTTTGTGCGGCTGATCTCCTCTCTGCAGTAGCTTCCGGATATTTTTGCCGTTGGTTTTTATTCATTCAAAATTCTCCACCAAATGATGCAGAGCAAAAACGTCACATTTGCAATTATTGTCATAATAAGCCCCGTCTTGTTTGCACTGGTTGCATATCCAGATTCTTTCAGCTTAAGCTGGAACCAGGGAAGAGGTGGCTTCCTTTTTGCAATGGCCTTCGTAGTTGCGGAGATGGTTGGGCTAAAACACACCATTTCACAAAAAAAAGTACTGCTGACAATCCCGCTTGCGGCAGCAGTAATTGCCTATCTTGTGGCGTTAGAATATGGCCTTAGGGACTACATAACAATGGGAGCCAAAGTCTACAATGTCAACTTGGTGTATTCGTGGACATGGATGTGGGACTTTGTCGTGATGGGAATATTTCTGATTGCGGCTGTAACGATTCTGTTTGGTAAAAAATGGATTAGAATAGCGCCCGCTGGGCCGATTTTCTTATGTGGAAGTGCAATCATACTCTCCCTTGATGCATTCTTCCCATACGACACGCTGGGTCCACTGCAGTATATCGTGCCATATCTAGTCAAGGCAAACGTTTGGGTAATCAACACATTTGATCTTGGCTTCGCAATTGCAAGAGACAATCTGATGTTCTTGAGAGGCGAGCATGGCTCGATGGCACTTCAAGTTTTTTGGCCCTCGGCGGGAGTTCACAGCGTAATAATTTACTCGCTTGTCATGATGGCATTTTTGCTAAAAATGAACATTCCGCCAAAGCGTAAGGCTGCATATTTTGTGCTGGGAATAGCGGGAACGATTGGCGTAAACATGATAAGGATATTCTCGCTATCGCTTTTTGTCCTCAAGGTCTCAACAAATCCAACTGAATTTGAAGAATTCCATGGTATAGCAGGCGAGATAATGTTTCTGCCGTGGCTTTTTGCTTATCTTTTTGCAGTCACAGCCATAGAAACAAAGAGAATGAAAAAACAGAGTGCTTAGAAAAAATTAGTGATTGAGCTTTGGCCTTCTAGGTCTGAGAGCTCTGATACACGCACACCTAGTCTTCTTACGTCTAGCTTTTGATCAGCTAAGGCCTCTTCTAACAACTGGGTTGAGGCTTTTTTGAGCTCATCTATGCTAAATGTGGGGTTTTTCAGCATTCTTGATTTGGTCTTACTTGATAAATCTGATTGGATGAACTGAATCCCCACGGATCTGAACATCTTTTTGTGCTTTAGTATGGTCTGATGCAGATCAGCGCATATCTCGTTTAAGCTCTGAGATAGAAACTCAAAATCTTTCGAGTCTTCCTTTAGCGTCACGATTCTGGAAAACTGAACTGTTGGCTGCCTTTCAGCCACGGGGTCGTCGTCGATGCCCCTCGCAGCGTTGTAAATGTAGGATGATATTTTGCGTCCAAACATCTTATTGAGTGTAAACACGTCGAGGCCCCTTAACTCCCCAATTGTTTTGATGTTCATTTCAGCAAATTTATCGGCAGTAACTTTGCCGATTCCAGGAATGTCGCCTACCTTGAGTGCATTCAGAAAGGCTTCTACGTTCTGTGGTTCGACAACTGTCAAGCCGTCGGGTTTTTTGAAGCCTGATGCAATCTTTGAGATGAGTTTGTTTGCGGAGATTCCAACGGAGCATGTCATTTTTACTTCGGCCCTGATCTGGTTTTTGAGTTGTTGGGCTAGGTGTGTGGCTTTTGGGAAACTAGATTCGGCTCTTTTTGTCACATCTAGATATGCTTCATCCTTTCCTACGTACTCGAATATGTCGGCATAACTTTTGATTATTTCCATTGCCCTTTGCGAGATGTCTGAATAATATGGAAAGTCTGCACCAAGGAAAACCGCGTCTGGAATTTGACGCAATCTTGCTTTTGCAAATCTGATCGGCATCCCAGACCTTACGCCAAATTTTCTTGCAATGTAGTTTGCAGTAGCTATTGCACCACTGTCTCCACCACGATCAGAAAAAATACACACGCAAACTGGTTTGGTCTTTAATGATTGGTTTCTAATTTCTTCACACTGTGCAAAAAAATAGTCAAAATCAATGTGGAAAACGATTCTCTCACTCAACATGTTTTATTTATCAAAAATCCTTATTACAATATCGGAGTGCATACCCTAAATACGATATTAGCTGATGATAGACATGTCATACCCGTTGTCATCGGAGAAAGATGGAATTAAAATCATGCCACATTTAATGGAGCCTGAAAAAATGTATTATTGCCTGCACAACGAAAAGATTCTCTTAGTTTACAAAGATGCACAAGAATTTCTCAACTGTTATGAAGTAGAAGAAAAAGAGATTGTGGAAAACGTGAAAAATTGCAAGAATCCTGAAGAAATTGAAAAAGTAATAGAAAACTATCTGAAAAATGCAAAGTCTCAAACTTAAAATAAAAGCAAAAGAGCAAAAACAACAACTAGGTTACTATGAGCGAGCAAGACAAACCAACTGAAGCCGAAGAGATATTTGCAGAATCACAAAAGAACAAAGAACCACAAGAGGAGCAGACAATCTCAGAAGACGAAAAAGCTTCTGATGACAATGGTGCAAAAAAGACTCGCGATGTGATATTTGTTGGCACAAAACCAATCATGACTTATGTCACCGCTACGCTCACACAACTTTCAACTCAACCTGTTGTAACCATAAAAGCTAGGGGCCAAAGAATCACCCAGGCAGTAGATGTTTCACAAATGATAGTAAAAAGGATGAATACTGTGGGCTATACGATAAAAGATGTTAGGATTGCTTCTGACTCGCTTTTGTCACAGGACGGAAAAACAAGAAATGTCTCCACCATAGAAATTGACATTACAAAAGCATAATTATTTTAGAATTGCCGTAGTCGGAGGCATAATCATAATCGCTACGCTGGTGCTATTTCAGAATTTCAATTCGTGTCCTGCAAAACAATTTTCAATCATTGATGAAATTGTAGAATATGAAAGGACACTTGATCCAAATATCTGCATTTCAATTGCAGAAAAAATTGACAGACTAAACAACGAGTGCAATTCTGGCCTAGAAACACTTGACTGTAGCTAGACCACTTCTAAAATAAAAGACACGCCAAAATAAATCAGGACTCCATTTATTGCAATCATGCATACGCGGTATCTTTTGTCTGAAAGAAATTTCTTTCCCTTTGATGATAACGTTGATACGAAAAAGAGCCAAGCATAGTCCATCCAAATATGCATCCCAAACATGACTAGGATTCCCAAAAATGCCCACAAAACAAGCGCATCAAAAATAAGCTTGATGCCAACTGTGAACCACCAAATCAGAAAGAACGGGTTGAGGCCTGTGAGAAGTATGCCTGTAGCAAATGCACTGCATTTTGATTCTTTGATGTCACGAGTCTTCATTGTGGAATAGATCTGAATCCCTGAGAAAGCAAAGATGCTCAATGCTCCCAAGACTGCCACTATGACTCTGAACTGTGGGAATGTCTCCAACGAAAAAATGCCAAGGCCAAGAAAGACGACTAGTGGCAGCTCGACGATCGTGTGGCCTGCCGCCACATAAAGACCTGAACGTCCTCCCTGTCTCAATGAACTAGAAACGGTTGCGGCAAAAAGCGGTCCTGGTGCCATGACCCCCGAAGCAGAAATCACTATTACTGCTGCAAAAAACCCAAAAAAGTCCTGCATTTGTTAGTGCAGCTAGCCGTACATTGTCTCTCTGAACGCACGTGTTTCTTTTTCTGTCTGCTTGATTTGTTTTTCTGCTATCTCTGCTTGTTTTTGTATCATGGTGAGGTCGCAGGAGACTCCTGGCAAAAGCTTCGACATTGCCATACACAGATGAGCACTTGATTTGAAATCTGGGCCCGACTCGTCGACGTTAACTAGAACCACGACGACATCTTGGTTGTTTAACATGCCTTCGTTTAATAGTGCTCCAGGAATTCCAGGAATTGTCCCGTTTTGCAGAATTATCATGTCTGCTTGCTTTATTTTGTTGCGCGCATTATTCGTACTTCCTGCCGCAATCACACTGTCTTGACTGCTGTCTGGGAACTTCATTGGTGAGCTACTTACTATTAGGTCGCACTTGTGCTTTCTTGCCCAGCTAAGCATCATCTTTGCAATTGCACGATGGTACGGTTCATTGATAGTAAGGTATGAGGTAAAAATTGATACTTTGAGTATGTCGTTGACAAAAATTCTTGTAGCGTAATTTGGTGTGCCATCTTTGAGTATGGTCACTGTCGGAAAATCAATAGAATCGACAAAACCGACAAGATCGTATTGAGACGTGTGCATCAGTGACTCGCTTGCAATTGCACTCGTAAAGCCAATTGAGGGGAAGCCATCGATCAAGTAACCGCCTTCGATGTTGACGGGTTTTAGCTCCTTTACCCAAAGGCGTGGTAGCATACATGAATTAGCTGTAAATCACTGATATACTTTACAGTGCTGCAACTATTTGATTTTGGACAAAAGTGTACGGTAGATAAACGGAAGCACAGTGGTTATCTCTGCGTGGATAGTGGTTTGCTTGGCATCCTGTGTCACTTTTCCCCACGAGATCGCCTCTCTTACCAGTGCGCCACTCAAGCTACCATCAAATTCTTGTGCCGTCGTGATATATACAGCATAATCTAGGCCTTCGCGGTATTGGTTCCACCAAAGTGTGTGGTGTTTTGATATGCCGCCACCAAGCATGAGTGCGCCGGATTTTTTGGCCTTGAAGACCAGTCCTGATAATGTGTTTGCGTCTTCTGTCATGTTCAGCTTAAAATCATTGTGCTTTTGTGAAAACAACCAGATCTGGCTGCCTACTGCTCCATCCATTATTCCTGGAACTACCACGGGTATGTTATTTTTTTGCGCCCAATAGAGGAATGAATCCTCGCCAAGCATCTTGCCAATTTCTTTTGCAATGTCTGCTGTCGACATTTCTTTTTTTCCTTGCTTGTACACTTCTTCTAGGATCTGTTGCATCTTTTCTTCGATGAGGGGGCCGTAGCTTTCCATTGGAACCAGTACATTGCCCAGTCTGTGAATGTCTTGGTCTGCAAGCTGAGAGTCGTCCATCGTAAAAGAGCCTTCTTTATAGTTTGAAAAATGCCTGGCTATATCGTGGTCCAATGCGCCACAAGTAGTTATTATGACGTCAAACCATTTTTTTTGCGTCATGTCTTTTATGATGCCACGAATACCTGTTGAGACTATTGCGCCAACAAATGACAAAAACCTAAGACATTCTTTATCTGAAATCATTGTAGAAAGAATTTCCACACCGTCGGCAAGGTTTCTTGATTCAAATCCGCCGGACTTTGCCATCTGCTCAAAAATTTGTGAAATCGTTGTTTGTTCTGTAATTGCAAAATCTTTTACTGGGTTTCCAGGTTCTATCATGACATCTTCAAAATAATTCGATTATAAAATCGTCTGCAAATTATTTTACAATATGCTTGATCAAGCTGGCATAATTACTAGGTCCAAATGGTAATTTGGATTATGATGTTATGAGGGGTTCTGCTAACTTGTCGAGGGATGCCGACAAGTTTAAATCAATTAAAACCAATCGCTGTTCGTTTGGATTCCAAATTCATATGGTGAAAAAGATGTTCGCAATCAAATCAATAAAACAACCATTTTCACCCGATGAAAAAATTCTTCAAATGATGAATACGTTCAAAGACATGGTAAATCATTGCATCAGAATAGGATTGGAAAACAACTGTTCCACCATGAAAAAACTTTCTGTGTTATCCTACCACAAATTAGAACAATATCAAATCCAGTCAAAATACAAACTCACAGCAATCTCCCAAGCATCTGGGCGACTAGCACAGATGAAAAAGGACCTCAGAAAAGGCAGCCAAGTCAGATCACCTTTTGTAAGAAAGCCATATCTGGTGTCATGTTACGGATTCAAAATCAACGGCATGTTGATGTCATTTCCTGTATCAAATCGAAACTTTGTCAACATCCTGCTAAATAATCATACAGTATCAGAACTCTCAAAGGACGGGATAGAGGCTAGGTCATTCGCAATCACACCAACATCACTATCCATCTCAATACAAAAAGACGTCACCCAAATCAAACCACAGGGTGCAATCGGCATGGATAGAAATCTACGAAACATTACCATATCAACACCAGATAATATCGTCATGTACAGAACCGAAAAGATACTCTCAATAAAACAAAATTCACAGCATGTTAGAGATTCTTTCAGGAGGTTTGATGCCAGAGTAAAGAATCGATTCCTTGCAAAAAATCGAGGCAGGCAGACAAGACGAGTTAATCAATATATCCACAAAATTTCAAAAGACATAGTTACCAAAGCAAAAGAATCAAAATCCATGATTATTTTCGAGGATCTCAAGGGCATCAGAAAACTCTACAGGAATGGGAATGGTCAGGGCAGAAAATTCAGACAGAAAGTAAACTCATGGTCATTTTACGAATTCCAGCGACAAGTAGAATACAAAGCCAGATGGGAAGGCATACCTGTCAAATTCGTAGATCCACAACGCACAAGCAAACTCTGTCCAATATGCGGAGGGTCACTCCAAGAGGACAGGTTGAACAGACGAAAATTGTTGTGCAGTAATTGTGGCAAATCAATGGACCGTGACGTAGTCGCATCCATGAATATTGCGCACAAGGGGTGGGCTAGGTTTACCCATCCTAGAGGGCTTACAGATGAAGCAATGAAGGGGAACGTGATTTCTGACAAATATCAGGAACCGCTAACCCTCAGAGTGCATGGAAGCAAGCTAACTTGGCTACATCCCTCGATAAGTTAGCAGAACCTCATTGTGGATAATGTGGAAAAGGCCTGGCTGGCTTCTAACGGTCATAGCTATTGTAATTCTAGCAGGACAAATATCAAATTCTGCTGCTCTACCTACTAATGAGGTTATAATACACAATGTCATAACCTGTCACTCGGTTCAAGGGACGTGGGTAGACCCATTATGCGTCATCGAAACCGTTCCATTGACAATTAGCTCAGGACAAAAACTTACAATTGCAAGCAATGTTCAGCTACTCCTTCAAAAGGCTATGTCAAATGCAGGCACTGTAGACAATCGTGGAGGAATCACAAACTCACAAAGTATAACCAACAGCGGCACTTTCAACAATTTTGGCACCGTTAGCAACTCCAGACCTTTTGATAATTCCGGTACGATCAATAACCATAGTGAATTTGTCAATTCTGATAGGCTCACCAATACTGGCATAATTAACAATCACCGAGACTTTCACAATTTTAACACCATTGATAATACCATCGGGCTGATCAGAAACATATGTACTGGCATAATCATTGATCCAAACGGCGATCCAAATCTACCTCCCGGTGTAATACTGGGTAACTCACCTGTGATGATCAGCTGTCCACCAAATCTATTCATATCTGACGTGCAGGATGAAGAAGGCGACGCCGGATCTGCCATTTTCAACTTTTTAATTTCACTTAGTGCACCGGCGCCATTAGGCGGCGTCCAAGTCTCATTTTCAACTAGTGATGGAAGCGCAACAACATCTGATGCAGATTATCAAGCATCCAGTGGCTCGATCATAATCCCAGAAGGCCAAACATTGGGCAACATCCCAATTCAGGTCAACGGCGATACAAAAATTGAACCAGACGAATCTTTTCTTGTAAATCTCTCTAATGTTGTTAATGCGACAATTTCTGATGGACAGGGAATAGGCACAATTCAAAACGACGATGTTGATTCGGATGGGGATAGTATCCTAGACAAAGCTGATAACTGCAAAGATGCCTCAAACCCCTTTCAAGAAGATCTCGATTCCGATGGAATGGGTAACGCATGCGACACCGACGATGACAATGATACCGTAGCAGATTCCATAGACAACTGTCAATTTATTGCAAATCCGGATCAGGCGGATGCAGATGCAGATGGAATCGGCGATGTATGTGACTCAGATGATGACAACGATGGATTCTCAGACGATGTGGACTTGTGCTCACTCACGCCAGGGGGTGTAAACGGATGCCCTGATGCTGACGGGGATCAAGTCGCAGACAATGTAGACAACTGCCCGTCTGTTCCAAATCAAGATCAGCAAGATTCAGATGGCAACGGAATTGGTAACGCATGTCAAGATACCGATTCTGATACTGTTCTTGATCACCTAGACAACTGCCCACTAGTATCCAACATTGATCAAACAGACACCGACGGTGATGGTATCGGAGATCTGTGTGATAGGACACCCAACGGTGACGACGATGCAGACAATATAGACAATTTGTCGGACAACTGTCCTATGACACCTAATCAGCAACAAGAAGATTCTGATGTTGATGGTATGGGTGATGCTTGTGATGCATTTCCAAATGATCCTCTAAACGATGTAGATGGTGACGGGGTGGGAGGAGATGTAGACAACTGCCCTGGTACACATAATCCTGATCAGGCAGACAGTGATGGCAATGGAATTGGCGATGCGTGTGATACACCTCCAACTCCAGTAACACTATACTGTGATGATAAAACATTAGCAGAATTAATTGCAACACCAAGTTACAATCTCATTGACAACAGAGACGGCCATCTTGGAACCAAAATCCAAGGAACAAATGGAAATGATCTAATCCTGCTCTCAGATGTCGGCAACAAAGTGAATGCAAGAAAAGGCAACGACTGCATAATCGGAGGTGCAAGCAACGACCACATAAACGGCGCCAAAGGAGACGACGAGATATTTGGCCAAGATGGACACGACGAAATTTGGGGCGGCCAAGGAAATGATTTCATAGATGCTGGAAATGGCAATGATAAAGCACACGGAAACCAAGGCACCGACACAATGGACGGCGGCATGGGAAACGATTGGCTTGGCGGAGGAATAGGTGATGATGCCGTCCATGGGGGAGATGGCAATGACAAGCTATTTGGTAGGCCTGGAAATGACATGCTGAGCGGTGATTCAGGAAACGACCAAATCTATGGGGGGCAGGGCAACGACTACATTGACGGTGGCACAGAGATAGACAAGTGCCACGGGGGCCAAGGGCAAAACACCTTTGAGAACTGTGAGGACACAAAGCCAAAGATCCATGAAGAAGACGACGAAGACGCGTACAGTGACATACGCGACGACGAATAAGCATTAAGAGAAATACATCTTGTCTTTGTACCTGCGAAACCTGCTTTTCTTGTAATCTGAAAGCTGGAATGATGAGACAATTGACGCTTGTCTGTGGCCCAATATGTCTAATTTTGGGATCATCACTTGGTCTTTTTCTTTAAGATCTGCTATGATGCTTTGGCCACCAAATTTTCTATTTGAGACATTTGCTGCCAAGATGGGAACTCTGTTCTCCAGGGAGCGTGCTTGAACATAGATGTGCCACGGCTTGATTCCACGCTTGACTATTCTGCTTGGCGAAAGCAGGATGTCTGCGCCTTTTTTTACCATGGTTTCAGCAACTCCTGCAAAAACCATGTCATAACAAATTATTATGCCAACACTTGCCTTCTTGGTTTTAAAGACTCGGGCCTTCATTCCCGGTTTTATTTTGAACCGCTCATAATCAAAGGGGTGAATCTTTTCCTGCTTGCCTATTATCTCGCCACCCTCTATCAGTGGTGCTGTTATATGATAGTACTTTCCATTCTTTTCGTAAAATGCACCAGGTACAATAGTCATGGAGTAATCCTTTGAAATTCTAGCAAAATCAGAAAACTGCACATCAAAATCCAATATCGTATTGTCTTTAAGCCATTGCTCAGGCAAGCACACGATGTCTGTTTCCTTTTTCGCCAGCTTGAGTATGATCTTTGAGACCTCGCCCATTGCCTCCGCATTCGATCCGTACTGTCTTGTTTGAATTATGCCTGCCTTGATCAATGGCTGTTATTGTGGTTGTCCCAATTATAAGCGGATTCACTCTCAAATTTTTCATAGCATTACAAGAATTATTCCTCAGGTCAACTAAACTTGGCAATATTTGATTAACAAACCAGATCTCAAAGGGTATCCATACTTTGGTTCATATTAAAAAAGTAGAGATTTTTGGCTTCAAATCGTTCGGCTTTACGAACACAGTGGTGGGCTTTGAGCCCGGCCTGGTATCTATCTCAGGACCAAACGGTTCTGGCAAAAGCAACATACTTGATGCAATCATCTTTGCCTTGGGCGAGAACCGCCCCAAGGTCATGAGGGTGGATAAACTAAGATCACTGATTCACGACATTGAAGGCTCAAGACGAGGCACAAAAATGGCGCGAGTAAGCCTTCACTTTGACAATTCTGACAGAAAGATCCCAGTGGATGCCAACAATGTGGTCATCACGCGTGAAATGGATGAGCACGGCGAAAACGTCTACTATCTGAACCAAAAGCAGACAAACCGAAATCAGATCCTAGACCTACTTGAGGTCGCAAACGCAAGCCTCACCCAACTAAATGCCGTCCAACAGGGAACCGTGACCAGAATATCGGAATTCACTGCCGAAGAGAAAAGAACTGTAATTGAGGATCTGATAGGTCTTGCATACTTTGATGAAAAAAAGGCCGAGTCGCTCAAACAGCTTGACGACGCAGACAGGCGCCTTGAGATTGCTTTGGCAAGAATGGATGAAATCAAAAAAAGAATAGACGAACTTGAAGCGGAACGAAACCTAAAGCTTAGGCACGATCTGATAAACCGCGAAATAGGCAGGCTTCATGCAATATCTGCCTCAAACAAGATGAAGGTAATACAATCTGCAAAAATATCAAAGGAGCGCAGTATCCACTCGCTTGTATCTGAGGCAAAACGCCTAGATGAGGAACGCGCCGCAATCAAAAAAGAGATCTCGGCTCTAGAGGCGCAAAAGTCGTCATTTATGGCAGAGGCAAACGCATACAATCAGGCAAAGGCTGCAATTGACTCTGAGCTCAGCGCAGCGATGCAAGTCTACGAGTCGGCAAACACTGAGGCAATCACAAAAACAAGAAGACTTGAGCAGATTCAAGCAAGACTTCCACAAATAGCGTCTGATCTGGAGCTACTACATCAAAGCAGAGCCTCCATTGAGGCACAGATGACAGAGCTAAAAGAAATGATTGCAAAAATCAAGGAGAACAAAAATCAAAGCACGGTACTGCTCAAATCGATTGACTCGGAAACCTCGCAGGTCTACAAGCAGCAATCACAAGTAATTGCACAAAGAAAAGAAATAGACAACAAGATCAATGGCCTCACTACAAAACTTAACACAGCCAAAGTAACTTTGGCAAAACTCGAATCCGAAATTAATGACACTAAATCAAAAATCATGACCAACAAGGCAAAACAATCGGAAATAGTTGAAGAATATGCAAAACTTGAGCAACTAAAAACAAGGCTTGAGTCAATCCGCAACAATCACAAAGATGCCATAACAGAGCTAAAGACAAGGATTGCAGAACAGGAAAGCAAGAAGGCAAAGACAGAAAACGACATAGAAGAACTTACACTCATCTTAGAAAAGGCCTCCAAGGCTGCAGCACAATATGATGCAAAGATCCGAGTAGTCAAGGGGTTGATGCATGAGGACTATACAATCGCAAATCTCAAAGAACATAGCTTAGAGCTTGGCATAGAGGGACTCGCATATGAGATGATCTCATGGGACAAAGAATATGAGCGCGCAGCATTAGCAGTCGCATCTGACTGGATCAAATCATTTGTAGTAAAAGATTTCGCAACACTTCTTAGCTTGGCCGAAGTTGCGCGTGCAAAAAAACTACCTAAACTGAAAATTATACCGCTTGAGGCAATTCCTAAATTCAAAATGTCACTGCCGTCTGACTCTGATGTCATCGACGTACTTGCAAATTTTATCAAATGCGATGAACGATATGCTGGACTAAAGACGTTTCTGTTTGGCAATGTGTTGTTAGTAAAGACGCGCGAAGCCGCACTACGTCTTTCAAAAGAAGGCTACAAGACAGTTACGCTGGAAGGAGAATTCTTTGAATCAAAGGCAAGTGCAGTCATAATCGATATAAATTCAAAGATATCGAAGCTGACAAAAATAATTTCGATGAGCACTTCGGTTGATGGACTCTTGCAGTCAATCAACCTGCTAAAAAAATACATACAAAAGAAGAGATTCGCAATCAAAAAAACCGATACAATAATTTCAAACTACAAGAACAGGCTCTCAATTTCTGAGACAGGCCTTGCAAATGCAGATCTCAGCTACGCAGATCTGAAAGTGAAACTCTCTACATTTGAAAAAACAAGACACCAATTAGAGTCAAGAATATCGCATCTTGAGAGATATCTAGATAAACTTGCCACAGATTTCGCCAAGGAGGAATCAAACATTGCTTCCCTTGAACAAAGGATCGTTTTAATGCATGAGAATTATGCAGATGGCCAAGATGCGAGGATTGCATCGGATCTCGCAAGGCTGAATGAAAAAAGAACCGAATTGCTTGCAAACCAATCTGCAATAATAAGTGAACTACGCGACAAAGAGGCACAACTTGCAATACTTTCTGCCAAGGAGCTTGGCGAAAAATCAAAGATGCACAGCTTGCATGAAGAACAGTCCTCACTAAATCACGAAAAACGTGAGATTGAGTCACGACTTAGTGCGTTGGCAAAAGAAAAAGAACAGGCAAACCAAAATCTAATCAAACTCAGAGAAAAAGAACAGGAACTCATTGCTACCTCGGGCACTTCAATCTCAAAACTTCAGGAGTTTGACGAAAAACTCACACAGCTAAATGAGCAGGAGCGCACATATACAAAAGAGATCAATGCACTGGAACGTCAATCTGATTCTCTTGCACGAGACATACGTGATTTGGCAGAAAATGAAGCAAAAATACTCAAAATACTGGAAAAATACGGCTACGAAGAGATCACAGAGGCATTCGAGGTAGATTCGATGCTTTCTGCCTTGGAATCTGAAATGAACTCGCTTGTCTCAAAATTGAATGCGACAGCGCCTGAGACGTATGTTGAAGTTTCAAGCGGATACCGCTCTATGTCTGACAGAAAGAACGAACTTGAAGAGGAAAGAAATGCAATTGTTAGATTCATTGAAGAAATCGATAAGGACAAGCGACAGACATTCCTTGAGGCTTTTGACAAAGTAGACAAAGAAATCAGAGATGCGTTCCACACAATGACTGGCGGTGAGGCGTGGCTTGAGCTCCAAAATGAGGATGACATCTTCAACTCAGGAATATCATATCTTATTCAATTTCCAAACAAGCCGAAACGAGAGTCGTCGTCAATTTCAGGTGGAGAAAAAACACTTGCTGCAATCGTCTTTGTTCTCGCGCTTCAAAAATTAAAGCCGTCTGTCTTCTACTTGTTTGATGAAGTAGACGCACATCTTGATGCTCCAAACTCTGAAAAGCTAGCAAAGATAATTGAACAGCGCTCTGAGGGAAGTCAGTTTATCATGGTCTCACTAAAGGACTCTGTGGTACAAAAGGCAAAACTCATCTACGGAGTTTATCCAAAAAATGGTGTCTCGCACGTAGTTACGTACAAAGACAAACGAATGCCTTCGATTACC
>JBFLWI010000020.1:0-19856 GCA_040757675.1 Thermoproteota archaeon | reverse complement strand
TGGCATCACCAATATCGATTTTGTATTTAGCAATTTGACAGGAATCATTAGCAATGCTTAAGTTTGTGGAACGACAATGGACACATCTAAAAATATCTCTTTTTTGGAGACATCCTATGATCACAGTAGATTGCAGAGAGGCAGAACACCTCAAGCATGATCTAGCCGTGTTCGTGTCTGACTGGCTTGGGGCCATTCCGTCAATAAAATTGCATGAATTCATGCTCTCTCCACTTGAAAATGAGCAGCTAGACGGCCAGAAAGTGATTAAGGCGATCAAAGAGTTTTTTGCGTCAATTGGTGAGACTGCAAACTATGGAGTTCTATCAAAAGACAACCTGATTCTCATAAAGTCTATTCATGAAAGACCGCCTCAGAAGGCAAGACCTGCGGATTCAATGTTTGCATGTGCGCACTGTGGGTATGTTACGCCATACGAGGTCTTGTGGCAAAACCACATGAAAATGCATTATTTGTGATTAAAGACTAGAAACCTTCGTTTGATCTGCGGCATGTTGCACTCCAAGCAAAACTGATAATGCGGAAATAGTCTTCCGTAGTGTTTTGCAAAACTTATTGCTACTGCACGCGTGTTGAATTTGGTTCGAAGTCCCTGAACTTGAATCTCTTTTCCAAGCAAATCATATGCAATGATCCTATGCGTGGACGAAATCTCGCAATACCTTGTGAAAAACCAAGCAATTCCCAAGATGCCAACAAATACTGCGGTGATCAGCTTGCCAAAAACCACAACCAAGTATTGACAGTTAGGTATATGAAGTCTCCAGGTAGATGTAAATGAAAAAATACTTTTAGCTCGTTTTGGCAGTTCAATTAATATTGGCAAGCTCATTACGACTTGTATTTTCTAATTATGCCTACATTGTCTTGGCAGCGGTGATCTTTTCAGGCATGTTGATGCTTTTGTCGACATTATCTGAATATGTTTTCTTTGAGCCGTATTTTGTATTTCATATTCCACTAGATAGGATGATCGGCTTTTTGTTGATAATTGCCGTGTCGACTCTCTCCGGCCTCATAATACCAATGAATGTCTATGTGTTGTCAGTATTGCAGAAAGCAAAAAGAGTGGGTGGTGGCTTTATTGGATCGCTGGTAGGAGTTTCCGCTGGGGCGTGTAGCTGTGGTCCAGTGGGTTTTGCGATAATTTCGACATTTGGGACGGCAGGAGGACTTGCGACTGCGTTTCTTACAGCGTACGAGATTCCACTAAGGATTATGTCAATTGGAATTCTTGGATACGTGTTTTATTCTACCAACAAACTACTGATCACGGAATGCAGGTATAAGGGGGAATCTGCCTGAATCACAGGAGACAAGAAGCCACGAGATAGGACCAGAGAGATGATTCAGGCATCCTTGTATGGTATTGATCATGGTTGAATATCAGAGAATGTGTGTTAACTTTAGACAAACTATTCCATAATATCTCCGCATTGGCCACCTCAGAATCACAAAGATCGGAATCTGCAAATCTTTGGGCGCATAAAACCACGTCATAAAAAAGTGAATTTTTTTGCTCCACATTTCCTATTACCTATTACCTGTCAAATAACTCATGACTGTGTTGTTTGTGCCAACAAGGCCAAGCAAAAGAACAATCGAAGACGATCAGGACGATCAAAACTAATTCTTTATCTTTGTGAAAGAGCCCGGCGGAACCTCTAGACTGGAGAATTCATCTGGGTGTATGATCTTTGCCAAGATCTCAATCCCTGTTATGGTGCGAATGCTGGGTTTGCTAAAGTACGAGTTTGCGTCTACTGCAAATAACATGTCGTTTTTTACAGCTCTCAAGTCTTTCCACCTCTGGTTATTTTGCAAACTCCTGGTGCACTCGACAATGGTTCTTTTTGTGTCAAAACCACAAGGCATCATGACTATTACGTCTGCGTCGGCTCTCACCACTTCGTCAAGGGTCATGCGTTTTGAGTTCTGACCAGGAGTGCTTACCAAATTTGTACCACCTGCTATTTCGACCATTTGTGGTACCCAGTGCCCAGATGTAAAGAATGGCTCGACCCACTCTATGCAGAGTACCTTGGGTCGGTTTTTGTAAGTTCTGCCTTTTACATAGTCAATTCTTTTTTGGAGTGATTCAACTAGTCTCTGTCCTTGGATTTCTTTGTCGATTCTCTTTGCAATTAATGTGACTGTGGCTAAAATATCGTCTATGCTATGGGGATCGAGTACCTCGATTTGTGGTCTGTGTTCTAAAATGCTTAATGCCTTGTTCACCTCCTTGGTATATGCGGAGCATACCGCACAAGTTCCTTGGGCAATTATGAGATCTGGGTTTGCTTTTTTCAATGCATCTTCGTATACTATGAAGAGGTCTTGGTTGTTTTTTGCAAGCTCTGAGACCGTCTCATCTATCTGACGCGAAGTCATGCATTGCGGATCAAAAACAGAGTCGATGACGCGAGGTTTTGATTTTGCAGCTTCTGGAAAATCGCACTCATGTGTGACGCCCACTACGCTTTCGCCTGCACCAAGCTCAAAGAGCAGCTCAGTTGCGCTTGGGAGAAACGAGACGATTCTTTTTGTGACCACAGCTTTTCTTGTTGCGTAGTTGAATTTTAAGTCATTTTTGCTTAATGCGTGGCACATGAATCAGCCTAAATAACACAAAACACCACATATCTCATGGGTCCAACAGCACAAGAGATCCGAAAGTCAATTGAAAAAAATTGGAACGAGTATCTCTCAAAATACGGCAATCTGTTTTCTTCAAACTCAATTAGTGGCTCAAGCCCTCCGTCCGTGTTTGTCGGCTCTTTTGGATATCCCAAAGTCGGAGTCGGGCCAATGCTGCCTCCACTCCATGGCGACACCAGCATACTGGATATGCCGGAGCGCTGGCTCGGCAAGTCACTTGAAGAAATTGTAAATTTCAGGCTGAGTCTGGTTAGAGGCGTTCACAAGACATCTGTTTTGGAGCCACAAGGCAGGTACATAGAGAGTCTACAGGAACTCGCAATGGCGAAAAACACTCCTGATTCGGAGGTCGCGTTCGAAAAAAACACTGTACCGACCACGATAATTGACGGCCAAAGTGCCCCGTTTGGCCCAATAGGTGAAGTAAAGAACGTCAAGTTCTCTGGCATCTCCACTAGTAAGCCAATCGAAAAGACGTACTACGACAAAGACTTGGGTGCAGAAGACGCAGTATTGAAACTGTATAATTCCGGAATAGAGATCTCAAAAATCCAAAAATGTTTTTCAATTGGGATGTTTGGCAAAAAAAGAAAACTGGTCCCGACTAGATGGAGCATAACTGCAACCGATGACATCATTTCAAAGAATCTAGTTGAACAGATTCTGGATTATCAACAATTAGACTCGCACTTGGTGTTTTTCCATGAACACCTAGGCAACTTGTTTTCTGTTATTCTCTTTCCACACAGATGGATCTTTGAGATGGAAGAGGCCTGGCACACAGAAAAAGGTGAGCTTGGTTTTGGAGCAGACGCAGAGGACGCAAACGGACTCGATCATTACCCAAGTATCGCAGGAGCATACTTTGCAGCAAGACTTGGGGTCGCAGAGTATCTAAAAAAGAAACAAAGGCAGGCAGGGGTACTAGTCCTCCGAGAGATTCGGGCCGAGTATGCAGTACCGGTAGGGGTGTGGCAAGTAAGGGAAGCAATACGTGCCGCAATATCAAAAAATCCAACAGGTGCAGATAGCTTAGAGCAAGGCCTCGATATTGCATGCAAGCATTTTAGCATAAGCAAGTCTGAATGGTTATCAAATGGAACTATTCTTAGAATGTTAAAGCAAAAATCAATTACGGATTATTTTTAGTCTATGTAATTTCCTTGCTCGTCTGTCTTTAGCTCAATTTGCATGACGGAGCCGCTGATGAATGACTCGTTACGAATGGTTCTGACGCGAGCAATGTCTAGGTGATAGGGCCATATTTCCACTACTATTTCGCCTACCTGTACGTTTTCTGGGGCATCTGTGAGCCTGATATCTTCTTTTTTTATTCCATATTGTTGTAGTTTTTTTAGACAGTGCTCTACGAGTGGTTCTGGGTTGTTGTGATTTATTGCCCAGACGGTTCCAGAATATTGTATTTTTTCCAATTTTACTTTACCTGTGCCTTACTTTGAGCCAGAACTAAGCACCTTAAGTGTCATGGTGCTCATCACTCTTGAAAGTCGCCTGATTTTGTTTGAAACTGTCTTGTCAAACTCTTCTGGCGATTTTGCATGGATCTCGATTATGATGTCGTATGCACCAAAGGTAAGGTATGCTTGTTTGACTTCGGGGATTTGTTTGATTTCCTCAAGTAGGTATTCTTCTGCGCCCAAATCGCAGTTTAACAAAACAAAACCGATTTCCATTGTTTGATATCCAAAGCCACTTGTTAAAAGCTTTTACCAGCGTCGTCTTGTTTGTGGTCTTCTTACTACATGGTGTCTTGCACGTTTTGGCTCCGACTCTCTTCTTGAATAATCATTGTTTCTGTGTTCTGAAGATCTATGGAATCTCGATTCACCATATCTTGACTCTCTCCCAAATCTGGATTCTCTTCTACCGCCACCTCTTCTAAAATCGCTTCTTGCATGTGAAAACACTCTGCGTGGTCCTACCTGTCTTTTTAGCGGGTCTGGTATCTCTACTTTGATTCCAAGTTTTTCATTCAAGTCAGTCATATTGACTTTGATTTGTTGCTTTATCAGATTGAAATCGCCAATTGAAGAATAAGAAACTAATGTGATTGCTCGGCCTTTTGCTCCTGCTCTTGCAGTTCTTCCAATTCTGTGAAAGTATACCATCTCTTGATTTGGCACGTCATAATTTACAACTAATGCCACCTGTGGTACATCGATGCCTCTTGCCGCAACATCGGTTGCAACTAGGATGTCTGCTTGTCCACGTCTGAACTGTGACATTGAGATCTCTCTTCTGTGTTGCGACATATCGCCTTCTATTGCAACTGCGTTGAATCCTGCCTGTCGGAGAGAGCGTGTAACGTCACGTGTTCGGTTTTTAGTTGAACAAAAAACTACTGTTTGACCCGATTTGTTTTCTTTAATAAAATCAATCAAGTACTTGAGCTTCTCTCGATCCTTGATAACCAAAAAGGCTTGGTCGATTCCCTCACCAGAAAGGTCATCAGCATCAAGCAGAAACTGTTTTGGATTGTTGAGGTAGTCTTCGGCAAGTCTCAATATCTCAATTGGCATTGTTGCGGAAAAAAGCGACATTACTTTTTTTACTGGCGTGAGCTCCAAGATGAACCTGATGTCGTCAATGAATCCCATGTCCAACATGGTGTCTGCTTCATCAAGTACAACATACTTGACATCGTTGAGGTGAATTGAGCCTTGTTTTAGGTGATCGATGAGTCTGCCAGGGGTAGCAACGACGATTTCTACACCGTGCCTTATTGCCTGGAGCTGGATTCCAATGCCTTGACCGCCGTAGATGGAAACTACTTTGATCCCGGTATATTTTGCAAATTTTTTGATCTCATTTGTTATCTGTACTGCAAGTTCTCTTGTCGGTGCAAGGATGAGGCCTTGAATCGTCTTGTTCGGCTCAATGTTTTGAAGCATCGAAATGGAGTAAGCTGCAGTCTTGCCAGTACCTGTGTGAGCTTGTCCTATTACATCTCTTCCAGAAAGCAAAACAGGAATAGTTGCCTCTTGGATTGGAAATGGTGCTTCAAAGCCAATCTCTTTTAGTCCATCTATTATGGATTTTTTGATTCCTAATTCTTCAAATGTTGTCAATTTACTTCCTAAGCAATGACAGAGAAAAAGCTCATTGCTTATTTTCCGTCATTATAGCCTAATAGCTTTAGCTGTATATCTACTACTAATAAACCATTACCATGACATTCAGAGTGTGATTTGTGTAAAAAAAATGGTTAGCGTCTATGGCTTTTCTTTGAGAGCCAAGAAACTATGATCTGCTGGGCAAGCTTTTCTGGCTCCTTTTCTCGATACAGCGAGATCCTTTCCAGCTTTTTTGCTGCTGTGGTTGACAGCTTAAGCGGTACTGTCTTTCTTACTGCGATGAGTCTTGCCTGCTTGAGCAGCTTGCGGTGATTTGCGGATGGGTGTCTTGCCAGTGCCTTAAGATATGCTTTTTGTGTTCTGGCGTCAAGCCTTGAGATTCTTTCTGCTATTCTGATTGCCTTTGAAACGTTTGGCACAATCTGGTTTAATTTGATTGCAGCACTGCTGGACAGTGTGCCCGGAACCAAATCCTTTATCTTTTCTGGCAAGGCAGCAAATCCAACATATTTTTTAAAAGTCTTCGATGAAATGCCAAGGGAGCGCGCGCCTTTGACTATGCCCATCTTTTCTGCCAAGAAACTGCACGATCTTGCCATGTCTTTTGGCCTCATGTTTTTACGGTGAAGATTCTCGATAACAGATGCGGCCTTTGCATTCTCTAGGTTATACCCTTTCTTTAATATTAGAACGGGAACTCTTCTTGCTTTGAGGAGTTTTAGTGCAGCTAGACGTCTTTGCCCTGACATCAAAAGAAAACCTTTGCCATTTTTCTGAACAAGGGGCGGGTTTTGCAAACCTTCGGTCTTAATTGATCTGGCAAGATCCCGTATTCCCTCTCTGTCAAGTGAGCGAGCTTGCGCTTCGTCCCAGACGTGTATCTTCTTAATTGGAATTAAGCGCATCAAGTATGGAGGTTTTGAAGGATTTTTTAGTGCCAATTGTCATTATGATGAAAAAGGATTTAGTAAATAGCAAGGTTAAATTGAATTCGCCTTTGTGTGACAATTTTTTTCCGTTTTTTGTTGTTTTTGCGCCAAAATTCGACTAAAAAATGCCGAATTTGATTAAAATGAAGCCAATAGAGGGATTTGGACCCTCGACCCTCTGATTACAAGTCAGATGCTCTGCCAGGCTGAGCTATATTGGCACGATTTTGTAAGAAAATAAAGCGGTTTAAAACGTTATGAGCGACCAATCTTTAAAAATAGTAAAAAGTCAGGTTCACTAAATGAAGTACATCCCACCAAAGAAACTCAAAGTGCTCATGGCGATGTTCTTTGGCGCTGGAATATGGGGCATGGCCTATGGACTTTGGATTCACCATCCTTTTCTGACTTTGTTTGGTGTGATCAATTTTTGTCTTGGCGGTTTATTCGGCTACCGATTCTTTACACAGGGCCCAAAGCCTGAAAAATCATCTGAGAAGCGTAAAAAATAATGCAGCTACAACAAGCATGTTTGTTGCAAAATGCATCGCATAAGAATGGTTGACTCCCTTTTTGTCGTAAACATATTTGAACAAAAATCCTATTGGTATGAGCATGATTGCCATGTGGATCTTGATGCCCATGGCAATGTGTGCAAAGGCCCACACCAGGACCATCTTCTTTGATTTTCTAAAGTAAAACTCCTCTACGTGATTTATGTGTATGAACATGTAGATGAGCAGCGGAATAAATGGCACGATACCCCAGAATCCCATATCCGCAAAGGGGCCAAACGCGATATTGTATCCAAGCCAGCTCCAATTAAGAACAGGTATTGCCTCTGCATACGGATAGACAAAGAGAAGATAGGCAATTAGTATTCCAAAGGAGAGTGGGGCGTAGGCAATCGACTTTGCACCACGTCTGAGATCGAAAACCCTCTTTTTTGTCTCTTTAATTAAGACAAGCGATGTTGCAACAGTAAAGACGTAATATCCTATGATGAAACCTTCGGAACGAAAGATGCTGTCCAACGTAAAAAAGAGTACGGGAAATTCCACTCTTTTTGTAAAGTCTAGTTAAATAATAACTTCTGTGTATCAATTGCATGCAGGAAGGGGACCAAGCGCCAGACTTTGAGCTGCCTGCAAGCGACGGTACTACAGTGAAGCTTTCGTCGTTTAAGAACAAGAAGAACGTGGTTCTTTGTTTTTATCCAAAAAATCACCTCTTTATGTGTCCATCAAAGAAGGTCTTTGAGATGGCAAAAAGCGTCGTATCTGCATACCAAGATATTGCAAAGACCGACTCGGTTCTTTTTGCCATATCTGTAGACACAATAGAGGATCAAAAGAAATTCGTATCTGAGTACCAAATACCATATCTTCACCTAAGTGATACAACAAAACAGGCCTGCAAAACCTATGCTGGACTGAACATGGCAGGTCTTGCCAAGCGTTCGACCTTCATTGTGGACAAAAGCGGAGTGATTAGGAAAATCTTTCGCGATTTTGATGTCAAAACACATGGACAACAAATAGCTGAAGCACTGGCCAAGCTAGCCGTCAACTATAAATAGTAAAAAATAATCTCAAAAAAACAATTTGCTTGATTTAGTTGCAAAAAAATTATTTTTGACAAAAGGAAAAGGCGTCCACGAGGATCGCCTCACAAGTTTTGAATACGCTTTACGTGATGCAGGAATTGCTGGAACAAACATTGTCTTGATTTCTAGCATATTTCCACCTGGTGCAAAGCTTGTCTCAAAGTCTGAAGGGCTCAAGTTGATTAGACCGGGCCAAGTGCTCTTTACAATTTATTCAAGGAACCAGACAAACGAGCCGCACAGGCTCATCTCGGCATCTGTCGGAATAGCACAACCGTCTGACCCAAAAAGATACGGCTATCTATCAGAATATGAGGCATTTGGGCAAAACGAAAAACAGGCAGGAGATTATGCTGAAGACATTGCAGCACAAATGCTTGCATCGTCGCTTGGGATCAAATTCGATATTGACAAAAGCTGGGACGAAAAAAGGCAACAATGGAAGATTTCAGGACAGATCTACAAATCTATGAACATAACGCAGACTGCAATAGGTGACACAAAGGGTAGGTGGACTACTGTCTTTGCCGCAGCAGTTTTAATTCTCTGATTTTTTCGATCTAAACCCCTTAAAGTAGAATGCAGCTGCAGCGGCTGCCGCAATACCAATTCCAACTAGAAGGTAGGTTTCATAATCAGCAGTTGGTGTTATTGGTACTCCATTTTCACCAGCTAGAGTAAACATCAAATCGTTCCTCTTTGCGGAAAAACCTTCGCCGAAAAGATACACGGCCTCTATTTTTTGGGCCGATTCGGATTTGAAGAACCAGCCGCTTTTTGTGAGGTCTGATGGTATTCTTTCATTGTTTTTTATTGTGGGCTCGATGACGCTTCCGTGCGGGTACACCTTAGTCGCATTGTCTTGCGGAAGTATGACCACATATACTAGGGAGTTCAAGGGGAAAAAACCAACCGAAAAGTAGTTTGATTTTTTTATCTCGTCGACTTTGAGGTACTGCAATGGATCAACTGAGGTCAGCTCCCTTGCCATATGGGGATATCTCTTGGAGACTTTGAGCTGCATGCTTGATCCTTCGTCTTTTGGCAAAATGGTAAATGTCATTCTTGAGTCGTCATCTCTGGCAAGCTCCGATGCTACGAGGTAAAACCCACCAAACTCCCTTATCTGCCGTGGGATCAAAACACCAGATATTTTATTGAAGAGAAAGTCAGTGTTCTGTAATGGCATGGTGTATACTGCCGAAACTGTTCCTGCGCCAGAAACCTCGCCTGTGGTTTCGAGTGCCCTGTTTGACTTGTCATCATAATGGATAAAGACAGAGTGGAATTTTGCATCAAGTCCGAATGCAGAGTTGATGTCGCCAATCAGAGAATCGCCAGCCTGCCTTGCCTTTTGCTGTATGGCAGTAATGCCGCCTTCACCTGGTGTTCTTTTGGTGTTTACCATTACGCAGATTTGTTCTTGGACGCCAAGCACGCACTGATCCTCATTTGTTATGACAACTGCGACGATGTCCGTGTTGTTTCGGATCTTAAAGTCGAGGTCTGGTGGTATTTGGAATTCCTTGATACTCGTAGTCTGCAGGGACACGGAGGCAGTCACGTTGTTTGAAAGTCGCTGGTCTACAATCACGGAAGCAATCTCGTGGTATGTCGCAAACCGTGGTTCTTCAGCAAAGGCATCTGCTACATAAAGCATCAAAAAAGCAATCAAAAACACAAAGAAAAATCTGTACACGGTCTGTCCAAAAGCCGTTTTTAGTATTAAGGTTACGCCGGATTTGTCATTTTTTGAAAATAAGTTTAAATTTGCAGGTTATTTCACAACCTCTGACATCGAATTCAAACCGATCGGGGAACAAAATGACTGGCAGCCCGTGCGTAAAGGCTGCCAGCCCCACTTAATTTAACGAAATCAGCTGATTTACCTGTGATTTTATGTAGTCAAAGCCGTCCTGCCAGAAGCTGGTCGAGCTGATGTCGATTCCGTGTTCTCTGAGCAGGTCTTCTGGTTTTTTTGAACCACCTGCTGCCAAAATCTCGACGTATGTCTTCTCAAAACTACTTCCTTCTTTTTTGTATCTTTGATACAGCGACAAAGAAAGCAGGTTGCCAAAAGAATAGGCGTAGCAGTAAAACGGGGTGTGGAAAAAGTGAGGAATACAACTCCACTCTATGGCAAAGTCTTTTGATAGCTCGATCGAGTTTGCAAACTGAGTCTTTAGATTTGCCAAGTATGTCTTTGAGATTTCTTCGACTGTGGTGCCGTCGGCAATCTGCTTATGGGCGTCAACCTCAAAGATGGTAAAAAATGCCTGACGCATGATTGTGGCATACAGGTCATCGATTTTCTCTGAGAGGATTAGCTTTTTTTCATCGTCGCTCATCTGATCTGAGATGTTGTCGTACAGCAAAAGCTCAGAAAACGTGGATGCTGTCTCGGCCAGTGGTAGTGATGCTTCGGAAACTAGAATGGACTGCTTTGAGGCTGCTTTGCTGTGTATGGCATGGCCAAGCTCATGAGCCAAAGTAAAAACATCTTTGGATTTGCCTGCGTAATTTATGAGGACATATGGTGTTATCTTTGGCGATATTGTACTGCAAAAAGCGCCATCTCTTTTACCAGGCCTTATTTCGGAATCAATGTGGTTTTGGGCAAACACGCTTTTTGCATATTCAGCAAGCTGGGGGCTGAATTTTGAAAGCGATTCTAATACGAGCGTAACTGCTTTTTGGTATGGATAATTTTTTTCTTTGAGTCTTTTTGTGGCAGGTGCATACAGATCGTAACGTCGAAGTTTTTTTAGTCCAAGTTTTTTCGCCTTGTATGAAAAAAACCTGTAAAACACATCGGAGTTCTTTTTGCATACATCTAGGAGGCTTTGCACGGTTTGGTCGTCTACGTCGTTTGCGATGTTGCGAATCGATATTGGTGAAGAATACTTTCTGATTTCAATTCCTTCATCCTTCCAGTTTAGGACAAGGTTTTGGTAGATCTCTCCGAGCACGCCCTTGTTTCCTGCAAACTTTGTCAAAAGTGTCTTGTACGCCATCTCCCTTGTCTTTGCATTCGTACTGCGCACAAGCACGGTGAGCTCTTCACGTGAAAGTTTTCTTTTTTTACCGTTTATGGTTACAATGTACTCAAAAGCGTTTGTTATTTTGTCGTACAGCTTTACAAGTGCAGTAGGGCCGGTGACATCAAGTGTGTTGATTATCTTTTCTTCTGGCTCGGAAAGTGAATATTTTGCAAGGAGGCGTTTGTGTCTTAGATATTCTCTTAGGTTTCCGGCATCCTGCATGAGTCTTGCGGCATTTGCATCATCTAGGCGTTTCCACCACAAATCAAAAAAAATCATCTTGTTTTCTATTTCAGAGCCAAGCTTTGTCATCTTGGTAAGTAACGATGTTGCCTCGTCTGATTGCGTGTTTGCAGCATACAGCAACGATGCATAGCCTGTAAGCCTGCTTGCGTCCTCTGATATCTCTTCAATGTTTTTGATGGTTGAAAAAAAGGCCTGGGACTCAATGTCTGGTTTGAGTGATTCTTTTATTTTCTCAAATCTTTGTACCTTTTCCTGCAGGGCAGAAATCTGTTTTGCAAAGTCTGTGCTTTTGTGATCAGCTACAAGCTCAGCTAGGCTCCATTTTGATTGCTTGTACATCCAAGTATGGTCGAAACTGCCAATATATGATATTTCTAAATACTGCATGATTTTCAGAAAGATTGGACCGATTGTCTAGTTGGTTAGGATGACGCACTCACACTGCGTATGGATGAGATCATCCCGCAAGGGTCATGGGTTCGAATCCCATTCGGTCCATTTCATCTATGTATCTAGACAGCCGCCACAAATCGACAATTTAGACATCGGATCTCTTAATCTAAGTGAATTGCAGATCGCCGCAAAGTAAACGTCCCACTCGGTGTGTTGAGTATCTGGTTTATCAAAACATTGAGGTTCAAACCCTGCCTTTCTGATTCTTTTCTTAGCTTTTCTCAAATCTGATTATCTATTCTAAACAATATTGTATCTGATTTTTCATTCGTCACATTTATGATGCCTGCATTAAGAATCTTTTTGCTTTTTTCACACGTTTAAGGTTCATTCAAGCTGCCAGCCTATGCTGTTCACTATAACGAATTTAAAAAATAAAAAAAATGAATTGCCAAAATTAAGAAACTAAAAGATCTGGTTAATCTTAATATCTTCTTTGGAATCTTGGTTTTTGGTGCTTTGGAAAACACTCTTTACAGTAGACTGGTCTGTCTTCTTTTGGTTGAAATGGCACCTCTGCTTCCTTGCCGCAATCTGAGCAAGTGCATGGGTACATCTTTCTGTCATATGACATACATGGACGTAATTTAGTCCAAATAAGAATGATTTGGTTTGAGTTTTCAGCCCAAGGAATCATCGAAATTAGCTTCGGCGATGGGGCAAAGTCACAATAAAGGTGGCTCCACTGCCTAGCTTGCTATCCACATTGATTGAACCGCCGTGCTGCTCTATGATTGTCTTGCAGCTTACCAATCCAAGGCCAGTGCCTGTCTGCTTTGTCGTAAATAACGGCTCAAAAATCAAAGAAAGATTCTCCTTTGGTATTCCAGGACCATTATCGCTGATTCTAATTATCGTATTCTTGCCATCTTGATGTGCTTCGATCTTTATCTTCCCTACATTGTTCATTGCCTGTATGGCATTAGTTATGAGATTGACAAAAACTATCTCCAAATTCGCAACATCTACTACAACATCAATATCATTTTCTGGTAACTCGATGTCGACGGTCTGAGGAATTCTGAGCCTACTGATGACTGCACTCAAAATCGAGTTGAGCGATGCCTCGCTTAGTGAAATCTTTCTCGGTTTTACAAAATTAAGGACGTCGTCTATCTGGTAAGAGATTCTGTCAACGGCACGTTGTATCTTCATGTATGTTTCAAATGTCTTTGGATCCGTGTTGCCTTCCTTTACAATAAGCATCTCGATGGCGTTTTTTATGATGGACAGTGGATTTCGAATGTCATGCGCAAGCCTTGCTGCAAGCTCGCCTATGACAAATAGTTTTTCTCTTTTCACACTGTCCTCAAGCAGTGCCATCTTGCGCTCAAGCTCAACTATTTGTTGAACTGAGGGGATCATTACATTTGCAAGTACGTCTGCACTCACCTGTCCAGCCTCAAGCTGCATGACAAAGTTTTCAAGACCTTCAGCTAGGATCTTTTTTTCCTTACCATATTCTTGACTCTCAAGCAATGCTACAGCCTCATCTGATTTTCCTTCATTGACAAGCTCTATTGCCTGATATTCCATTTGCACCAGCTTCGAGTTTGCATTATCCATTGAAACAAAAAACGGCCTTACGTTGTCATCTGCATGTAAAATTGCATCCTTTAGCAATTTGTTGGAAAGCGGCTCTATTGCTTTGTACCGTGTCTCCCATTTCTTATCTGCAGTAAACGCATAGTTTCTTGCCGATTGAGTGAGTACCTCGTCATAGTAACGCATCAATTGTACGTGGTACAATCCAAGCTTCATGCCTTCGTACCTCTAATCCTGCTTAGCCCAAAATGCAAGGTACATCTACAAACAACCATATTCAAAGCTTGACTACTTTGTTGACATCAGATACTATTACTATTCCTTTGGAGCCTGCACTCGTGTGATTTTTGATTGCTTCTACTATGGGCTCTACTAGGTGGTCGTCTACTATTGTAACAATACCGTCTATTATGTTGAAAAGCGGCCTTTGCATGGCGGTTCCTCTCTTTGAATGGATTGGTAGCCGTTCTGCGGCACCTCTGCCTCTGGCATAGATGACGGTGACGCCCTGCGCACCTGCTTTTTCTACTGCCTCTACAACTGTCTCGAGCCTACCGAATTCGAAAAATGCTTCAATTCTTTTCATTTTTAGCTGACGCGGGATTTTTTCTACATATAAAGTTTTGAGCTAATTTCCAGCTTGCAACAAAATGATTCTAAATTTTTGTTTGGCAAAATCATATGTTGTCAGTCAAGTGTTTGCATTATTATCATTGAATAATTGAATTTATGATCAAAAAAAGAAAAAAGGATTAGTTTTTTCTCAGTTTTATTTTTGCAAACAATGCATTTGGGCCCTTTTGCTCGTTCATCGCGTCTGCAGTCTCGATGTCTATCTTGAATTTGGATATTGCGTTCTGCAACTGTGACGCAAGCTCTGCCATTTGATTTGCCGCATTGGATATCTCGTGAGTCTGCGCTGTTTGCTCTTCGACTGCTGCAGATGCTTCCTCTGTAGCCGAGGCATTTTCTTCTGAGATCGCAGCTATCTCGATAGTGTCTGCAGATACAGTCTTTACCTTGTTGAGTTGTTCATGAGCTGCGTCTGAAAGCATCTTGACTGTTGCTGACACATTTTTGATGTTTGTTGCAATTTCGTACAACGTCTTCAATGATGAATCAATTACCATCTTTCCTTGGTTTACCTCATTTGCACTTGTCTCGATCTCGCCAACCACTTCTTGGGCATGTTCCTGAATTTCCTTGAGTTTTGTGTCGATTTCGTCTGAGGACTGTGCAGAGCTTTCTGCTAGGCGACGTACCTCGTCTGCGACTACTGCAAAACCGCGTCCTGCCTCACCCGCACGAGCCGCCTCTATTGCGGCATTGAGTGCAAGCAAATTGGTCTGATCCGCAATCTGCCTGATTACCTGCAGTGCAGCCGTGATTTCATTTGTTTTGTCAGCCAGCACCTTTACCTTTTGTGCAGACTCGTTCGTTACCTCAATTATCTTGTTCATTCGTTGTCCTGCCTCCTTTGCGGACTCGGCACCTCTTTCGGATAGCATGCCAACCTGGTTTGATATCTCGACTGAGTCCTTTGCACTCAAAGAAAGCTCATTTACGGACTTGGCAAGCTCCTCCACTGTATGTTTCGACTTTTCGATACGTTGGGCTTGTGATTGTGAGCCTCTTGAGACTTGGTCTACAGTTGTTGAGATCTGCTGAATGGCACTGTTGAGCTCAGTGCCAGAAGCTGCAAGCTGTTGCGCACTGGACGCAACAGCTTGTGATGCACCTCGAACATCACCTAAGACATTTCTAAGGTTGTCGACCATCTGCCTTTGTGAATTTATGAGCACACCAATTTCGTCTTTTGATCTAGATTCGTCAATTCTGACTCCCAAGTTACCTTCGCTAATTTTTTTGGCAACTTCTGCAGCAGACTTGATCGGTCGAGAAATTGATTTCGAAATAAAGTAGGCAAATATTCCAACTGCCGCAGCAATGATGCTTCCGGTGATCACGTACATGTTTTGCAGTGTCACAACTGGAGCAACAATTTCCGCAACGTCAAATTCAGCAATCATGACATATCCTAACTCTGCTTCACATTTTGTTGCACCAATGATCGGCACACCACGATAGTCTGGATATATTGATGCAGAAATGTCTTTGCCATTTTCAAAACATTCTCGAACGGCTAGCGTATCTACCTTTTTGGTAAACTCGTAGCCCTCATTGAATCTTGATGGGCTGATCATTATACCTTCGGAGCTCACAAGGTATGTTTCGCCTGTTTCGCCAAGGCCTTCTCTATCAAGTAGTATTGCATCCAATGATGAAACACCTGTCTGTGCAATCAAGACACCTAGTTTTTGTTCGGTTTGTGCATCTGTGATCTGAACAGAGGTCACCGCAACGCGTTTTCCCTCATGCTGCGTATATGCTTGATATGGCTGTCTGAGGCCTACCTGAAACGCTTTATCGGAGGAAATGTCGATTCCAATTAACGATTTGTCTTGAGCGTATATTATGGTGCCATCGGGGGAGACCAACTTAAAGTTATGATATCCATCTTCCCCACCTGTGGAACCTCTAACGTTGTCGAGTATGTCGCTAAGCGATGGTGCAGCCTCGCCTGATTTTGCAGTATCTACAATCTCCCGCATACTTGCTATCTGCTGGAGCTGTTGAATTCTAAAATCGTGCAGCTGCTCAAGGGCCTTTGCTCTGTCGTTTGCAAGCGTTCTTAGTTGATCAAATGTACGCTTTTGCAGTGCTTCCTGAGAATTGTTGAAGCTGACTATAGATATTGTCACCATTGGAATCATGGCAACAACAAGGAACAGACAGATCAACTTTGTATTCAGTGACCTTGTCAGAACGTTTTTCATCTTTATGGGCTATACAAATCAGGGATATAGGCAAGTGTTTGTTTACCGAAAACAATCCGACAAGAAATGATGTGAAAGTATGAAAGACAAAACCATTGGCAAATGGTTGTTTAATTTTGTTTATCATCTTTCTTAAAACAACTAGGTCTGCAATGGTGCCATGAGGATCCGCAACAAGCTGCTGCTCGGCTTCCTCATAATCATAGCCATAACCACACCAAACGGCATAATTGGATTTTTGAAGGTGGACAACACACTGTCTCAGATTGAAAACGATCTGAGCAATAGTCTGGAGGATCTAAAGACGGCGTCAAGACTCAACAACTTGGCTGCCAATATAAGGTACCTTGATGAGGTATTGACACAGGCTGCAAGAAACTATGCGTTTACAGGGGATGCCAAATGGTCAGATATCTACTTTGAATCTGAGCCACAACTGGACAAGGCAATAAAGGATGCAATCTTAATTGGTGCGCAAGAAGAAAAAACCTTATTTGAGAGCGTGGACATGGCAAACCGCAGACTCGTTGCGCTGGAACACGCCTCCATCAATCTTGTAAAAGAAGGCAAGCCTGAAGAGGCAATCATGATTTTAGAGGGCAAAGAATACTGGGAGAACAAAAAACTCTACAAGAATGCACTTGAGAAATATGCACAAAGTAAGGGGTTGGAGTACAATGAGATCTTTGATGTGTCCACCACTAAACTTGACAACTCCATAAATAACATCAAAGCGGTTCTGGTTGACGCCGAATCATTGCTTTATTTTGGGATTCCAGTGTTGCTTGCAGTGGCAATAGGACTAAGTTATGTGATTGCCAGAACTATATCAAAACCTATCCATTCTCTGAAAAACGCGACAGAAAAGATAACTAGGGGTGATTATGATGTGCGCCTTGAAACAAACCGAGATGACGAGATAGGAGACCTGTCCAGACGATTCGAGTCTATGGTCAAGTCGTTCAAATCATCACTTGAAACAGAAAGGCAACTAATAATGGCACAAGAGAAACTAAAATCAGAAAAACTTTTGGCAATCGGAGAGCTTGCCGCAAGAATAGCACATGATCTCAGAAATCCACTATCGGTGATCAAAAACGTTTGCCAAATAATGAAACTGCAAAATCCGCCAACCGATGAAAAAACTCGTGAATACTTTGCAAAAATGGAAACATCGATTCAGCGTATGTCTCATCAAATAGATGACGTGTTAAATTTCATAAGAACTACGCCATTAAAAAAAGAAATTGTGTCGATCAAAGACGTGATTAGAAAATCGCTGGAGGATTTAGAAATTCCCCCAACCATTACAATATCTTTTCCGCAAAATGATGAAAAAATCAATTGCGATGAACAAAAAATTAGAACCGTTTTTGCAAACATCATGCTAAATTCGATTCAAGCAATGGATGGTTATGGGCGGATTTCCATTAAAATCGTAGGGCATACCAAATTCATCGATGTCGAAATTTCTGATTCTGGTCCAGGCATACAGGAAGATGAATTACAGAAGATTTTTGAGCCGTTATTTACGACAAAGCAGACAGGCACGGGCCTTGGGCTTTCGACTTGCAAAAACATAGTCGAACAACACGGCGGCTACATTTCGGTTAGAAACAATCCTACCACATTTACCATAACTCTTCCAAGACTTTGAGACGATTTTATCAGATATATCGAGAAGACCGCCGGAGTTGTCCGGTAATAATTCATATTCCTAAAAACACATATCTTTTGCATGTGTGTGCGAGATCATGAATATCAGAGGCGTGGAAGTAAAAAGATGACATCGGACAAAAAAGAAGCCGAGTTTGAAGCTCACTTTAAAACATCCATGTTATTCACAAAATCGATGAAGTCCTTATAAGTACACATCATCTGTGGCTTTATTTTGTGTGTCTATAAAAAACACACATGAGCTAATACCGATGTCAAAAGTTGAATAGGTGATATTTGAAAGAAATACTAAATCTTACAAAATCAGATAATCCGACATCAGAATTTACTCAAATTCAAAAACTAAATCATAACGAACTCAAAATGGAAACGATTGGAGCCACTTTTGAATCCCAAGAGGAGATAAGACAACTACTGGAGCAAAGAATTGCCAAGGCCATGATTCCTGTGGCACGATCTTTACTTGCGAATCCTGCGCATGAGCAAGACTCAAATCAAATCAAATTAATCTTAGAAAGCATTGCAACAAGGATGCCGTCAGTAGAAGTACAACAATATTTTCGAGCTGGCAAGAATTATTTTACGATAAATCATCAGATGGGTTACGCGGGAAACATTTTCTTTAAAACTTTATTTGATATGGTTCTAGGGAAAAACCAAGACAAATCGTATCAACTTATACAAGAAAATAGATTTTCCATCATCTGTAGGCTTTAGCAAGGCAACTCTTTCGCATTGTTTGCAATTTTGAGCTTTTGTTTTGTTTTTGGGCTTATTTTGTATATAAAATACCATGTTTGTTTAAAATAACAATACAAGCGTTCTATTGAAAATCCATTAAGAATAATTCGTGCAAACTGCTGATCAACAAACCAAAAACTTTACACTCGAAGAGGTAGTGGAATTTACAGATCTTATAGCAGAAAAACTAAACGGTGCAATAGACAAAGTGGATAACATCAACCACAAGACGCACGTTCTTTCTGTGAATGCATCAATTGAGGCTGCGCGTGCTGGCACGTACGGCCGGCCGTTTGGCATTGTGGCATCAAATATGTCGGAACTATCAGAAGAGACTTCGAAAATTACTGAAAGAATGCGAAGCGATACAAAAGAGATACTTCGCGTGGGAAGCATGATAAAATCACAGTCAAAGGATTTTAGGGGAAACAGGCTGTCTAATATGGCACTCGTTAACATTGATCTGATCGACCGTAACCTCTATGAGAGGACAGCAGATGTAAGGTGGTGGGCCACTGACGGAAGTGTCGTTGAAGCACTGACCAAAAAAACTCAAGATGCATACGATTTTGCATCAAAGAGGCTTGGCGTCATCTTACAGGCATACACAGTTTACTATGATCTAGTTTTGGTGGACACAAGTGGCAACATTGTGGCAAACGGAAACCCGCAAAAATTCCTCTCGGTGAATACGAACGTCTCGGATTCTGTTTGGTTCACAAGCGCTATGAGAACAAAAAGTGGCAGTGAGTTTGGTTTTCAGACAGTCCACAGATCTCCGTTGGTAAACAACAACTTGGCACTAATCTACTCATGCGCTGTACGAGAAAATGGCGACACTAAAGGAAGCATCATAGGTGTGTTGGGCGTGATCTTCAAGTGGGAATCGCTCTCACAGACAATTATACAACATACTCCAATAGGTGAGGAAGAAAAACAAAACACACGAATTTGTATTGTTGATGATACTGGTCTTGTCTTGGCAGATTCTGACAACAAGATGCTAA
>JBFLWI010000019.1:0-21633 GCA_040757675.1 Thermoproteota archaeon | reverse complement strand
GAACAGTGAATTTTGTCTTTCCCAGTCCGCTATAGTGGGTGAAAACATGTAATAGATCGAATTAAACGCAGTCATAAATGACAAGCCGGATTCGGTCTGCAAAATTGTGTTGTCCCTAAGTTCACGTAAAAGCTGTACTTGTGGTGCAAACTCTGTTCCAAATGTCGCAGTAGCTATGAGGCATCCACTTTTCTGATCCAATTTAGATTCTTCCTGAGAGTCAGAAACAGTCTGAGCTTCTTCAGATCCTTGTGGTTCATGTAAATCATCACCAATAAACCTCTCTCTTTCATCAGCGGATTCAGCAGCTTCGCGTTCTGCTTTTCTTTGCTCCTCTGCCTTTTTGATTCCTTCTTCTATTGTGGCTTTTTGTTCAGGCGAATACGAACCCTGTTGGTGTGGCAGCTTACCAAGCAGCGCCTTTGCCTGTCTTATCTCTTCTGCGTCGTATCCAAACTCGCTAAGCTTTTTCTCAAATTCCTCTTCTGTTATCTCGCCGTTTTTGTATTGCTCAAACACTATATCATCAGGATTCTGAAATTCCTGTTCTGGCTTTTCTGGAGCCTCAGTTACAGTGAACGTGATTGTCTTTCTAATGTCGTATAAATCAGATCTTTGTATGCCCCATGCAAACTTGATTTCGTATTCACCGAGTGGCTGATCTTTTTCGTTGCATACGGTTCCATATCTTGCAATAGTTTTTCCATTCACCTTGAGGTCACAGACTGACTCCCACTGGCCGCTCTGAAGTGTGGGTTTGGGGTTTTGTGTGCTAAACAAAGTAAAGGTGATCGTCTTTGCCGCAACTTTGTCCTCATTTATTTCCTCAAATGAATACAATGGAAAGCATACTTCTCCAGCACAATTGTTTGCAACATTGCTTCCAAGGGCAGTAACAAATGGTAGGTAGACAAAAAACTCGATTCTGGGATCTTGGCCCTTAGGAGGCGATGGCATGTTTGTTACCATGATCTCAACTTTGGAGCCCGGAGGGCCGGCCAAGGGTTTTACAGTAATGTCTGGCATGCCAAAGCCCATGTCATACGAATCAAAATCTGATTGTGCAAACGAGGGAGGAACTTGATTTACTAGCAAAACTGCAACAATTACCAAAACAATCCTTGCGAGCGTGCCGGATTTCAAGCGAGTCTTGATTCGAGCTGTCTTTTGATAAGCTTTACTATCTGATCCTTAGTCTTTCTTCCAGAGCTGATCACTTTTGTATCGTCTATTATGTGGATCTCATTGTAGTCTGGGTTTTTTGTATACTTGGTTCCAACGTCGTTTGCAATTATCATGTCGGCATGAGATTCTTTCATCTTGTTTCTTGCAGATTCGATGAGTTTTTGTTTTGATACATTTGCTTCCGCTTTGAATCCTACAAGGAAAACATCTTTCTGAAGTCTCTTGATCTGATCAATTATCTTTGGTGCCTTGCGAAGTTTGAGGACAAGACTTTCTTTTGTACTTTTGATCTTAGTAGTGCTTTGCATCTGTACTGTGTAGTCAGCTGCAGCAGCCGCCATGATAACGACATCGAATTTTTTCTGCTTGATTTCTTTTATGGTCGCATCAAACATTTCTTGCACCGTCTTTACTGGAATCACCTTGACGCCTTTTGGCGGCTTGGCAGCGCCAGGCCCATACACCATGGTGACTTTGCAGCCTGCGGAGACAAGCTCGGCTGCAAGTAAAACGCCTGTCTTGCCCGTGCTTCTGTTTGTAATTACGCGTATTGGGTCAATTTGCTCAACTGTGGGTCCAGCCGTGATGAGGACACGTTTTCCCGCAAGGATCTTGGAGTGGCCAAACCTCCTTAGAATGTAATCAAGCACATCTTCTGGTTCGGCGACTTTTGCTTTGCCCTCGACCATATTTGGCTCGATAAACTCGATCTTATCTTTCAAAAACTCGACATTTCGCAGGACTGCGGCGTTTTCGTACATTGCCTCGTGCATTGCAAGTGCCATCAAAATAGGGATCTTTGCACCAAAGCCAACAGTCAGAACTGTAGAAACAGGCGTGTCGTCAATTCCATTTGCCAATTTACCAAGTGTGTTTGCAGTGGCAGGATACACCACGATAAGATCTGATTTTTTGTAGTCTGCAAGTCGGATGTGTTCTAGCTCTCCTGTGAGCTTTGTAATTACTTTGTTTCCTGTTGCCCACTTAAAATAATCCGGCTGGATCAGCTTTGTTACTGCATCGCTTGCAACACAAGTGACATCTGCTCCGTGTCTCATCAAGAGCCTTGCAAGCTCTATTGCCTTGTACGCTGCTACACTTCCGGCCACGCACAAAACTATCTTCTTGCCTGAAAGCTCTGTACCATACGATTCCACAATGTCCAATGATGGGTGTTTAGATCTAACTGCCAACTTCATTCAAGAGCTTTTCAAGCTCTGATTTATCCATTGAAAACCAGTTCTCTTTTGTCGGAAACCGGCCAGATTCCACATCAAGTCTGTAATTTGTGAGCGCTTTTGTTATGTCGTCTGATAATGAAAGATAGCGTTTGACAAATTTTGGCTTGAGCTTGTCATACATGCCAAGCACATCATGGACCACCAAAACTTGGCCATCGCAGTACTTCCCAGAACCTATTCCAATGGTTGGCACTGAGACGCTCTCTGAAATAATCTTTGAGACCTCAGATGTAACCATTTCCAGCGCGATGCTAAATACGCCTGCCTCTTCAAGCGCCTTGGCGTCCTCGATAAGTGTGAGTGCTGCGTCCTTTGTCTTTGCCTGAACGCGATATCCTTGAGCCAAAGTAGTGGTCTGAGGCTGGAATCCAATATGTCCCATCACCGGTATGCCAGTCTCTACTATGGCACGAATAGTTGGTGCGACAACTTTGCCCCCCTCAAGCTTCACTGCATCGGCACCAGCTTTGATCAGTCTGCCAGAGTTTGCTATGGCATCTGATGTACTTGCCTGATACGACATAAACGGCATGTCTGCAACAATCAGCGCATTCTGTCTTGCACGACTGACAGCTTCTGTAAAAAGAACCATTTGGTCCATAGTGACTGGGATGGTGTTTTCGTAACCAAGCATCACCATTCCTGCACTGTCTCCAACAAGCAAGATGTCGATTCCGGCCTTGTCACACAATGACGCAAGCGTGTAATCATAAGCAGTAATGACGGAGATCTTTTGGCCAGCTTTTTTCTTGTCTACAATATCTTTGACTGATTTATGCATATGGTGCCCTTCGTGTCAAGTTGTTTCTTATCTCAATTATTGAGTATGTCAAGTTCTTTTTGTTATCAAATTGGATCGTTTTTGGATTCTTTGTCTTCTTGCATACTGCGATTAGTTCCTTGATGCCGCGAACCACATTGTCGACTATGGTAATATCTGCTGTCTGTGCAGTCCTTGAAAGCGGATTCAGATCGAATGTGATCACCTTTTTCCCCGTCTTCTTTAATGCCACCGTCCTGTCACCATCCTCTAGAGGAACAACTACTACGTCTGCTACGTAGATGCCATCTTTATCTACGATTCTTCTGGCGCTGTCAAGGCCTGATAGTTTCACGGAATTCCTTCTGTCTGTCCCTAATACTGAACCTGCGCCGTTCTTTCTCAAAACCCTCACAATGTTTTCCTTTCGTTTCTTGCTTGCATAAAACAGGTTTATCTCAATTTTTGCGCCAGTCACTTTGGCAAGCTCAACTATTTCTCTTGGACACAACCCTGCAATGTTGCCATTTACTGAAATCACTGGAGCCTTTGCCAAAAGTAGTGTGGCTGCAGCAGCCTTAATTGCTTTTTTGGCAGCCCTAGAGGTGCGCTCCCCAATCAGATAGTCGAATGCCTCCCCTCTACCATGTGCCATGAGCCCCTCTTTTGCAACAAGACCAGAGTCAAATGCGTGTACCAGTTTCTCCCTGATGTACAGAGATTTTGCACGCGGATGTGTTTTTGGAATTTGTGATTTCATTTAGCTAACTAATCTTGCGCCCATGTCGTCTATCTTCGATTTGATTATTATGCCATCTTGGTATTTTTCCAGAATCTCAATAACTTTGTCCTCGAGATCTTTTGGCACCAGCGTGAATATAGTTTCTCCAAAAAGTGCAACACCGCATTTGATGCCGTATGAGCCAAGATCATCGATTACCACCCTCATCTTTGGGGTGATTATATTGACGTAATTTGCAAACTCGACTGAAAAATCATGGAATTGATCGATATTTCTTGTTTGAACTAGACTGTCAACCATCTTGCCGCCAAGACCGTTTATTGACGCAAGTCTTTCTTTTAGAAATTGTTTTGTTGAAATTGGGGAAAAACAGATCATAATTGCAGAATATGTCTCAGTAGGAATTTTTTTAATCTCACCTATGCCGGGAGCACCACCCTTTACCCTGATCTCAAATCCTCCATGATACGACGCAAGAACGTCGCCAAGGCCCGTCCGGCACATTACTTCAGCATTGTGCGCCATCCTGCCAAGGCGTTCCTTTGAGTAGCGAGTTCCAAAGGCCTCATTGAGTGCATATGCTAAAGAAAGTGCAACTGCAGCAGAGCAACCAAGGCCATATCCGACCGGAATCTTGATCTCATGGTGCACATTTACAAAATAACTACCTTCTACGTTTTGCAAAAACTCTTTCAATACATATTCAGAAACCTGCGTGTTGTCTGGTTGGTATCCTGTTACTTTGATCTTAAAATCAGTAAAATCAGAGTCTTCTACTTCTACTGTAGTCGTAACTCCTTTTTCTATTGAGAACCCCGCTCCGAGTGAGCCTTGAAGTTCCGGCTGAGTGTTTTCGTCCATCTCAGCTTTGAAGAATCCTGTGATGTGTGCAGGGCTAAATGCGCTCCCTCTCATCTGATCCGAGTTTAAATTTTACGAAAAATATAAGAATATGGCTTAAATTAATTAAATTAGTATAAATTGCCTAAATTCATTCGACGCCTCCAAAAGATAGGTAGCAGCATCCTAGTCTCACTACCAAAAGAATGGGTTGAGGCAAATAACCTAAACAAAAGCGCAGAAGTAGAACTGGAAACATCAGACAACACCGTCTCAATTACAGTAAAAGAGGCAGAGCGTCCCTCAAAAGAAGTAATAATCTCGTATCCACTTCCACAGGAAGAAAACATCGTTGCAGACATAATCGGAGCTTATCTTCTTGGGTACGACATAATTAGGATCAAAGGAAAAACAAGCATCCCAATTGAGGATCGTGAAAAAATCAGAAATTCGATGCGACGCCTTGTAGGAATGGAGATAGTCGAAGAAGACTCTTCAAACGTAAATGTGCAGTTTCTTTTGGATGCGGCAACACTGAACCCGCAAAAGATCCTAAAGCGAATCAGCTCCATCTCACTTGGAATGTTCAACGATATCTCGCTTGCACTGAGCACAGGCGACAAATCAAACCTCCAGACACTCTCAAACCGTGATGATGAGGTAGACAGACAGTATTTTCTTTTGGTGAGGCTGATTCGAAGCACCATAAACGACAAAAGACTTGCATCAATGTTTAATCTAAAAAATATTGACGTCATCGACTACAGAATCGCCGCAAACATCATGGAGACATCAAGTGATACACTAGTCGAAATTGCAAACTCTATTTCAAACTCAAAGCTTTCAAAAAATGAATTACGAAAAATATACGAGCTGACAAAAGACATCGAGCTGATCCATCAGAAATCTATTGACGCATTCATAGAGCAAAACCGCAGGCTCGCAATTGATGCTATAGCAACACATAGAAAATTTCAGAAAAAAATATCAGATATTCGTTCTTCCATCGAACAAACAAACCAATTACAAATTGATTTACTGGATCTAATTTACATGTTTGAAGGCGTATCCAAATCATGGGTAGACATTGCAGATCTGGTAAAACCAATATACAATTAGAGAAGTTTGTTTTTTGCAGCATATGTAAGAACAGCACAAATAGTTTTCGAATCGATTATCTTGCCTGCCTTAATCATACCGATGAGTTTCTTTAGATCAATTTTGACTACAGACATTATTTCATCTTCATCCAATACTTGGTCACTTACTTTTTTGAGCCCTTTTGCTACAAAACAGTGAATAGCCTCTTTATTGTAGCCGACAGACGGATAGTACGTAAGAAGATGCGTAAGTCTGGTGGCTCTATAGCCAGTTTCCTCCTGAATTTCGCGAAATGCGCAGCGTTTTGGGCTTTCTCCTTTATCAAGCGTGCCTGCAGGAACCTCTAGGATGTAGCCGTGTCCGAATCTATGCTGTTTTACAAGGATTACCTTCCCATTCTCATCAAATGCCAAAATCGCGGCAGCGCCGCGGTGCTCTACTATTTCACGCTTTATCTTTCTACCTCGCACAGTAATGTCGTAAATACTGAGGCCTAGAATCTTGCCATCATAGATGGTTTTCTTTTTCATTTGCTGTTCTACTTGGAGATGTTATTTAATGTGTTTGATATACCAAGTGGAGTCTTGTGGATGCTCTGGCAGCCTTGATAGCATTAGCTACCCACCTTTGTGGAAACGCAATTTTCTTTGGGATAAAGAGGTCTGCGCTGGCAACTCCTTTTACTTGTCTTATTTGTTGTGTTATGTTGTCAAGCTCAAAAATATTGTCACTATGCAAAAACAAAACAATTTGGTTTTTTGCAAGAAATGGCTTTTGTAAAAAAGAGAACGAAAATTCTTTATTAAGTTGCTTGAGTGTTTCTTGCATGCTGCCTTGAACCCATACCAACACTGCAAACGGAATATACTGGCCAAATTTTACAGGATCATAAATTAAGGTAAACTGAATAGCTTCGTCGTTTTGCAGCTTTTTTAATGATCTTGCAATCGTCTTTGTTGAAAAGTTTGTCTTTTTTGACAGCTCATCGATTCTTGTACGCGGGTTTTTCAAAAGATGATTGATTATCTCCAGATCAGTCTTGGTAAGATCCGATCTAATTCCAGGATTTTCTGCTTCAAATATTGAAAGAATTCGTACCTCACGCATCAGATTTTTTGCAAGCTCGATTTTTTGCAGCACGTTTTCTTTTACAACTATTGCACAAACAGTAATTCCACCCACGCAGGGCACTACAAAGAACGGCTCTCCAATGAGCTCTACTTGTTTGAGAATCTCGTCTATGTCTTGTCCAGCAGTCACAATGTACAAAACATTGTAACCTAAAACCGGCGGCTCTATCTTTAGCGCAAAATTCACTATTGTTTTGTTTTTGATCATTTTTTCTATTCTTGATTTTACTGAAGCGCCGGAAATCCCGATTTTGCTTCCAATTTGCCTGTCTGATTCTCTGCAGTTATCAAGTAATGCGCTTAGGATTTTGAGGTCTAATTTGTCCAATTTGCTAGTGCTAGCGCGTACTTTCTTATTAAATAATACTATTCACTAATAAAAATGTCTAGAATATACGTAATAAACACGTTATACATTAAATATCAGACTCTTTTTGTTATATCGTGGACTACCGCGTTCATCTTGCCAAAAGGATGCTTGCAAACAAAAAAGGAAGTCTCATAGGCGCGGTTTTGGCCGTATCCATAGGAATCCTAGTAATTCATGTAAACTTTGTAATATTTCAGGGATTGTATGACGCAATAGTCAGAGACCTCTCAAGCTACAGGTTTGGCGACGTCAGAGTAACAGACGAAGAAAATTTTATCACAAAATCTGACATTTTTTTGGTCAACTGGTTTGAGCGAATTCCCTATGTGGAAGCTGCTGCTCCCCGTGTAGACTCTTCTGCGTCAATTAACGTGACAAAAAGTGGTAAAAGAATCGAGGAGTTCCGTGTACCGGTAGTCGGAGTTGATCCATTCCGCGACACTAGAGTTTCCACAGTACACCAGACAGTAATTGAGGGTCAGTATGTGTTTTCTAGAAACTCAATTGTGGTGGGATCATCAGTTGCCAGAGATCTTGGCGACATTAGAGTTGGTGACAATCTTAGAATCAAAATAACAGACAGGCACGGGGTTGATCAATTAAGGAACTTTGTTGTTACCGGAATTGTTAGCTCCCCAGGTGGTCAAGGACTTGATACCAGCGTCATCATGCATATAGACACATTACGTGACATGCTGGACAGAGACGGAGAGACAGGACAAATCATAGTAAAATTAAACGATCCGAAAAGAGCACTCGATGTTAAGGAGTTCTTTTTGCAATCATTTCCAAATGATGATTTTATTGCTGAGACAATAGAGGAATCTGCAGAGGACGCACTGCGTGGATTTAGATCTGGAATCGCCATGATCAACATGATAGGGTACTTTGGTATGATGTCTTCAGCATTTGCAGTAGTCACGATCCAAATGATGCTTGTTTCAAGCAAGACTCGTGAAGTTGGAATCATGCGCGCAATAGGTGCAAAAAGAAAGGACATTCTTGTGCTCTTCATTATACAAGGAATGATGATTGGTGCACTAGGTGCAAGCGTAGGAACTGCACTCGGTCTTACCTATACCTTTTACGCAAAAGAGACCAAAATGACATTTCAGGGAAGCATCCCGCTGGAGGTAAGCTACGACTGGCCAAAAATTATCCAGACAGCAGTGACTGCCTTTGCACTTGCCGTTGCAGCTTCGATTTATCCCGCATTCAAAGCAACAAAACTTCAACCAGTGGAGGCAATGAGATATGTCTGATTTCGTCTTAGAAGTAAAGAATCTCAATAAAATCTACGGTGAAGGCGAGACCCAAGTCCGCGCATTAATCGATGTTTCGTTTTCAGTTAAAAGGGGGGAGTTCCTTCTCATTGTGGGCAGTTCTGGATCCGGAAAATCAACACTGCTAAACATGATCGGCCTGCTTGACAAGCCAACAAGTGGACAGATATACATAGACAACATAAACACCACGAAACTTTCGGACAACCAAGTATCGGCATTTAGGAACTCTAAACTGGGCTTTATCTTCCAATTTTCAAATCTCTTAGCTGATCTTACGGTTCTTGAGAACGTAATATTGCCACGAAACATACAAGGAAACATCCAGACTGCAAGGCAGGATGCCATAAACCTGCTAAAAGGTGTGGGCCTTGAAAGCCAAATGCACAAGCGAGCAAACAAAATCTCAGGAGGTCAGGCCCAAAGGGCCGCCATAGCACGAGGTCTTGTCAACAAACCGGCAATAGTTCTGGCAGACGAACCGACAGGAAACCTGGATTCAGTCACAGCCGAAACTACAATCCAACTCATGAAGTCAATGGCAAAAAAACTCAATCAAACATTCATCGTAGTCACACACGACAGGTACCAATTTGGCGAAGTAGATCGAGTCATAACAATCAAGGACGGCCGGGCATTTGAAGGAGAAGACATGCCCCACAAAATGGAGGTTGCGATATGAAATTCATAGTACTTACAATAATGCTCCTCTTTGCAGCACAGTTTGTCGCATCGGATGTCTGGGCACAGCTTGGCAAAGGAGATTCCCCATTTGAAAGACAGTTCCAAGACATCAAGTTCCTTGATGCCTATTTTGGAACACTTGACGAGAAAATCGAAGTGACACCAGGAGACAAAAATGTTCCATTTACTGTGGTGTTTGCAAACATTGGTTCACAAGACATCACAGGAATAAAGGGACAACTGCAAATGCCTATCGGATTTTCTCCATCTGATGGGAAAGGCGCACTTATTCTAGCGGACAGCGATGCAGAAGCTCTTGCTGGCAAGCATTTTTCTCTGACATTTTTTGTTAACATTGACAAAAACATTCCAATACAACAATATCCTGCTACTGTAAAGCTTGATTACTCTAGACTCAGAGAAGCAGGACAGAGAACGTCATTTCACGATTTCAAATTCAAAGTGACTGGAGAAAGTGTCCTCAACCTCAAAGCGCTAAATCCATTTTTGGCGTCGATCAATAACAACGATGTCACAGTAGAGATATCTAACACAGGCACTGCACCACTATCCAACGTAAAGATCGTACTACAAAACACTCAGACATCAGTCTCTGCTACTGCAAACCCCATCACAAATGTAGAAAGTGTCGTCTTTGATCAAAATGAGTGGGATATAGGAACGATTGATCCAAAATCATCAAAAAAATTTACATTTAACGTGTACGTACCAGAAAATGTACGCACCGAAACGTTGCACACACCACTCCAGATAACCTACTTTAATGCGCACGGCGACAAAATCACAGACAACCGAACGGTGGACTTTTACATACATGGCCTAATTGACGCAAGAATCTACAATGTCGGCGTGATCGATCTTTCTGGCAGGCAGACCATAATTGGTGAGGTGATAAACGAAGGAAACACCAACGCACTTTTTGCCTTTGTGACTCTGGAACCCCGTGATGGCTCTAACATAAAAAAAGTAACGCAATTCATCGACGAAATAGAGATAGACTCACCAGTTCCGTTTAACATACCGGTGGAATTTGAGGGTGAGCCAAGATTCGGCGATCACGATATCCGAATCATAGTAAGATACAAAGACGACTTACGAAAGGAGCATCTCATAAATTATGACACCACCGTCACCCTCCAAGACACAACCAAAAAGCCAGAGCCTACTGTGACAGACTACATGCCTATCATACTTGGCGTAGCAGCTGCAGCGGCAGGTTTTGTTATCTACAAAAAGAAAAGAAAGAAGGAAGTTCCTGCTACAAGTTAATGCCTACTCACATAATGGTGATTTCTGCAATGGTTGAGATTTACTGCCCAAATGCCGGCACCTTCCAGATTAGCACCTGACAGATCTGCACCGCTTAGATCTTTGCCAACAAATACAATTGGGTCATTCTCATTGAACGGATTTCTCATGTCGAGTCTCAAGAATATCGTTTCTTTTGATTTAGCAGTATCTACACTCTTGTCTTTGAGCAAACCAAAGCAAAATCGTAATTCAAGGAAAATTCGTCACAGTCTGCGGATACTACGTAAAAACCATGCCAAAAAGAAAATTCCAACAAGCAAAAGACAAACAGTTTTTTCACAATAAATAATACCGTTCTCCGTATTCAAAGTTAAGTATCTCAAAACCAAATAAATTATATCACATAACGGAGATTCCCATTCATGCAGGGGGATGAAATTGAAATCCCAAAGGAACTGCGACCGTTCATGCTTGATGCTGCAAAAGAAACCAAATTGGGACACAGAAACGGCGCAATCAGACAATTTAGGTATGGTAACTTGCACATACGGGAGTATAATGACAAATACCTTGTGCACACTGACAGAGTGGACCCACTCAAAGATCCAGTGGGTCATCTGATCTTTGACGCACAAGAAGTGTTGGTAGGCCTTGCAAGTGGTGCAGTGGGTGGTGCAAAAGTAGCATCATATCTGTATAACAAAAGCAAAAAAACGAAATTGGACAAACAGATTGCAGCTGCAGCAGGAATAGTGTCATCACTTGTAATCGGCTACGTTGGTTATCAGCTTGCAAAAAAAGCCAAGGGCCAATAAGGAGGCACCATGACTACTGCCCACACCCTCAAAGTTCTCTTCAAGCTCGTACCACTCATAATTGCACTACGACGTGATAGACGCGAGTGGGTAAAAACCGAAGGAAAAAATGTAGATTATGATAAATTTTCAAAAAATGCAAGAAAAGTTCTTGACACTTTTGTGTCTTTAGGGCCAGTTTACATAAAACTTGGACAGTGGCTTTCATCTAGGGCTGATATTTTGCCCCAACCATACATGGAAGAGCTTGCAAAGCTTCAAGACGATGTCCCAGCAGCCCCCTTTGAGCAAGTAAAACCAATACTGGAAAGAGAATTAGGCCCCCTGGATCAAGCCTTTACATTCATTGAGACAAAGCCACTATCTGGTGCATCCCTGGGACAGGTATATCGAGCAAAAATCCAACAAAAAGACGTCATAGTCAAAGTAAAGCGACCAGGCATCGAACAAGTAATCGAAGAAGACATCAAGGTTCTAAAAAAGGTCCTACCGCTGGCGATGAGATTTGTGGATCCGAATCTGAGATTTTCTGCACAAGCGATGCTTACACAATTCATAGAAACTATTCACGAAGAACTTGATTACACAAAGGAATCGGCCAACCTAAAGACCATCAAAAAAAATCTGATGCGTCATGACAATGTCATAGTGCCCCAAGTTTTTGACGACCACACCACAAAAGATGTTCTGACCTTGGAGTACATTCCAGGAATCAAGATAACAAACGTCGAGGAGCTTGACGACAAAGGAATCGACAGACAAAAAATTGTGATCGATGTACACAAAGTCTTCTTTACGATGCTTCTGCGCGACTCGATATTCCATGCAGATCCTCACCCAGGAAACATCTCGATTGCCGATGACGGCTCGCTGATCCTGTACGACTTTGGGATGGTAGGCAGAATTGACAATGAGACCAGAATGAGGTTGGTGCGTCTCTATTTGGCGCTTGTGGAAAAAGACCCCCCAAGAACCGTAAACGCAATGAGTGAGCTTGGAATGCTGACTTCCGACTTTAACCGCTCGGTAATAGAACAGGGAATAGACTTATCCATCCGTACGATGCACGGAAAAAAGCCAGACGAAATGGAGGTTCGTGCACTCTTAGAACTGGCAAACAAGACGATGTCCAAATTTCCATTCATATTACCAAAAAATCTAGCGCTCTATCTAAGAATGAGCTCGATCATAGAAGGGATTTACAAAACGCACAAAGTTGATTTCAAATTCGTCAAGGTACTAAAACAAATTCTAGAAGAAGAACAACTAATCAAAGATGCATACATTGAAGAGCTCAAGTATTCATTTACAAGATTTGCAAAATCTATTGATGCTACAATCTCTATTGCGCCAGAGCTCAAAAAATTCCTCGAAGAAAATCGATCCCTTCAACTCCTAAATGCAAAACCAAAAACCAATACGCTCTTAGCAGGAAGCATTCTTTCTTCTGCCATCTTTATTGGATCTGCTCTCATCTATTCATCAAACGAAACAGCTGGAGTTGGCGGAATGATTGGCTCGCTCGTTGTGATGGGAATATTCGCAATATTCAGAAAGAGATAATCACTCTATGGAGATTTGTTTTCCTTTTTGTACCATTGGGATCTTGACAGTGAGTACTCCATGAGCAAACTTGGCAGAGCTTACGGCATCTTCGCCTTCTTTGACATGTATGGGTAGCAGAATCTTTTTGTCTATGATGTTTGGTCTCTGTTTGCAAACAACTTCTCCTTTTTGTTGTTCTTGTTTTTCGGCCTTGACTGAGAGGATGTTTCTATGCAAGGTGAGTTTGATGTCTTTTTTTTCAAAGCCGGGGAGGTCAATAACAACCATTAGAGAATCACCGTCTGCATACATGTCAATTGGCGGCAATACAAACTCGTAAAACTCTCGTGACTTGTTGCCTATTTCCTTTATCAATTCTTTTGCCATGTATCTTACTATGCCCATTATGTCTAATTTAGCATTCTTAATTAAAAGTCTTGATAGATTTTTAATAACAATGACCAAACCCAATACATTAAATGATTATTGTAATTGAGGGCGCTGATCAGGCAGGAAAAAAAACACAGTCACAGCTTTTGGCAAATGCGCTCAGAAAAAACAAGATAAAAACAAAGATCTTTAGCTTTCCCGATTATACCACGCCACTGGGACAAGAGATCAACAAGTTTCTGCATGGCAAAAGAAAGTTTCCACCTCAGGTGATTCACTGTCTTTTGGCAGCAAACAGGTGGGAAAAACTCACAGAAATCCAGCAAGCACATCAAAAAAATTCCGTCATCATCATGAACAGATACTACCAATCAAATCTGGTATATGGCGTGGCAAACGGCCTGAATCTGAACTGGCTGCAGAGCCTAGACAAGGGACTTCCAAAAGCAGACCTTGTAATAGTGCTTGATGTACCACAAAAAGTCTCATTTTTGCGCAAAAAGACAAAGCGTGATAGATTCGAAAAAAATACCGAATTTCTCAAAAAAATTTCAAAAACATACAAAACTTTGGCAAAGAAGTTTGGATGGAAGGTAATTGATGCATCGCAAACAAAAGATCAAGTTCACCAAGACATAATGAAGGTACTCTCAAGCAAACTTGCAAAGCTATGACAAAACAGTTCCTTGACATCGTAGATCCAATCCACAACTTTATTCGAGTCTATGATGCAGAACGAAAAATAATAGACTCACCAATCTTTCAAAGACTCCGGCGAATTCGGCAGCTGTCAGGGGCGCACCTTACCTATCCTGGAGCGCAGCACTCAAGATTTGAACACTCACTTGGCGTAATGCATGTTGCAGGACAGGCATCTAATGCCCTAAAGGAAAAAGGCCTGCTAAGCTCAGAACAAATCCAAGACATCAGACTTGCGGCGCTGCTCCACGACGTAGGACACGGGCCTTTCTCGCACCTCTTCGAAGAAGTACTTCAGACAAAAAAGAAGATTTCACACGAGGAGATTGGGAAACAAATTATTCTGCATTCGGAAATAGGTGACATCCTTGACAAGAGCGGAGTCAACAAAAAACATGTAACCAAACTTGCCTTTGGCGATTCAAAATACCGATTCGTCAACGAGATAATCTCCGGCTCACTTTCGGCAGACATGATGGACTATCTGCAACGCGACGGATATTTCACTGGCGCAGAGCATGCCAAAATTGACCATCAAAGAATCATTCGCTCTCTTGACGTATACAAAAGCAAACTCGCACTTGACCGCTCGGCCCTGTACTCGTTTGAATCCATGATACTGTCCAGATACCAGATGTTCAAGGCAGTTTACTTTCACAAAACTGTGCGCTCAGCCGAAGTAATGATGCTTGAAGCAATACGTCTTGCAGACGACGAATGCGGCTTTACCACGCTGAATTTAGACGATTATGTCAAGATGACTGACGAGTTTGTGGTCTCGCAAATTCTCGGCTTAACACCCCATACGGCCGAGCTGAGGCGGGCAAAACAGTTTGCACAGGACTACCAAGACAGACGGTTGCTAAAATGCGTCTTTGAGAAGATCATGACAGGCAAATTCGAAAAATCACAAGATCGTCTCAGAGACATAATTGCAAGCAAGGCAAAGCTTGACAAAGTCGAAATATTTGCAGACACATCAACTACCTCTTCGCTCCCTCTGACACCCTCAAAAGAAAAAACAAAATCAATAATTCTCATCGAAGGTACAAAACATTCAGCCCACGAGATCCCCTTTTCCAAAATACCTGTCGTATCCTCGATGGCCGACTCGATGAACATACTTCGAATATACGCCACACAAAAACACAGAAAAAAAGTTGAAATTGCAGCAAAATCGATTCTTGGTGAATAGAATGAAAAAACGCATAGTCATAAAACTGTCCGGACAGATCTTTGGCCTTGACAACAGCACTAAGATCCTAAAGGACTATGCAACATTCCTCGTCAAAATAAGCAAGATCTGCCAGCCCATCGTGATTGCCGGGGGAGGAAAAATCGCAAGACATTACATCTCACATGCAAGATCCTCCGGGGCGGACGAATCCACACTCGATGAGCTTGGCATCGAAGTCTCCAGACTTAACGCAAAGCTTCTCATCTACGCCCTCAAAGGCAAGGCGTATCCGCACCCACCAACTACACTCACAGAGGTAAGACACGCAGTAGACAGCGGCCTCATCGTGGTAACGGGCGGCCTCCACCCCGGGCAGAGCACAAATGGCACGGCGGCACTCATTGCTGAAAAGGTACAGGCAGCGGAATTTTTGAACGCAACAGACGTCGACGGCATATATGATTCAGACCCAAACAAAAACCCCAAGGCAAAAAAGTTCAAGCGAATAGAATTGAAGAATCTGCGCAGCCTTCTAGTGCGCGAGAACTCTGTTGCCGGCGGTTACGACCTAATGGATATAGTTGCACTCAAAGTCATAGAACGCTCAAAAATCAAGACTCGCGTAATCAAGGCAGACATTTCTACGATCGAAAAGGCAATCAAGGGCCAACCAGTTGGTACCGAAATAGTGCTACCCTAACTCATTTTGTACGGTTGGGTACTGGTCTGTCCAGATCTCCACTTTGTCGCCTGGATACTCTTTGATCCCAGACTCGATTGCTTTTTTGAAAATATCTAGTGCGGCCTCTTTCTGCAAGGGCTTTGATTGGGCCTTTGTATATCCCTCCTCATCGACTAAAATAGTGACATAGCCGTCGGCAGTTTTTATTATTGCAACCAGGTCCTCTTCACCCACTGGAACGAACTGGCCGTCTTTTTTCTTTGTAGTCAGAGTCAGCATCGCAAAGCCGCCAAGCTTAAACAGTGTCATTTGTGATTTTGCCGCACGCTCTTTCCCTATCTTGATTGCCTGAAAGTATTGCAACTAATTATCTCAAAGCAAATCTCACTATAAGGTTTAGTTCCAAAATCAATTTCTCAACATTTATGATACAGAAAAACGCAATCTAGTTGTTGAACTCTAAAATAATACTTGTTGCAATTGCAGCAGGCCTTGCAGGGGTAATTGGATTCATTGGATTTTCTGGCTCCCAAATTATTAATGATGTCACAGAAGACGGATTCGGAAAGATCTCATCGTCCCCAATCAAGGTAATTCCAATCAAAGTAGAGCTTGCCAAGCTATCAGTCCTTTCCATAACCGAAGAAGAGGCACAAATGCAGATCGACTTTAAGATAACCAACCCCAACTACAAATCAGTCATACTCCAGATAATCAAATACGAGCTCTACGACGATGGAAAGCGCATATTTGTAGGCCAAATAGGCGAGAGGGCAGAGGGCGCAATAGACAGCTCCAACTACTTTACAATTCTGAGGGACAAGCCGCAGATACTCGGAGACACATTCACTATCAAAAACACCGGTACAGATCCCGAATTCTGGACTGCTCTGACAAACGACGAAATCCAGTGGCTGATCAAGGGCGAAGTCTACTTTAATTTGAGCTCCATGACAAGCGGCCAAGAAAACATCATCCCCTTCGAGTTCACGCATTAGCCTGTTCACATCAAACAAACACAGCTTTAGTTTACATTTTGAGTGCAGATCAAATATGCTCAGCCCTTACTCGGTGGACAATCTGACCCACGCAGCAGAGTATCTGTTCAACCTAGCCAAGTCGCTAAACACAGAACTCCAGACACTACAGAAGCTCAAAGACGAAGTCGTCTCCCAACAACAACAGGCCCACAAACAAGGACAGCTGGTAAAGAAAATGACCAACTACCTAAGCGATGAGCTGGGCCGAATCGAGCTGCAGGATGCTAAAATCTCCTTTGACGGCAACCTCAAAAAGCTATCAGAGACTGAGACAAAACTTAGGGTGCTGAGAGGCAGGCTTGCAGAATTTGTAGACGATGGGGACGCAGAAGAGCTAAAAAAATCAGACTCGACAATCGCAAAAGATCTAAAACAATATGAGACATTCCTAATCGAACTTACTACTGTACTAAACCAGAAAATCCCACAACTCGAAAAAATCACCCAGAGAATCAGGGCGGAAACAAGAGAGTCACAACAACAAAAGCTACTCCTCAAAGAAATGGCAGATCTCTTCAACGACGAACTTGAAGAACTGGATTCTGCCTTTGCAGAACTCAAAGGTCACTCTACTGTATCATAAAATAGTAAAATTATGATATTTTGCCTATATAAAAAAAATTTTGGAAAAATTATATAAGATTTGAGGGTAGATTGCAAGCAAATGGCAGAAGCATCATTGGCAGCATATGGCTCAGCTATCGGCGTGGCAATTGCGCTAGCTGTAGTGTTGTTTGCACTACGAGGCAAGGGACACCCCGAACCACTAGAATAAGATCAAAAGATCTTTTTTTACTTCTTTTTAGCTACTGTTAAAGCTACTTTTTCTGGCCGAATAGTTCTGTAAGTGAAAACTGTTTTCCTTCATGCTTTTTGATGTAACACCGCTCGTAATACTGACACCAAGAGCATTCTGCAGATGGCTCCAAAATGGGCGATTTTTTTTCAGCTATCAGATTGGAAAAGACACGAACCCTCCTTATTGTCTCCTCAAACATCTTTTTGTCACGCATTACGACAAAGGAAGATTCTTTTTCGTCAGTCAGGTACACTATGACGCCATCGGTTTTGTTATAGATCCACATGCACGCATTTATGTACAGCACGTCTGAGGCATCCGGGGTCTCAGGCTGCGTTGAGGCCTTTTTGAAAATCAAGACTATGTCATCTACTATCATGTCTGCTTGGCCCTTGAGCTTGATGTCTTCGATTGCAAACTCGCTTGCTTTTGCGCCATAAGGCAGCTTCCTTATGAGGCCGCCAACCATCTCCATAAAGCTCTTGTCTGCCTGCTCGCGCTTGTCAAATCTGTCAAAATACGACCTTCTCAAACATCTGACCACTTCGTGCAAAAAGATCGTCTTATTGTCTGCAGGATTTGGGACTTCAAAACCTGTTTCCTTTGCTAGCGCGTCTGCTGCTGCACTGATGATTCTGCGATAGTCTCTGTCACCCATCATGACGCAACATCACCTAACTTAAGAGCCCCGTCAAAAATCTAGAGATTCTATCAGTGAATGCGAGTGTGACAAAATGCAAACCAAACCCAACTACTGCGCCAACTACAAGGTTTGAAGTGGTAAAGTAAATACCCAAAAACAGACTCAGCGCAGGCAACGTTAGGATCAGAGCCAAGAACGTACTCACCCAGACCGCATTTACAAGTGTCTCAGTTGTGATCTCGGTCTTTTTTTTGTGAAGCTTTATCATTTATGGCCTTTGGCGGCTACTTCCATATATTTATTGAATCATTCCCGCTCAACTATCAGCCTAGACATTGTAGTCTGGGGAGGGATCTTTTGTTCTACTGCAAATGCGATTGCTGCAATGTTTCTTACCTCGTAAGCAGTAAGCTTTGTGATCCCTACTATGGTGGAAAAGTTGAACATTTTGGTAAACGACCTGTTTACCGCTTTGTAGATTGCCATCTCAAAAGAGTGCTCAAACTTTGAGATAGCCTCGATTTCGTCTTCTGTCTGTGGAACCAACTCGCGGTATCTTGTTGCAGCAAGCTCGTCAAAGATGCTTTTTACTGAATCAGACGAGATCATCTTTCCTAGAAGGTCACGCGGTATGCTCGGCGTATGCGTAACTATCAAGTGCTGTATCTGCTCTTCGTCCAGCCCCCAGAATTTGCCACGTAGAATCGAAAGTATGTTGTAAAAATCAATATCCATTCCAACGAGTCTGATGAGCTCTCTGTCTCTGGTGTTTCTTACTGCGCGTCCAAGTTGCTGGTACAGGATCTTGTCCAAAAAGACATCAAAGACTTGGATGTTCTTTTTGTCGTTGTATATGGTGACTGCCTTTGCCATCTCCTCACCAAACTCGATCGTGCTTAAGCTGGCTACTGCCTCTTCCAAATCCTTTGAGACGAGAGCCTTGAGGACGATGTCGCGCTGGCCAATGAGCTCTTCTGCGTGCAAATTGAGGTGCTGCTCTATTTCCTCTTGAGATTTGTTTAGCGCCTTACCCTTTAGAATCATCTTCAGATTGGAAATTATGAACTTGAGATAGTACGCGTCAAGAACTGCGGATCGTCCTGCTGTTTTTGAAATGGAATAGTGTATGTCTGCAAGCTCGCTTCTGAGAGCGGACTCGATCTTTGCTGCGGTAAACGGCTTGTTTATCTTTGAGACGGCGTCTGCGTACTTGGTGTTCTTTATCCTTGTTATGAGCTCATCCAGATCGCGTGATTCTGCCAAAGTCTGCAATTCTGCCTTTGAGAGCAGCTTGCCTCTCTGGCTGTACGACTTGACAGAGGCAAAAACCCTTTGTGAGCCACCAGAACCCATTAATCTGGCTCCAATTTGCAACGGATTTTAATGTTTGGAGATTTTTGTAACTTCAGCCGACACTTTTGAGAAAACCGAGTGTTTTTTCTTTTTCCGACTTTGACATCTCAATGAAGCTTTCAAGGAACTCTTTTTGGATTAAGATAAACTCGTCTGATACTTGGAGGAAGCGTCTTTTGTCAAAAGGCAGCAGATCTTCGAGTTTGCCATCGCAATAAGCCCTAACGTAACTCTTGAACAGAGAAAACACAAAACGCGAGGCAAACTTTGCTAGGATCTCGATCTGTTCTACAAACTCGCCGTCTATGTCCTTGTATTGAGCAAAAAATCTCTCCAGAATCTTTTCCCGGCCAATAATCTCGTCTATCGCAAGTGCGACCAAGAGCCCCTTGTTTGTAAGCTGATAGTATGGGACACCCTTTTCCTGCAGTGCTTTTGGGCCACGCTTTAGCGGGAGTCTCCCGGCTTCTTCCACAATTCCAAGCGGAATCAAGATCTCATCGAGGTCGCGAAATATTCCGGAGTAGATGTTTTTCCAGACTGTTCCGCTGTCCTGTGCAATTCGTTGTGCTATTGCAGTCCTCGTGGTCTGCGCCGGATTACTCTGAGTTGCAAGACTCATAATTATGGCGCGCTGGCGAAGTGCCTCGCCTGTAAGATCGTCTTTTGTCTTGAATGTCTCAAAGATACCAAGTCTCGTCAACCCTGCCTCAGTAGTAACATAATTCTTTGATTTTATGTTATTATCTTAGAATATGTCTATTTAACAATTTACATTTTTTCGAGTCGAAATTTCTCTATCCTTAAATAATTTTCACCTTTTCAAACGTGCAATGAGGAACAGGAATCACAAGTATGCTCTATTACTTGTGATAGCAGTTGCCGCAACAGCTACAGGTGTGCTGTCCACTGCCTACGCACAACAAATCGAAGATGGCATGGATGGCTACGTAACAAGGGGAACCGGAATCGACACTGGCAACCCCAATGAATGTTGGTATGAGACAGAGCCTGGCTCTGGCTCGTTTGTACCATGCATGATTGATAACGGTGACACCGCGTGGATGCTTACAGCAACATCACTGGTCTTATTCATGACCCCTGGTGTTGCCTTCTTCTATGGCGGTCTTTCCAGATCAAAGAATGCAGTAAACGTAATCGGCATGACCTTGATAGTCATGGGCCTAATCTCGGTCCAGTGGGTATTATGGGGATACACGCTTGCGTTTGGTCCAAACACAACAGATGCCAACAAGTTCATGGGAGCACTAGACTATGTAGGATTCAACAAGGTGTCCCATGTAGCTCCGCTTGGTTCGCCAAGTGCATGTACAGACCAGGTCTACTACACCCTTAGGTCGCCGTACGTGGTAAGCGAGGAGGTCAAATGCAGTGCCATTTGGCCTGGAACAATACCGCACCAGCTATTCGCTATGTTCCAAGCAACCTTTGCAATCATCACGCCGGCACTCATAGTTGGAGGACTGATTGACAGAATCAAGTTCAGCGCCTTTGTGATCTTTATACTTCTGTGGGCCACCTTCGTCTACGATCCAGTAGCACACTGGGTCTGGGGAGGAGGATTCATCGGAGGAGGATCACTCGATCTGAACCCAGATCTTGCACCGTCTGCAGCACTTGACTTTGCAGGAGGAACAGTAGTCCACATCACTTCTGGCTTCTCCGCACTGGCAGGAGCTCTAATCCTTGGACGAAGACTCGGGTATGGCAAGGTTCCAATGGAACCACACAACATCCCAATGGTAGTCCTCGGAGCAAGCATACTCTGGTTTGGCTGGTTCGGATTCAACGCAGGTTCAGAAGTTGCAGCAGACGGAGTTGCAGTATCGGCATGGGTTGTCACAAACACCGCAACCGGTAT
>JBFLWI010000018.1:0-22047 GCA_040757675.1 Thermoproteota archaeon | reverse complement strand
TAGCAAACAGATTTCATACCAGCCATGACGAAATGAAAAAAAGAATTTCAAATCTAAAATCTTCTGGCATCATCAGACAACTATCTGCGATCTTTGACACAAGAAGACTTGGTTACAAAAGCTCACTTGTTGCAATGGCAATAGATCCAGACAAGCTCGAACTAGTGGCAAACCAAATTAATCGCCATCCAGGTGTGTCTCACAACTATGAGAGAAACCATGAATACAATCTCTGGTTCACTTTGGCAACCCCTCCTGGCTCTGATCTAAAGACAGAGGTGGACAAATTTATGAAATTGCCGGGGATCAACAAAGTCAGACTTCTCCCAACCATAAAGCTCTTCAAAATAGGTGTCAAACTCGAAATGGTAGAAGACAAAAAGAAGGAAATAGCTCCAACAGAAGAAAAGAAAAAAATCAAAGAAGTCAAGTTTGTGCCAACCGAAGAAGACAAAGAGTTTGTACGTCAGCTGCAAAAAGATCTAGCTGTAGTGGACAGGCCTTTCCTATCGGCAGCGCAAAGCCTTGGACTGACCGAAGAGGCCGTATTTGAAAAACTACGCTATTATGAAGAAATAGGAGTGATGCGAAGATTTGCCGCGATTCTAAGACACAGAGATGCAGGATTCACCGCAAACGGAATGATTGTGTGGCGTGTTCCTGAACATCGCATCGAGGAAGTGGGCGCAATGCTTGGCGCATTTCCTCAGATAAGTCATTGCTATCAACGACCGGTTTATGCGGACTGGCCATACAATGTATTCTCGATGGTACACTGCAAGTCTATTGGTGAGGCGGAAAACATGGCAAAAGACATTCAAAAGCACATCAAAGTAGATGATTACAGAATTCTATTTAGCTCACGTGAGTTCAAAAAGACGCGCGTAGAGTATTTTGTAGAAAATGAGTTTAATTTGGAAGAGACTATTACTGTTTAAGTCTGTCTTCTGTAACTCCAAAAATCCTGATGTGGCTGTATGCCCCAAATATGAACAATAACCACTTCCATGCAAAAAACAGATTGGCGATGCTACTTGCGGAAAATATCTCCAGACACCGCTCAATCAAAAAAGTAGTATCTGCCACTGCTATGAAGACAATTCCTAGAGTAATTGTAACCCACAAGAAGTTAACTGATCCTCTGAAAAACAAAACCAGCGCAATAAATGCAGGAATGAAGATCATGCTGTCGAGGAACGGGTAGACCAGGTTTATTGTGGTCTCGGTATTGGCATCTGGCTTTTGTGATAAAAAATACAAACTTGGAACAATGAATCCAATGGAAATAATCGCACCTGCAACAATCAGCTTCTTTGAAATCATTTTTCTTCGTGGCTTTAGATAAGATATCATGAAACCAAAATACAGAAAATAGCTAAAGTAATACAAAAAATCGACTAGATAGGTATTGTTATCTTGCGCAACATACTCTGCGTTATAATAATAGGTCAGATCTGCTGCGTACCAGACTATTGAGCCTGCCAAAAACAGCATCCATGCAATGGAATGACTACCGGTGGTGCCATGTCTGTATACAAGAATTGCACCAAACACGATAGCAAGTGGAGAAACTACGATGAAAAATATGTCAGTATAGTATAAGCTGTCTTTAATGATTGGGTATTTTTCCTGCTCCAAATAGTTTGCAAGTAGGAACATTATTGCCACTGCGACCACGGATGCAAACAGTGCTTGGTTCTGTGAAACACGCATCACTGAATTCTGCGTCATCTGTGATCTTATTATTCTCTTATTTTTCCATAGTTTTTATGAAATCCACAAAATACTTTTTAGAGCCCACTTCGCCAAGTTCCTTTTTTATCTCACTTAAGATGTCAGCATAGGCATTACCGAAAATGTCTTGCAATGTTCTTTTCAGAAATTCGGGATTTTTATCACAATCTGGTAGAAAACATTTGTAATCTTTTTCAAGCTTTGAAACTACCTTCTCATACTGTGGTTTTCCCATTCTCAGCAAAACTATTTCGATGCAAAATGCCAAAAATGCCTTGTTTACTTTATCTTCTGGATAGGTACCAAACATGCCAACTTCCACTCTTCACAATCTGGTAGTGATGCTTAGTTTATAGTTAAATCGGAAATTGATCTCGTTTTGGGGTTCCAAAGCGGAAATATGCTTTATGCAGTTTGGGCTGTGGCCTTTAGCTCGTAAGGAGGCCAACTAGCATACAGTCTTGCGATCTCTGCCATATCATTGCTGTTTAGATATCTCCCATCGGACATGGCAGCAAACTGTTCGATCTCGTCGATACTAATCACTGTTGGCAAAACTGATGACACTGGATTCTTTGAGAGAATGAATTTGATTGCAAGCTCAGTAATGTTAAGATCATTTCTTTCTGCAATAGGCCTTAGCTGTTCTACTTTTTCCAATGCCGACTTTATCCATTCGCCTCGACGTACTGAACGGTGATCCTTTTCGTCTATTTTTGTGTCCGCAGTGACCTTGCCTGTAAGAATTCCTGACGCGTCTGGGACTCTGACCAAGATACCGACGTTCTTTTTCGATGCCGCCTCGATAAGCTCGTTGCCAGGAGTTTGCTCTAAGATGTTATACACTGTCTGAACCGCAGAGACGTTTTTGCGATTCATAGCTTCAAGTCCTTCTTGCGTCCACCCAATAGCGGGGCCTAGCGCAACTTGGTATGTGCCTATTACTCCCTCGTTGATCTTATTGTCAAGGGTGTTAAATATGACATCGTCTCTTATGTGGTGCATCTTTGGGTTGTGCAGGCCATACACATCAATGTGATCTGTCTGAAGGCGTGCCAAACTGTTTCTCAACGCATGCTCAGTAAAAAGAGGATCAAATCTTTGTGGAAGCTCACTGTGTCCTATTTGTTGAACCCCTTCGAATTCATAGCCATATTTAGTTGAAATGACTATCTCATTGCGCATTCCCTTGAAGACTTCGCCAATCAACTTTTCGCTTTTTCCTCTTCCATACATATCTCCAGTCTCAAAAAAGTTGATTCCAACATCGTAAGCACGCTTTAGCATCCTTTTCGCTTCGTCTTCTTCGATCTTTTTGCCCCACCAATCAAGGGCAATCGTCCATGCACCAAATCCGATCTCTGAGACACTAATGCCACTTTTTCCTAACGTTCTGTATTTCAATTTACGATCTCCTTGAATTTCTGAAGCTTTGAATGCAACTCTGATTCACTTAGTACTGGCTTTCCGGAATCGATGTTTGCATTTATGTCTATCCAAGATTTGCAACCATGATATTCTGATTTGAGTGGGGTCACAAATTCATCAATAATGTATGTCTTAAGAAAAATGGCCTTGATTGCTTTTTGTGGCATCCAAGCCATTCTGGTCTTTATGTAAGAGTCACTCCATATGTGAAATTCTGATAATTTGTTTATCTTGTTCTCGTCTGTGAGGTCAGCTTCGGCAATTACTTCGGCATAGGATGTAATCCTATTGGTGCCATCTTGAGGTTTTGACTCTTTTACAAAATTTAGATATTTATGAAATGGTGGTCTGAGGTTTTCAAAACTCTGATGCTCAAAGGTAGGGAATAGCAGAAATTTTTTTGATTCTATCACAAATCCTGACACAACGTCCAAAATTCCACCTTTGCGCAAAAGCACAAGCTGATCTCCTGCCTCCAAAGCCTGAACAACAGTTGCCCACTCCTTTAATGCGTTCATTTATCCTAGACTTGTAATCAGCGGAATAATATCCTTGTTTACACAGACAATCATGGGTGTGTCTTGCTGGACATAGCGTGACACCTGTGTTTCCCTGAGCTCCATGATTAAATCCTGAAAGGTGTGTAGGTCGTCTGTCTCAAATGCTAACATAAAGTCCTCATCATGTATTCCAAACGAGTATGTTGTGTTCAGAGTTATTTGTGGATACTTGTGACCTACTGTGATGTGTTCATCCATCATGACTTTTCGCTTTTCAAGTGGCAAAAGATACCACTCTCTTGTTTTAATGAACGGGTAAACGATGACGTATTTTTTTGCCTCTGCCCCCTCAACAAACGATGGTGTTCTTCCAGTCTTTGCGTAAATGGAAGGCCTTGTGGACGACAGATATGTGTGGGATGGCACTATGTATTTGCCGAATACTGTAGAGTAAATCTTTGATATTATTCCTTGTATCTCCTCTACTGATTCTGCCGCAAACCAGAAAAGAAAATCTGCATCATCTCTTAATCCTAAAGTGGAATAAGTCCTATACTTTACTTTTGAATTCCTAATTACTTGCTCTAGTTCTTTTGCAGATTCTTCTTTTGCTAGGTCTGCCATCCACCTCCATTTAGGGTCCACTTTGAAAAATGAGAAATTGAAAAATGTTCTTGACTGCTCTGACACGGCTTTTCTTTCTTTAAACCATATTTAACGATAATCACATTTTTCACAACTTGAATGAATCTTTATCTAAAATGCTATGTACTTAGTGCTGTGAAAGAAAAACTCCTGTGGTTTTGTACTTGTACCGCCCTTGAAGTCATGACTGCAGCTGGAGTTACTGCATACTTGGTATACCTTGGACAAACTACGATTGCGTTAATTTCGGCCATAGTCTTTGCCAAGGTGATCGTGTTTCATTTTGCTATAGAATTGTACGAGAGGCTAAAAAGAGGCAAATCCTTCCTTAAGTTAGTACATTGAGCTATCTTGGCAATCCAATCGAGGTCATAAAGAGACTATACAACGATAAAAAATGGGACGAGATCGTAGCGTTTTGCAAAAAAATGTTAGAAGAAGATCCAAAAGACCTCGTAGCGCTACAAAACATGGCAACAGCATTTCTTCATCTTGGAAAATACGAAGATGCGTTGTATTGCTGTGAGGTGGTTCTTGAACACAACGACTCTGACGAATATGCCTTGAAAAATAAGATCTTTGCTCTTGAACGTCTCAAGCGGTACCAAGATGTTGTCCTGTGCGCAGACAAACTTTTACAAAAAAATCCAAATGACGAATGGGTGCATGATAGTAAGGGTCTCTCATTAAACGAGCTTGGCAGACATGATGACGCGATTGCATGCTACGACAGATCTCTCCAATTAAATCCAAATAATACGACAGCTCTTATGAACAAGGCAGTGACACTCGCATTCTTGCAAAAATACGATGATGCAATATCCTTGTATGATCGTGTCCAGAAAATAGATAAAACCATCAAAGAAGTCACAATGGCAAAGGCGGATGCGTATCAAAGACTTGGAAAGGAAGATGAGGCATTCTTGGCAGCACAGGGACTGCTAGTTGAAGATATTCAAAAGTACATTACAGAAGCACGAGTAAAAAAGAAGAAAGTCTTTGATTTGTACTGTCTTAATGAATACCTTGAGCTAGAAGCTAAAGAGAAAAAACATCAAGAAAAACAGGGCACAAAATCCAATTTTCCTAGCTGATCTCAACCGTCTTGGTTTTTGATCTACTTCCAGCTCTTATGAGTACGCTAGCAGATGACACCCCAAAATGCTTGGCTAGTTTTTTTATGATTTCTTTATTCGCTGCGCCTTGAATTGGTTTTGATTTTATCCCAATCGTGATTTCAGTGCCGTTAACTCTTACAAAATCCTTGTTGAATTCTACGTGAACTGTGTATAGCAACTAGAAGTTAGGCGTTGACTACCCAGTCATAGCCTTTTTGCTCAAGTTCGTCTGCAAGTTTGGCATCGCCAGATTTTAGGACTTTGCCTTGTGCAAATACGTGGACATAGTCTAGCTTTTTGAGGAACTTCAAAATTCTCGCATAGTGAGTAATTACAATTATTGTTGCATCTGGTGTTGATACATCGCTTATTGCCTTTGCCACTGCTTGCACTGCGTCAATATCGAGTCCTGAATCTGGTTCATCAAGAATTGAGACTTTGGGTTTGAGTACTGCCATTTGTAATACTTCGGATCTCTTCTTCTCACCACCAGAAAATCCTTCATTGAGATATCTTGATAAAAATTCATCTTTGAGGCCAACCGTCTGCAAATTCTTTTTGAGATAATTTTGAAACTCTCTTACTGTGATGAAAACTTCTCTGTTGCTGCTTGCAAGTGATTTACTCAGTGCGTTGTAAGACGTTCTCAGAAAATGTGAATAACCTACACCTGATACTTCTGTTGGGTACTGAAACCCCAAGAACAATCCTTTCTTTGCCCTCTCATCCGTCGAAGCTTCTGTAATGTCCTCGCCATCAAAAAGGATCTTTCCTTGAGTTACTTCGTACTTTGGATGCCCCAAGAGTGTGTATGCAAGTGTGCTTTTTCCTGAACCGTTTGGGCCCATGATTGCATGCACTTCGCCAGGACCTGTCTTTAGATTGACACCTTTGAGAATTGGTTTGCCTTCTCTTTGCACGTGGAGGTCGATAATCTCTAGAACTACCATATTTTCCAAAGTCTTGTCTTCTCTATATAACCCCGACGAATTTTAGCTAATCCTAACCGAAAAATAAACAAAAAGAAGGGGGATTAGTTTTTGGCAAAACTAGGTCTTAGCGTTAGCTTCAGCTTGTAACACGTAAGAATCTCTTTACACCTGTTTCTGATGGTGACCTCAGTCACTCCCGCGACGCTTGAAACATCGCGTTGAAGGACGTTTTGGCCTAGAAGAATCGAGGCAATGTACAGATATGCGGAGGCAATGCCGTTTGGCGCCTTTCCGTCTGCTACATTCATGTCTTTTGTCTTTTCTGCAATCTCCAAGGCTAATCTTTCAACTCTAACATCGGTGTTTGTAAGATTCGAGATCTTGGAGATGTACTTGTCCATGGTTATGACAGGTGCAGTCACGGAGCCAAGCTCCATGACGAGCATGCGGTAGTATTTTGCCGCAAGCTTAGTTCTCATTTTAAGATCTTTGTTTGATCCTGTTCCGGCGCAGATCTCTTCTAGAGATCTTACCACATCGCATTGTTTGCACGCCATGTAAATTGTTGCGGCTGAAATACATGCGACGGATTTTCCTTTGACTTCCATGTGGGAGTCAAGATTCCGGTAGATCATTGATGCAGTCTCTAAAACATTGTCTGGCAATGAGAGATTTTGGCATGTTGAGCCAATCATTGACAAAACATTTGCGAGTCTCCTCTCCCTTGGAGATGAAACGCGCACCCTCTGTTGCCATTTGCGCAGACTGTGCATCTGGTTTGCAACTTGGTAGTTGATCGTCTTTCCAGAAAAGTCCTTTGTGGAAATTGAGATCTCCGTTGCGATTCCAAGATCATGTTGTGAGAACGTCGTCTGACCGCTTGCTCTTGTGTTTTTTAGCTTTTCTTCAAGGCTTGAGCTTTTTGATTCTGGACCGTAATCTGCCAGTTGTTCCAGTACGACTATGCCGCACATAGAACAAATTCTTTCGCCACTTTGCATGTCATCAACTAGAGATGATTTGCATTCTGGGCAGCATGTTTCTAGTTCTGTGACATTCATCTTTTTCTCTTCCTTGTTTTTTCTTTTATCACAGGTTCGTCAAGGAAATACACTTTTTTGCCAGTGTATTTTTTGATGTTGTTTGTCATCGGGATCGCCGATGCAAATGGACTACTAACGGGGCCTATGAGTTCTGTAACCTTGGCAATTTTTCTGCCTGTATTGTCGCAAACAAAGTTGCCTTCCTCCAGTGGTCTTTTGAGTCGTATGATGACTCGACCACTACCGGCCAAGTGTATTATTTCCCCTACCTCCTGCAATTATTTTCTACACCAATTCAGAACTAATCATAGACTTCTGTCAACTTTACTTTAGCTACTAGCTAGATCGAATTTTATTTCGACTGTTTTGCACGTTTGGCAACGAGTTTTTCAGAAATCTTGTAAAGAACTTTTGTCTTAGGAGAAACTTTTGGCAACACAATGTATCCGGAGCGGACATAGGCCCGTCGTGGGAATCTTACTTTGTCATCTGCCTCCTTTGGCTCAAAACCAGCTTCTTTTGTCGCGTCGATTAATTCTTTGAGTGATGGATCAAAAACACATTTGTCTTTTGGAAGTCGTCGCCCCATTCTTTTTGTCAGTGTCTTGTTGAAGTAATCCAACCAGATTACGAAATGTTCGTAATCTTTCAATCAAATCACTTTATCAAAACTGCATTTACCGTTCCGTGCTGACCTGGTCTTGAGACAACACGGCATTTGCCATCCTCTGTTTCTAAAACTGCGCCCTTTGAGATGACGCCGCGTCGTTGATAATCGTTGTTTGTTGTATTTTCCAAAACTTTGAGGATCTTTGATTTTTTGACTTTGCCTCCTTCTAATGCAAGATTTACAAAATCGATTGTCTTGAGGCCGATCTTTACATGATTTGCGCGAACTGATCTTGTAACCGTTACTTGCTGTCCCATTACTGCTTCATTTGGGAATCTGTCGATTTCATATTTTCTTCTTGTCCTCAGTGGAACACGTCTTCCGCCAGTTATCTTGCTTGTTGCAAGGTTCTCAATAGCTCGCTTCACAATCTGGGTTCAAAATACTCTAATTTATAGACAACGCAACTGTTATCGAATAATCACACAATGCTTCGCTGTCTAGGCTTGTTGCGGTATCTGTGGCACTGGTTGTGGCGTTGACTTTCTCATCTTCTTGAACAAAATTTGTTTTAAGATATCCGAATCTCCACTGATGCCAAAATATTTTTGGAATTTCGAAGTCGTAGTATAGATTTTGAGTCTGCCGACATTTTGATGAGTTATGAAATCAAGCTGCGAGAGTTCTTTGAGATGTGAGTATACGCCGCTACCTCTTGTTTCGACAAGTTGTTTTGAAGAAATTGGTTGCATGTATGCGATGTATGAAAGTGTCTTTAGTGTGGCCTTTGCCAATATAGGCTTTGAAGCAAATCTCCTTACGACCTCATTGAATTCAGGCTTTAATTGAAATACATAGGAACCGTCCGGCAGCGTCGTTACCTCCAGTGCCTTGAAGGCGGATTTGGTCTTTTTCTCTATGGCGCCTAGGAGGGCAAGCGTCTTGGTTCTGGACTCCGTGCCTGATGCCTTGATGAGCTCTTCTACCGAAAGAGGTCTTCCGGCGGAGTAAAGGGCCGCTTCGAGCCTGGCTGTGGCCTCTACGTCGTCTTCTACCTTCATGCCGCACCCTCCCGCAGAATGGTGATTTTGATGTCATCGCCTTCTTGCTCCAAGTCGACTTTTTGGTCTCTTGCCAAAAACAGGATGGCAAAAAAGCATCTAATGGAATCGGTAGTGTCAAGATCAGCTATTATGGATTGAAGATAGCCAAACCCTTGCGGTTCTATCTTTCTTAGAATGAGATCCTCGTATTTTCCTATGATGTTTTCAAGCGATACGAAATAATCCTTAAAGTCGGGTACTTCGACTGGCTCAAACTTGAGCTGGCCGCCACGCCTTGATCGTGGGTTTGCAATGGTGCCTATGAGGTTCTCAAGCAGATTAAGAAGCTCTTCTAAGGTTACTGGATAGGTGGCCTCGTGTCTGTATGGTATGTTGAGTAACTGGATGTCCAAGTCAGCGCGTTCGCGCAACGGTTTTTTCTCCATTGCGGCCTTTTGCAGTGCAAAGATTCGCTCTACTTTCATCCTGTGGATTAGCGAAGACGATAATGCGGCCATACCTGCAACTCGTAGATCTTTTTTGTCTGCTTTTTTTAGAATGTGGATGAGTATTTCTAAAATCTGAATCAGATTTATCTCCCAGACGTCTTTTTTTGCTATGGTGTTTGGATTAAAGAGGATGTTAACTGGTGCCTGTGCGATGTTTTCCACTCTAGGGTCGCTCACAACTAAATTTCGAAATTTGTTTAATAATACTATGAGGCTCTACTTTTTTGCCGTACTCGGTCAACTCTTATATTGTAATTGTATGGAGGTAAACCTACTTGAAGGCAGCAAGAATAATGGAGCCACAAAAAGCTCTGGAAATCAGTGACGTAGAAACCCCCAAGCCAAAAGACGTCCAAGTCCTAGTTAAGGTAAAGGCTGCAGGCGTGTGTCACAGCGACCTACATTTGTGGGAGGGCGGATATGATACAGGCGATGGCTTTATGAAAGTAACAGATAGGGGTGTCAAATTCCCAGTAATTCCAGGACACGAAATCGTGGGTACTATAGCAGAAATAGGCGATTCCGTGCAGGGATTCAACGTTGGTGACAATGTCTTAGTGTACCCATGGATTGGTTGTGGAGTATGCGTTGCATGTAGAGTTGGAAACGACAATCTATGTGACACTCCGCGCTCACTTGGTGTCTTTCAAAACGGCGGGTATGCAGAATACGTTCTTGTTCCACACTTTAAGTTCCTAGCAAAGGTAAGCGGCATTGAACTCGATGCAGCAGCCTCGCTTGCATGCTCAGGCCTTACTGCATACACTGCGATAAAAAAATCGAATGCAAACTCTCAACACAACATGGTGATTTTTGGCGCAGGTGGTTTGGGCTTAATGGGAGTGCAAATAGCACGGGCAATTACCAACGCGAACATAATCTGCGTGGATATTGATGAAGAAAAGCTCAAGACTGCAAGGGATCTTGGCGCAGATCACACTGTTAATTCAAAAGATCCGGAAGCAATACAAAAAATCATGGCGTTGTGTGGAAATAAAGGTGCTGACTGTGTAATTGATTTTGTTAATGCGCCACCTACGGTAAAGATGGGTCTTGCAGTGATTAGAAAACGCGGGAATCTTATTCTGGTTGGTCTGTTTGGTGGTTCAATAGAACTACCTTTGGTCTCTGTGCCGCTCAAAGCGATCACGATTCAGGGCGCGTACACAGGAAACTACAATGATATGTTGGAGCTTTTAGGCTTGGCAAAAAGAGGCGTCATTAACCCTATAATTTCAAAGAGGTACTCACTTTCCGATGCGAACGACGCACTAGAAGATCTCAAAAATCGAAAAATCCTAGGCCGCGCCGTCATTAACCCCTGAATCATTCGTTTTTAATAGACTCTTTTGTGTAACCTTTGTTGACAAGCATCTGGATTATGGCATCAACAGAGTAATCAATGCCATGTTCTTTTTCAAAATGCTCTTGAAGTTTTTTTATGAGCGTAAGACTTTCGTTTCCCTGAAGCACAAATCCACACTCAAAACCATAATCACTACAGGTAAGCCTGATTGTCATCAAACCACCCCTTTTCTCTTTGCTTATATCTTCTAATTAACAAAGTTAACTCATTGGTCTTTTACATACAAAAGGGTTTTTGAACCTGAGAAATACAATCCCATTTGGTAATCGTTCAAGTGGGATCAGTCCAAATCTTGGCGATTTTTTCAACAAAACATTCTGGTTTTGGTGATATTTAGAAAATGATTAACATTGGTAACTGACTGTGTGCCGCGCTAGGAGTTATTTACATGTGGGGGTTACCAAAATTATTGGTCAGCAAGAGCTACCGCGACAAAATCTATATGGTAAAAGACATAATCACTCTTCTTGTTGAATACGGTGAACTAAATCAAACCACTCTTGTTAGCTATTGTGGACTGAATTTGAAAAAACACAAACAGATCCTAGACAATCTTGAGTCACATGGATTCATTTCAAAGTCCATTGTAGAATCTGGAAAGCGTACAGTTGCAATTTATAAAGCAACTAACAAAGGCGTTGAATTCTGTAGAACCATAATTGAGCCATACGAAGAATTATTCCCAAGAAAAACAGATTCCGATTCTACCCACAAGCTAGGTATTTTGATCATCATCTAGCTCGAACTGCGACGAAATCTCACTGTCGATTTTTTCCTTTTTTCTAATATATCTGGTGTATTTTTCGTTCCATGATTTGAGTATTACATATTGCCTTATTCCAAGCACAAACCAAACCAAAGACACAACAATAATGATGCCAAGGGAGATCGACAAAAAGACTCCAAACTCGTCATATTCGTCTAATATGAAGAAGAAATGCGGATGTGTAATTAGATATGCTGACATGCCAATTGCAAACGGTGCTAGAATCAAACCAGAAATGGATATGCCAAGAAGCGTGATGCGTATGTTGTTTATTTTTTCTATAAAGCTCTCGATTACTTCTATTAGGCTGAATCGAGATTTATCGGGGTCAGAATTTTCCACACCGCTCATGTCTAAATCATTATGATATTTGAATGGTTCAATCCACTATCAGATTCCCACTCATTTGTGGATGTATTGAGCAATAATATCTGAATGTGCCTGATTTGTCCGCAATGAATGTCGTAGTTTGCACTTCAAAATAGCTTAGGTCTTTTGTGTGCACGTTAAACTCATCTATGTTGAGGTTGTGTTTTGAATCTGTATCCTCGTTGATAAAATGAATGGAGCCTAATTGATCCTTTCTTAGATGTATTTCCGGTGTGGTATGTAACGATCCCAGACTCTTCTTTCCACTAGTAGTTGATTTTGTAGCAAAGATGTGACCAAACTGTTGGTCATACTTTGATATGAGATAGATATTTTGTGGGACTCCAAACACTGGGAATCTGCCGTTTACTGGAATCATGGAATTGTAAGCGGAATATCCTACAGTTGAGCTTATTAGCACAAAACCTATTACTGCAAGTAAGGTTTTACCATTCAGCCTCCGAGGCTGTTTTTTTTGCTTTGACAACCATATTAGCAACCATGTATCTGTATTTAGACAATGATTAACAATGTTAAGTAGTCAATAAAAGCAAACGTCTGTTATGCCCATTAACGAGAACGCAACACACGCCTCATTGGCCTGTAGCTATACTCTACCTTCCTGCGTTCTCGTTTAATCTTTCAACTGGGTAAGTGATACTACCCATCTATCCATCCGACTTATCTTCATCTGACTTTTTCTTGTCCCAAAGGTGCATTGTTCCACGCAGCATGAACGCGCCCACTATTATGGTCACTATGCCCACAACAATAAATGAAAAGACCTTGGCGATAGAATGTACTTTTGACACTAGTCTACCTCCATACAAACCACGTTATTGTGTCCTGTGATCCTGTATGTTTCACTGAGAGCTTCTTTTCCTTCTCCAGTATAGACATCAATGTGTTTGCCAACTATATTTGGACCAACATCGGAGCCGACAAAGACGAGGCCGTCCCAAGGTGCAGGAAGGCTTGGAATCATGACCTTTGAATTTGGAGGAATAACACTCTGATCTACTGCTATCGCACCAACAAGCAGGTCGTCTCCATTGGAGTCACGTGGGCGATCGCTGAAGTGAAATGAATTGCCATACCATCCTATATATCTTCCAGAAATCGCTTTGCCCCACCCTTCAATCTTTAAATCTGCAACAAAATCCTCTCTTAATTCGTAAGACGTATCGTCCACGGTTATTGTAATTAATTTGCCTACGTAGTCTATTTCTGATGGTGTGTAATAACCAGTGACGTACCAGCCGCCAGTACAATCAGAAAATCCTGAATGTCCGAGTCGATCCTGTTTAATGATGGCATCTGTGACCAAAAACTTCATGATCGGATCGTCTGAGGAGTTATTCATTCGTAGCAGATCTATTTTTTGCAAATAAGTGATCGCGTCTGCAAACTCTCTGTCAGATACTAGACCGTCCCTCCAATACTGGTGTGTTTCATAGAACCAATCTGGAATGAAAAACTCATCGGCAAAGACGGGCTGAAGCGTAATCATGGTCGGTATTAGAATGACAAGGAAATGTCTAGCAATCACATCAGGTTTTTTTCATTTGTACAATAAAAACAAATGTAGGTCGCCGCAGTAACTCTGCATGATTTTCAGATAATACGAGCTGCTCCTTTTTAATAATCGAAGAGAATTTGACACTGAAATTGAGCCTGTCGCAACCCAGAACGAAAGCAAATTCGTGCTTATTCTGTGGAGAGTTGTTGAAAACTCCCTCCAAGTGCCAGTACTGCGGATTCAAATTCTGTGAGGAACACAAACCAACAGAGAATCACCAGTGTGGCAAGACAAGATATGCCGAGTACGTACGCAAACCTGACGCCAACAAAATTCCGAATTTGGCCTCCGGCATGTTCATCGTGGTGTGCGACATCTGCGGATACAAATCCGCAAAGGCTTCATTGATTGAATTTGCCGGCGAAGAGCTGATCCAACACATGCAAATCGTTGGGTGTACGGGCAATACGTTTCTTGAGGAGGTGGATAGCTCTTCCCCATTCAATTCCAAAGCGATTCGATTAAAACAAGAAGGACCTCAGGTTGTCGCGCAAACCGATAATACGGGATCACAAGAGTCAGTCGTCGAACAGCTTGCTAAGCTGGCCTCTTTAAAAGAAAAAGGGGCACTTTCGGAAGAAGAATTTGTGTTTATCAAAAAAGAAATACTCAAGAGACTAAAGTAGTTCTAGCCTTTCTTCTCTTTTAATAATGCATCAAGTTTATTTTTTGTTTCCTGATGTTCTGTACGTTCTCTTTGCAGTGCGATTTTGAGCATCTCTAATTCCTTTTGAGTCGCAAGAAGCTTGCTGTTGAGTGACGACACAACTGAGCTTGCAGCGGCAACAACATTCTTTGGAGCAGTCCTGTTTCCAACATTTGCCATTTGATCCTCTATAAACTTAAGCTCTTTTTTTGCAATCTCGATTTCCTTTTTCTTTGATTCGTGTTCTTTTCTAATTTGTTCTAGTTCTTTTGTGGCATCTTGCTGGGATTTTTTTATTTGCTCAAATGACTCATGTAGGGATTTTAGCTTGTCGGCCTCTTCTTTGTATTTGAGATACTGGGATTTCATTGATTCTAGCTCGGATCTTGCCTTCTGTAGTTCGTCCAGTGACGTTCGCTCCGCCTCTACCTGTTTTTTTATCGATATTAGTTCTGCCTTGGCTGACTCTATTTGCTGTAAAATCTCTTGATGCTTAGCTTTGTGCTCATTGAGTTCCCTTTTTGAAGTCATGAGCGTGCCAACAAGATGGTCGTACTCGTCCTTGACTTTTATCAGCTTGTCGGATATTGAGTTTAGGTGTTCAGTTTTCGAACTTAGTTCTTTACGCAAGTATTCTAATTCGTTTACGACCTGTTCTTTTTGTATCTGTTCAGGTGTCTTTATTTGCACATCAGATGCCGTCTGATCTTCAGGCTCTTCTTTTTTTGCACGTCTAAAGAGTCCCATGTATATCTTTTCGAAATCTTGGTTATTTCTCTATTCACTTTTTTACAAAGCGGAGGAAGAAGCCAAGACCACCTACTGCAAAACCTGCAGCTATGAGAACAAGGCCAAATTCAGGCTTGTTTGAGAACCAAGTTGGAGCAATTATGAACAACAACGCGCCCAAAATTATGAGAAAGTATCCTCCACTCTTTTTTGGTCTGTTATGTTCATTGTGGGCCATGGCTTAGATGTATCTACTAATCGTTTGTGCTACTTTTTTTCTTCCTATGTCTAAAATAAATGGACCAATCTTAGGCCCACGATTTGCAGACAAAATTATCTGATATAACACCATGAAAAATTCCTTTGGCGGTACGTTGTTTTCTTTTGAGATATTATATATCGTGTTCTGCAAATCCTCGGGTTCTTTTTCGGCTTCTAATATATTGACAAGTTGCTTTAGTGCGTTTTTTGTAGAATCATTTATTTCGATTTTGGTTGGCTCTTGTTCTTCAAAGTCATCTGCGTAGTTGCCAGCAAGCCGGATTATCTCTTCCACATATGGTGTTGGATTCTTAATTGCTCCATAGTCCACGAGTTTTTTGATAACTCGATTGATTCGATCCTCTTTGAATATTCTGCAAAGCTCAATTAACAGCCTGTAGCTTACGTGCACTGAAGGCTCTTTTGGAGGATTGAGTAGGTTGACGTACTCGTACAGCCCCTTTGACTTGATCATCTTTGCCTCATTGTCCAACTTGATCTTTCCAAAGTAAATGTCCTCAAGTTCATTGTATTCGTCCATTAGAATCGGTATGTCTTCAAAGCCAAGCTCTCGCGTACCTGTGATTCTCTTGTATAACAAAAGAAGCATCGATTTTGGTGTACCGTATCTGAACCATTTTTGTGACGTCACCACGTTTCCTGCAGACTTGGAGATCTTCTTACCTCCCTTATCCAGAAACATCTCATACTTGACATGGTGTGGATGAGGGTGTCCAAGTATCTCGTCTGAGACCCAGTCGTTTACCTTGACAGAGTCCATGATGTCCTTTCCATATGCCTCAAATCTGATATCAAATGCGTGCCATCTTGCCGCAAACTCTACTTTCCAGGCAAGCTTGCCAAGATCTTTTGTAATGTCGGCTTCACCTTCATGCCCACACCCTTGCAGCATCTTTGAGCCAATTTCAGCTTGCAGGCAGCGGTACTTGACCCTCATCTTGTCTGGAACATACTCGTAAGATTGGGCTGTATAGAGTCTATTGCATTTTGTGCAAACTGGATAGTACGGCAGGAATTTCTGATACTTTTCCTGCCCAACCATTTCGGCAATCTGCCTTCCAATTCTTTCCGAGTTTATCAAAATGGTATGGATCTGATCCTTCAGAACACCTTTCTTGTAAGTATCTATGGCTCTAACAAAATTGTACTTGATGCCAAGCTTGTCGAGGCCATCAAGGAGGATGCTGCTCATGTGCATGCCATATGAGTCATGGCATCCAAAGGGGTCTGGGATCAGCGACACGGGTTTTGCAATATGTTCTGAAAGTGAATCAGGGAGCCCTTCTGGTATCTTTCTGAGTCCATCAAGGTCATCAGAGTATGCTATGAGCTCTGATTTGAAGCCAAAGTTTTCTAAAGCCAGCTTGACACCATAAGCTCTTACTGCATCCCCGAGGCTGCCAATGTGGGGTATTCCTGATGCGCCAAGGCCTGATTCTACCCTCAACAGAGAGGTGTCTCTTCCAAGCTGTTTTTCCCGCTCTATCATCTCAAAGGCAAGCTTGTCAATCCATGTGCCTTTGCCTATGACGATCTTTTCTTCTTCAGACATTTTATTAATCCAACATCTTTGCCATATATGGGCCATCCGGCAGGTAGCCAAGTTTGCGATAATACTCTCTCGTTCCAACAGCACTTATCACCAAAAGTTTTTTCGCGTCGAATTCTTCGCTTGAAATTTTTTCTGCCTCGCTCATAAGAGCTCGACCAAGACCAGAGTGCTGAATCTGACCGTCCTCCCTTTGTCCTATCTTTAGGGATTTGCCATACACGTGCAGCTCACGAACAATGCATGATCTTTCCGTGATCTCTTCTCTGTGCGCCTTACTGCTGGGATTTCTAAGTCTCAAAAACCCGTAAATCCTGTCTACAGAATCATCATACGATAAAAAGACCTCGTCACCTCCAGACGACGTATAGTTCTCTCTATGCAAAAACAACTCTCTGTGCGGTTCTTTGGAAAATCCTATCTCTCTACACCTGATACATCTGCACAAGAGTCCTTGTTTTTTGAGATTTTCGTGCACAATTTGACGCAGGTTCCCTGATTTTGGGCCTGCGATGATCTCTTGGGGGGAGATCTCTCTTTGAACCCTCATGATTCTTACCCACCTTGGAACCATCTTTTTGACTTCAATTAGAACCCGTATCATGTCATCATCAGAATATGGTTTGTATTGGCCCTGTAGGTATTGTTGGTATAATGGTGTGTGTTGTAACACCAAAGACGGGTAGATCTTTAACATGTCTGGCTTTAGCTCGTTGTCGGTGAATAATTTTTTAAAATCCTCTATGTCGTCTTGCGGGCTAACTGTGGGAAGTCCTGGCATCATGTGTGCGACCAGCTTGTAACCTGCATCTTTTGAGATTTGAAAAGACTCTACTACATCTTGGTAGGTGTGACCGCGATTGACTATCTTGTAGACTCTTTCTTGAAGACTTTGAACACCGATCTCAATTCTGGTGATGCCGTAGTTTAGCATCATGTCTACGTGCTCTTTTTTGCAGTAATCGGGTTTTGTCTCTATTGTGAATCCAACATTTCGAATTTTTGCAATCTCGTTGTTTTTCTTTGATTCTTCTAAATTAGATGACACAAAACCGTTTAGCGCATCGTAGCATGACTTTATGAAATTCTCTTGGTACTTGATTGGCATGAAAAGAAACGTGCCGCCGACTATGACTAGCTCCATTTTTGTGGGGTCGTGACCGTAAGCGATGAGTTTTTCAATCTTGGAGATAATCTGTTTTTTTGGTTCGTATTCATTTTCAATGGCGTTTATGGTGGATGGCTCATTTCCTGTATAGCTGTTTGGTGAGTTAAACTCGACTCCGCCAGGACAATATGTGCATCTACCATGAGGACATGCGTATGGCATTGGCATTAGTGCAATTACAGCGACCCCGGATGCGGTTTTGACTGGTTTTTTTATCAAAATTTTTTGCAGTTTTGCGTAATCGTTACCGCTAACTGTTGCTAGAATTTCAGAATTTCTTGGTATCCTCTCGAGTGCGTATTTGGTGCAGACTTTCTTGATCTGAGATTTTATCTGGTTTTTTGTAGGTGATTCGATAGTGAGTAAACCATGTGAGATTTCATGGCATGCTTTTACAAATACAGTGTTTTGCAATGTGTAACAATACCTGTCTAGCTTTAAATTCGTTCAAGCCATCTATCGGCGTCTTTTAGATTTTTTCTTTGCTTTCTTGGATTTTCTTACGCGACTTTTGGCTGCAGTTAGCTTTCTTTTTGGCTTTGATCTTTTCTTGGTTTTCATCCTCTTCTTGACTGGTTTCTTTTTGGCTTGCGCGTTCTGTGTTTTGGCTAACTGCTTTTCAAGCTCGGATCTCGCTTTCATATTCTTAAGCTGTACAAGCTCGATTCTGGTTCTTGCACTAAGCTGTGCAATTTCAGAGTCGGGTGCAGTAAAGGAACTGCCATGGTCTGTAAAACACTGAGAGTGAAAGACCTTTCCTTTTTGATAAACCATGTCGGATTTTGGAACGCCTTGCTTGCAGACGGCACACATATCTACAAATTCTTCAGCCAATGATGCACAAAATTTTTAGTCTAATTTAACATTTTTCAAGGAAAACGAAAAGGTGCGATCATGTTTGAGGGTTTTGTTGTAGCTCCTTTCTATACTCCATCTTGAGCCATATTGGGGTGATGATGGTTGTGATTGCCACCATTATCACTATTGTAGAGTATACATTTGAGGTCAGAACTCCACTCGATAAACCAATGCCGGCAACAATTAACCCAACTTCCCCTCTTGATATCATCGCAATTCCAACACGTTTTGATTGAGCCTTGTTTTTGAGGAATGGCAAGGCAGGAAGGCCGCATCCAATCAATTTGGTTGTAACAGCTACGCCGATTATTACTGCGGCTATTATCAGAATCTCGCCATTTATTCCTCGAAAGTCTACTTGGGCTCCAATTATTGCAAAAAACAACGGTGCGAAAATCAGACCTAATTTGCTTATGTAGTGCTCAACACGTTCAAAGACTTTCGTTGATGCTAGCGCCATGCCTACTACGAATGAACCAAGTATGGGGGAGAGTCCAATGGAGGCGGCAACTCCAGCTGCGCCAAAAAACGCAGCCGTAACGACTCCTTCTATTGCACCTCCTGCCTTCCAGAGTCTTGATCCTACAACGCGAGGAATGATGAATATGGCAGCGATTGCCATTGCTGCAAAGAATCCAAGCACTTTGAATATGGTAAACGATATTTCTATGACGTCAACTTCTGCTACTGCGGGGTCAATTGATGTGACTATTGACAAGACTGCAATTGCTAAAATATCGTCAACTACTGCAGCCCCTATTATCAATCTGGCCTCAGGCGTCTTTAGCTTGCCAAACTCTGAGAGCACTTGAACAGAAATAGCTATGCTGGTTGCGGTTAACGCAGTGGCCACAAGCATTGCTTGAAACGCATGGAAGCCGAAAAGCTGAAAAACAAAAAATCCAACAAAAAATGGCACAATCACACCAAGTGTGCCAACTGTAAATGATGCCTTTCCACCTTTGATAAATTCTCTTGGCGTCATTTCTAATCCGGCCATAAACAAAATCACGATTGCGCCAATCTCGCCAAGTATCTTTACTTCTTGATTCAACTGCAGTAGTGCCTCGCCCTGAATAACGATGAGTGATCCTATTGCAAAAGGGCCTACAATCATTCCTGCTATTAACTCCCCCAAAACAATCGGCAACTTTAATCTGACAAATAATTCTGCCATGAGTTTTGCGGCAAAAAGCAACACGCAGACACTAATTACGACGGAAACAAAATGTGGCTCCAAACCAATTATCTTCTACTGTGCTCATATAAGGAAGTATTTAATTAAAAATAATGAAAGGTTTTGTCTAACTATGCCAATTTCCGTGAATTGACAAAAACGCCTCTTCTGTTTATGATTGAACCTATGTTTTGACTTTTGAGTTTGTGTTTTTTACAAATCTCAATGACTCGCTGTGCGTCATTTTTTGGTAAAATCACACAGAATCCTATTCCCATGTTAAATGTCTTGTACATCTCGTCGTTACTCACACCTAAATCTTCAATTAACTGCATTATCTTTGGCGGTTGAGGCAATTGATCAAGCGAATATCCGGTGTTTTTTAGCCGTAGAAGCTTGGTAAATGAACCTCCAGTTATGTTTGCGAGTCCGTGTACTCGGCATTTTTTGATTATTTCAAGAACTGGCTTGACATAGATCTCAGTTGGCATCAATAATGCGTTGCCGAGTTTTCCAATTCCACTTATCCTGTCGTCAACTGAATATTTTTTTAGCAGAATCTTGCGCGCTAGGGAGTATCCATTTGAATGGAGCCCACTGCTGTAAATTCCAACTATTGCATCGTTTTCCTTGATCCTGTCGCCAAGTATGAGCTTATTTTTTTGCACAAGGCCTGCGACCATCCCTGCCAGATCAAACGCGAATTTTTTTTCAGCAAACAAGTCTGGCATTATGGCAGTCTCGCCGCCCACTATTGGAACTCCTGCTTTTTTTGCGCCAGCTGCTAGTCCTGTTGCGATTTGGGCAAAAATTGCTTGCTTGTTTTGGTTTGCAGCAATATAGTCTACAAATGATATCGGTGTGGCACCAATGCATATTATGTCATTAACATTCATGGCTACACAGTCAATTCCTATTGTATCGTATTTTCTTAGCATGTTTGCAATTAGGACTTTAGTGCCTACTCCGTCGGTATGAGTTGCCAGCAGTCTAGACTTGTCAATCTCTACAAGTCCTGCATAATGCCCAAAACCACTCTTTACTTTTTGCAAGTGGTGGGTCGATGCAATGATCCTGCCAATTGTGCTTTGGCTCTTCTTTATACTTTTTACATCTACGCCTGCCTGCTTGTAGGTTAAAGTCATCTGATCAGAATTTTGCTGCCGCATTAAAAGACCTTTTTACATATACATACCAGAATCGACTTGGCGGTGCTCTTTGTATTTTTCTGATAATTCTTTGAACTCTATTCCAATCTTTTCTTTTTCTTTTTTCAAATCAGTCGTGTCTATGTTGAGGCCATAGACTTTGTTTATCGAGTCAATCAGGGTGGCTGCAGCGAGTGGATCTGGACTTGTGTGGTTTGCTCTTACCAAAAGGGCGATTGCGCGAACCTTGCGTATTATGCACTCATTGAGAATACTTCCAGGGATGCCAGTGATGAATCCTTGCGATATCATGCTTATTCCCTTTTCTGACATTATTCTGCACAGGTCTTCTTCTGCTGCACAAAATGTTTTATTGTCATGTTCGTCGCTTGCGACACCGTCCAAAATTATCAATTCCTTTGTCCCTTTGCTTTCGGCCCAGTCCAAAATAGTTGATGCGATGCTGTTTAGGCCATCCATTCTCAGCGTCACTTCGCAAATCACTGCGCAAATAGTTCCGTTCTTGTTTGTGTAAAATCGAAATGGGTGTCGCAGTCTGCCTTGAATGAATACGGTCGAAGGGGGGAGGTACTTTGAGCGCAGAAATCCTATTTCCTGCATTCTAAGCTTTTCAATCAAATATCCTATTGCCAGTGGACCGACGAGTCCTGCACCTACGAATCCTGCAAAAATTATCGGACTTTTGTAATTGTTCTTTTTTATCTCATGGACATGGTCTTCTAAAATGCGTCGCACTGTTTTTGGTTTTTTGAGCTAATTAATTACTTTTCTGCAAGAACAAATTCAACATAACTCTGCCTTTTTCTGTAATGGAGTAAACTACAGAG
>JBFLWI010000017.1:0-22434 GCA_040757675.1 Thermoproteota archaeon | reverse complement strand
AAATGGAGTCAAAGTTCAAGTTAAGGGCAACCATATCAATCGAATTCCAAGATATCACGGAAGAAGAGCGAAAAAAATCAGGTCTTGCGGACGCCAAACTCCTTCCTATTCCAGGCAAACACTAAAGCGACTTTTCGCAACCTAAATAGAGATTCACGTCGTAAGTATATCAGAAATGTCTGAGCTCCAGGGAATTTATGCACATCTGGCAGAGTTGCGCAGCAGACTAGTAAGAATTGTAATTTTTGCAGGCATCATGATCACCTTTGTCTTGACTTTTCGCGCCGAGCCAATGCTATTCAACGGTACTACATTATACTATCCTGTGCCAGACCCGCTGCACAATTTTGCAGCCCAGATAACAAACTACATGAAAGAAACACTAGTGCCGTCCCAAGTACAGCTCATTCAAACTGCACCGGGTCAGGCGTTTTATGCCCAAGTATATGTCGCAGCACTGATTGGAATCGTGGCATCAATGCCAATAATAGTGCGTGAGCTTACGGCCTTTATCAGGCCTGCCCTAAAGGACACAGAAGTGCATGCGGTTCGCTCAATTGCTGCACCGGCGTTGGGTTTGTTTGTAGCAGGGGTAGTGTTTTCTTATGTTGTCGCGATACCATTCATACTTGACTTTTTGTACCAGTATGGGGAGTCTGCCGGTCTTGTGACGTTTCTTAACGTCGTTGACTTTGTTACTTTTGTGTTACAATTTTTGCTTGCGTTTGGGATAGCGTTTCAGCTCCCGCTAATCATGTATGCCGCAACAGTGTCAGGTCTGACAGATGTCAAGTTTTGGCGCAACAACCTAAGGTACGCTATAGTTGCTTTGGTCATAGTTGGCGCAGCAGTCACGCCGGACGGAAGCGGTGTCACCATGTGGTTTATCTCAGGTCCAATGATTGCATTGTACTTGGCAGGCATGATAGTCCTTGAGAGACGCGAGCGCAAAGTTAGAACACTTAAATCCTAAGTTTGACTAAGGAAAATCAGCAATGCTTGGAAATATTGCCAGCTTCATTGCAGGACAAGAATGGATCTTCATTATCATCATAGCAGGCATACTGATTTTTGGTGCAAAGAAGATTCCAGAGCTTGCAAAAACACTAGGCAAGTCAAGAATGGAATACGAAAAAGGCAAGCTTGAGGCAGAACGCGAATTCAAGGACCTCAAAGAAAAAAAGGACTAGCACGTTTCAGCAATTTTTGCAAACTCGTCAATTATTTTGCCAAAATCCGAAGCTATCTTTTTCTTTGCCAAAATAGCAGCAATCACTTTTACACCGCTTAGTTTGATGTCTGCGTCGACTGCAAGTTTTGTCCCTTGGTCGGTTTTTTCGTACTTTTCTATGATGTGACTTCCCTTGGCATCGCCCCCAAGGACAAAGATTTCGTGGAGCTCGGGGTATTTTGTTACGTGTTTTGTAGTCATCACCAATTCACGGTCTCCAAGTTTTAGGTGTTCTTCCACTACGGCGACATTGTCTCTGACTGAGCGAACCCGAATGGATGGAAAGTATTGTGGCAGAACGTTTTGATAGTTCTCATAGTTTGCAACTATGTCAAAGACGGCTTGCCGCTCTGCCCTGATTAATTTTTCGAGGTGGATCTTTGGCAATTGGTCAGGTTCCCCATCGCTTGTATAGGCCGTGTTCTATGTTGAACTGGTCTAGGCATTTGCCCACTGTGTGATCTATAATTTGCTCAATTGATTTTGGTTTTGTATAAAATCCTGGAACTGGAGGCAATATGACAACGCCAAGTCTTGCAAGCTTGAGCATGTTTTCCAGATTTATTGCAGTCAGAGGAGTCTCACGTGGGACAAGAACCAATTTTCGTGATTCTTTTAGTGTGACTCCTGCAGACCTTGCGACCAGAGTTTCGTCGTAGCCGTTTGCAATGCTAGACAGAGTCTTCATTGAACACGGAATGACTATCATGCCGTCCGTCTTGTGGGTGCCACTCGATATCGAGGCTGCCAAGTTAGAGTCATCAGAGTAAGTCGTTGCCAGTTTTTTTACGTCGTCTATTGTATAGTCGGTCTCCATTGTGAGGCATTTTTTTGCCCATTCGGTAATTACAAGATGAGTTTCTACTTTGTGCTCCCTTAGAACCTCCAAGGCCCTTATACCGTAAATGACTCCCGTGCTACCAGTCATTCCGATTACTAGCTGCATGAATTGTAATGAACAAAGTGATTATTTCAGTGTAAGGTGATGTATAGGTATTGAAAAACGAGTTTGATTATATAGCCTTGATTTACAGTCAAATCATACGATGATCAAGCGTGCCGAGATTCAAAAGATAATTAAAAACTATTCTGATTTTAGAATCGGCGTCCTTGGAAGTCATTCTGCGTTGGAGATAATGGACGGGGCAAAAGATGAAGGCCTTCAAACCGTAGTCATTTGTCAAAAGGGAAGGGACGCTCCATATAGGCGATTCAAAAGAGTTGCAGATGAAATCATTGTGGTGAACAGCTTCAAGGACATGGCATCTGCAAAAATGCAAAAGATGTTCGTAGAGACAAACACCATCATAGTTCCACACCGAGCACTCACTGCATATCTTGGATACGATACCATTGAAAACAAGTTCAAAGTGCCGATATTTGGCAACAGGTCTTTATTTCAGGCGGAGGAGCGTAGCTTTTCAAAAAACCAATACTATTTACTCGAAAAATCCCGCATCAGGCACCCAAAACTTTTCAAAAATCCACGCAAAATAGACAGGCCTGTAATAGTCAAAGTCCAAGAAAAATCGCGCAAGCTTGAACGCGCCTTCTTTACTGCGTCTTCCTATGACGATTATGTGAAAAAATCCCAGTACCGACTCAAAAAAGGAATCATTAGTGCAGAGGATCTAAGAAAGGCAAGCACTGAGGAGTTGGTAATTGGCACATACATGAATTTTAACTATTTTTACACCCCCGTCTCAGAGCAAATAGATTTCATTGGAATCGAGAGGAGACTTCAAACAAACATCCACGATTATAACGCAATTCCTGCAAAGCAACAATTGGATATAGACATCGACGTTCAAAACATCGAAGTCGGTCACACTCCGGCAAGCATTCGGGAGTCATTGCTCGAAAAAGTATTAGACATTGGCGACCGTTTTGTGGCAGGCGTCAAAAAAGTCTACCCGCCAGGCGTAATAGGCCCATTCTCACTTCAAAGCGTCATTACAAAAGATTTGGAGCTAGTAGTGTATGATGTCTCACTTCGGGTTCCCGGAAATCCTATTGTTGCTACCACCTCGCCCTACACAAAATACCAATATGGTGAGACCTTTGGAGTAGGCAGAAGAATCGCAATGGAGCTCAAGCGAGCCCACCAAGACGGCAATCTTGCCCAAATCCTCACTTAGGCTTCCACTCGCTCCTTTAGAAGTGTCTTTCTTACCAGAATTGGTATGTTGTAGAATGCTGCAAGAGCTACTGCATCAGATGCCCTATAGTTGCGAAGCACAATGTCTTTTTTGCCAGTAAAGTATAGGTTTGCTCGCAACACATTACCGCTTTCATAGACTTTGACTTTGACTAAGAACAGTTCATTTTCTTCGCAGAGCTGCTCAATCATGTTGTAAATGGTAGGCAGTATGTCCCGTTTTCCTTCAACAAAGCTTTTGATGTGGCGTGCAACCTCGCCTGAAAAGGCCCTCATATGGAATTCTTTTTTGTCATCAGATTGTAAAACGATGATTCCTTCAAGGGCGTACGGATCAATAAAACCAACATAGATTATTTTTGCAGTAGAATAATCCGGCTCCTCTTTTTGGTTGATATTCAATGCCTATATTTCGTATGGATTTGATTTCATATAAAGAGTGAGGATGATCGAGTGCACATAACATGGATAACTTATCAGTCCTACGCGGCTCTTAAATCCAAAACTCGATAAGTGATATCATGAAAATTGACATACCACTACCGTGTCCAGCTTGTGGCGGAAAGATGTATTCGGCGTCATATGACACACCACTACGGGTGTTGAAAAGCAGAGCTTGGCATGTGTGCAAGGAGTGCAAGTACACAAGAAACGTAGAAGACTTCAAAAAATCACTTTGCTGTGCGTAACGGCAAGTGTTTTTCTTTTTGAATTCCAGCGTGTTACGTCATACACGCTTTTAACTTGTTGATGCTTTCTATAATCTCGGCAATTGATTCTGGCTCAAATGGCTTTGTGACTATATGGTTTGGATTCAGCATTGCGATTTTGTTTTTGCTGGTACTATCCACTATGGCAGTGACAATCACCACGTATGCGGCGTGGTCTATCTTTCGTATGTTTTCCAGCGCGTAAATCCCATCGTAATCTGGCATGAGGACATCCAGAAAGATTACGTCGGGTTTGTGTTGAACGTACAATTCCACTGCCTCACGCCCATTATATCCACGTCCCACAACCTTTACTTTTAGCAGTTCAAGATATTCGCAGAAAAGATCCACGTTGTAAATATCGTCATCTACTACCAGTGCAGTTACAGTTTTGTTCATTTGAGCCCTCCGCGGATCAAAATTGGATTCATGGTATAACACTTCAGCTCAATCACCGAGGTATTGTGACCGTGAACTTGGTCGGATTATTAGATACGGTAATGTTTCCACCGTGATGCTGAATTATGTTTTTGCAGGTTGCAAGCCCAAGCCCAGTACCTTGTTGTTTCGTAGTGAAGAGTGGATCGAATATCTTGTGGAGTATATTTTGTGGGATTCCAGGACCAGTATCTTCAAAGTCTATGATTGTGTCTTTTGGCGTCTGGTAGAACCTAATTGTGATTTTTCCCTCATTATTCATTGCCTGAATAGAGTTGAGCATTATGTTTGAGAATACTACTGCCATCTTTTGTTTGTCGCAGTTGAGAGTCATGTCGTTTTGCTGTATGTCCAAAACTACGTCATTTTTTTCTGGAATCTTGCTCATTGCAAGCTTTAGTATTTCATAGATGCTTGTAGGTTCTACTTGCATGTCTGCTTCTTTTACAAAATCTAAAACGTTGTCTATTTGATGAGTCATCCTAAATATCGCAGCATTTGCGGCCTCCAGCTTGCTTTGAAAAGTTGGATCCGATTGGTCTTTTGTCGCCGCCTTGAGAAGCTCGGTAATCACATTGAGTGCTGACAATGGATTCTTTAGATCGTGTGCAAGTCTTGATGCTAGATTGCCAATAGCGGCAAGTTTTTCAGATTCAATGAGGGCTTTTGATTTAATACGTACCTCGTCTTCTAGCTGAGCCTGTTTTTCTTTGAGACGCGCCTCAAGGCTGATAAATTTTGATATGTTTTGCTCTACTTTTTGGTTGAGTTCTTGAACTAGCGCTCTTTCTTCCTGTATCTGTCTTTGTGCCATCATCATTTTTTGTTTCTCATATTGAAACAAAAGGCCGCTAACTTCTTGGCCTATCTTGTCTGCTTCGAACTCGTTTCCTAGAATGTTAATTTCCTTTTGTGATGTAAAAAATTCCTCTTCGCCTTGCATAAACTTGAGTTTGTTTTTTAACTGAATTGTTCTCAGCTCTGCAACTTTGCTGTCATCGATGTCGCACTTGGTTTCAGATTCAGGCTGAGCTGGTTTTGGAGTGTTTTCTAGTGGTTTTTGTTCAGGTATTTCAGAAGACCCATCTGCTGGTCTTCTTTGGAATTTGATTTTTCTTTGTGTGGCCGATAATGGATCATCACTTTCGTTTAATTGTGCATTCTTGTGAATATACTTACGATCCATAGTGTATAACCAAAGTTTGATGATATGTACTCAAGGGTGTTTGTTTTATTCAAACATCTTGCATACATTCACACTTGATTAAATCGAGTACATATATTGTATCAGCACGAACAATCATTGCGTGCTTCGGTTTTTGGACAATATGGCATCAAGTGCTTCAGACAACTGCTCAAAGCCGTATTTATTTATCAAGTCCAAAAGATCGTTGTACACTGGTTGTGACTCAATAATCGGCTTTTCTAGAAGAGTTTTGTCTGGTTCCTGTGGCGTGGGGTTTGTCTGCAATTCGGAAGATTGGTCTGTCTCCTGAGCAATCGGATTTGTGAACATGTTTAGTTCGTCGTCAAAACGCTTTGATGCAGCTTTGATTTCGTTTAATCGTTTTACTTTCTCACTGAGGTGTAGGTTTACAAGCTTTACGACTTGGTTTACACTCCTTGTTTCATGACCTGCCTCGGCAACCGTCTCTTCGATGTCCTTTTGTTCCTGTTCTGTTTTGCCGGATCTCAGGATGACGCTCCTATACGCATCCATTGGATCATCGGTGATAGGGTTACCGATCCTTTCCAGATGCCGCTTCTTCAACACTCACGATTTATGGTACATAGTAGATATGACCTAGTTTGTTAGAATCGAACAAACTTTGACAAATACCATATATTTGCAGATTCGAAGCAAATTACTGCCAATTTTGAGAAAGGGGACGAGATAACGATTTAATTCTGGATATTTTGTGCTAATATAAAATGGATGGCCGTGACGGCAGGACTCTAATCGCATTGGGTTTTGTCAGCATCGCAATTTTGTTTCTCATATATGCAAGAATAGGCAACGCCGAAGTAACACCAGCTGCACTTTCTGCGATTGAGAGACTAGGCATTGCGTTTTATGCCATGTTGGTTTTGGCACTAGGTGCAGTATCATACGGCTTTTACCTATACCACAAACACAAAGTACAAGCAGTAAAAGACGACAACTGGTCCATCATAGCATGGATCACGTGGAATAAAAAATCAAAAAAGATCTTTGCTGCAACGGCAATTGGTTATGGGATATTTTTTGCCCTCACTTCAGGTATACTTGTGTACCAACCAGATGTGACTTTTTCTTACCATTATAACGTCAAAGTGCCTTCTGCGCAGATTGCACCATGTTGTGGAGAGGTAGGATATGTTCCAAAATTCATCTTTTACATGACTGAGCACCTAGGCCTGCAAGTGATCCCAATAAACTTGGTGTTGCAGATTGCTGTATCGTATTTGGTTGGACTAAACGCCGCAATTGCCGCCAACGCATTCACTATTCTAAAAAAAGGGGCCGGAATGGGAAGTGTTGCTGCCGCAACTGGACTATTTATTGCGTGCCCCACTTGTGCTGGAACGTTTGTATCATTGTTTGTTTCCGCTTCTGGTGCAGTCGCGTTTACTTTGGCAGTAACTCAGCTTCAAACACTGTTTATTGCCATATCCATACCGCTTCTTATTTTCACTCCAATCATCATGGTAAAGAAGATCAAAAACAGCGGATGGAGATGTAAAATAGAGTCTTAGATTTTTTTGACTTCGGGCTTTTGCCAGTTACCTATGTCGTATCCGTCACGTCTTAGATACTTGAGCGTGAGCTTATAGACAAGTTCATCGTGGTCCACTTTGGCCAAAATTTCAGACCAGAGTATTTTTCCCTGTTTTTCAATTACGTCTTTGAGCTCTGAGTTCATCGTTTCTGCTATCTGCTTGCACTGATCAAAGGTCTTGCCATTTTTATATGCGCGAGTCCTGACATCACAACTTTCCATGGAATGTTACAGACGACGTCGCATAAAAATTCTGTCTAAAACGACTTTAGCTTCTCGACTACTATCTTGAATATCTCGTCGTTGTCCAAAAGGATGCACGGAAGGCCGTTTTCTAGACATGCCTTGCCCGATTCTGTGTCTCGAGTGATTAGAATCATGCCGTTTTCTTTTGCATAGTTTATTACGGAATAGTCGGTGCGTAGTTTTTTGCCCTCATTGAGGAGCTTTTTTACAGAATAGGCCTCATAGCCAAGACTTCTGAGTCTTTCGTCCCATCCATCATCCATTTCATCGACTAGTACCTTCATTGTACGGCTTCTGATATGATATCTATTTAATTTTTAGAGTATCCCAAGATACCCAATGATTAGCGGCATAAACACCGAAAGCGCCACAAGTGTTCCAAGTATGTATACGAGATGATGTGTGTCCACATTGTCATTTATGGTCTTGTTTTCTAATGCTTTAGCATGTTTGGTTCAAACAAATCAAACATCATAGATGGAGCGTGATTTTTTTGACCTTGTTTATTATCGACATCTTTTTGGCAATACTAATCTCAGGCTCCATCGTAAAATAAACCGTCTTTCTTCTTGGATACACTACTATTTGGGTCACTTTTTCGCGCTCGACGTGGACGTATCTGACTTTGCCGAGGCTCCTGTTGAACTCTTGTCTCATTTTTCGTCGCTGTGCTACCTGCTTGCAAAAATGTTCCTCTTCTTTTTGTGATTTAAGCGAGGTCTTGCCTTTTTTCATGATGGATTCGAGGATGTTACCTTTTAGATCGATTATGGCTGCAAACCTCATTCCTCCATCTATATTGATGATGTCTTCTACAATCTCAAGAAGAGATGCGTGTTTGTATGCGTTCAACTTTCTGTGGCTTTGGCAGTACCAAATATAATTCGTTTAGCTAAATCAAAGATCAGTGTAGATTTTTTATGAATTTGTCAAAATAAGATACAGAATTATAATTGTGATACGGATCAGTAACAATTTGCAAAATAAGATTAGCGTCGTTCTAAGAAACCTTGAGAAGCGTTCGCAGCTTGAAAAATCAAGAAAGATCAATGTGAATAAAGACCAAAGAATGCTTGCAATCACAAAGGAAACTGGGATGTTTTTTCACAAATTGCTTGTCAGTATTAAAGCACGCCAGGTCTTGGAGCTTGGCACGTCGGTTGGATATTCGACTTTGTGGTTTGCCGATGCACTAGCTCAAAACCACAAAAAATCAAAAATCATCACAATAGAGCAGAATTCTCAGAAAGTCAAAAGGGCAATGAAGAATTTTGAGCGCGCCGGTGTTGCCAAAATGATTCTAATAAAACATGGAAAAATACTCGATGTGCTAAAAAGCATGCCAAAAAATCCGCGGTTTGATTTTGTGCTAATTGATGCGGATAAGGAAAACGCAAAAAAATATTTTGATCTTGTACTCCCCATGACCAAAATAGGTGGAATCATTGCGACCGACAACATGTTGTACCCTGAAAAATACCGTAAGATCATGTACAAATACTCAAGATACATTGCGAAAAAATCAAATGTCCGCACAGCCACTCTGCCGTTTGGCAATGGAGAAGAGATCACAATCAGAATAAAGTAGTCAATCTAGCTCTTTTGTCATATTTTTTATTTTAGTGGTTTCGGATTTTACTTCTTTTTCTAGGATCTTCTTTTTTTGTTTGAGCTGCTTGACTTTGGCTGCCTCTTTTTTCTTTACAGCAGTAATTGTTTTCTTTTTTGCTCTGATTTGTTTTTCCAGTACTGTCTTTTCTTTTTTTATTGACTTTAGCTCCGATTCTGCCAACTTTATTTGCTGTTCTAGCTGAGTACGCTCTTGGAGTATTTTGTCAAGTAGTTCTTGCTCTTGATTAACTTGAGAAATGGATAAAGATGCCTTTTGCAGTGTTGCCTTTTGCTCCTGTATCTTTGCGGTGAGTAGTGATTGTTTTTGTTTTGAGGCGGCAAGATATTTTTCGTAATTGGAGATTGTCTTTAGCAGTTTTTCTTGCTGTTCGAGTCTTGCTTTTTCTTTTTTTACTTCCTCTTCGAGTTTTAGTTCCTGCGACTTGGTGGCCTCTATGAGTCTTTGGTGTTCGGCTCGAATTGATTCCAGCTGTTCTTTTTCTTGCTTGATTTTTTGAGCCAGTCTTGCCTGTTCTGCAAGTTTTGCTCGTTGTTGCTCTACTTGTTTTGCTATCTCTTCTTCTTCGCGCTTTATTTCATGGTTTATTTTCTCAAAGTGGTTCTTTGCTTCTGAGAGTGCAGAACGCTCAGCTGAAATATAGTTTGTTAAACGTGATTGTTCCTCTTGAAGTTCGGCAATTATGGCGTCGCGCTCTTTTTTTGCTTTTTCAAGCTCTGCTTCTTTTGACTTTATCTGTTCTATCAGCTTTGATTGTTCCAAGACTGTCTGTCTTTCTCTTTCGATTTGTTGCTGGAGTCGTTCTTGTTCTATTTTGACTTGTTTTTCAAATTCCTGTCTGTCCAGAATTATTTGCATTAATTTTGATTGCTCGATTTTGAGTCGTTCTGCTTCCGTCTTTTCTTTGTCTAGCTTTGTTTGCTCTACTTTGATTTGTTGTTGGATGTTCGCAATATTTTCAGTTGTGTCTTGCTTCCATCCCTTTGGCATTGCGCCCCTTCGGATCACAGCTTTTGGCTGCTCCAAAGTCTGCAAGTTGTCAAGCTGCTGGACTTTGAGGTGGAGGACTGATTCAAGATGCGTGATTTTTTCATTGGCCAACTGGATCTGGGATTTGAGTGACTCGATTGTCTTTGTCGGATCTGGTTTTTTTACTAGGCTTTGGTAATCTACTTTGCGGCCAAGCTTTGCGTCAAGATATTGTTGGTCTGATTTGTACAGTTGTTTTCCTTGTTTTAGCGATTCTAAGATAAACTGCAAGCGACCAATGTCGCCGCTGCCAGAATCAATCAGTCTTTGAACTTGGGTTGTGATGCCTTCATCTACTTGGATTTTTTGTCCAAGGCCTATTTCGTGTGCCAGCTTGGAGTCTAGGTATTTCTTATCGGATGTGTACAGTGGGCGTCCTTGTTGCAGCATAGAATAGATGTGATTGAGTCTTCCTACGTCGCCGTTTCCCGAGGCGATTAATTTTTCGACAAAAGCCTTGGTTTCTTCAGCGGTTAGAGTCGCCATGCTCTGTTATTTCTGTAAAAGTACTAATATTTTAACGAGTCACGAATTTTCACTAATTTTTTAGCCGTATTGTTTTCATTTTTTTCCATTTTGAGACATTTTTTGAGGATCTGATTATCGTGATTTTATCAAATGAATAAATGCGTTTTAGTTTTAGGCCCCTAATGATCTGCTTTTTTGTATTGGTGTCAAGCTTCTTGTAGATAAGGCTGATGTGCGGTGCAAATTTGTATCTGTTTGTGAGGTTTGCTCCAAGTGTGTTGTTGATCATTTGCAGTTTTTTGTCTTTTTTTATTTCAAGATAGAGTGTCTTCCACAAGTAATTAGAGTATCTTATTTTTGTACAAGTCACGCGGATTCTTGGAAGATCTGCACACGTGTTTATTGCCCTGCTTGCTTGCGCGTATCTTGCGATGTTACTGTAAACTGTAATGTGTGGTGCAAACAGTGGCGCGTCGTATTTTCTGCCAAGTCGCTTGATTATCTTTGAGATGTACTTGGCATCCTTTATGGCAGGCTCAAGCCACATAGAATACGTCATAGCTTTTGAGTCACTATCTTTCGGTATTGTGGGTATTCAGTTGCAGAATAATCCTGTGTAAACTCTTCGGCAAATATGGTGTCTTCTTGTGCAGTTAAAAGATGTGCCGTCATTGGCGGAACAGTAATTATGTAAGGCGCCGAGATGATCTCTGTTTTTTCTTGGCCTGTCTTCAGATCAGTTTCGCGGTACTCGATTGTTCCTGCAAGAAGAAAGTGTCTTGTCTGAAATGTGTGGTAGTGGCCGCCTCTTGAGAATCCTTTTTTGATTTCTACGATGTTGAATTTTTTGTTACCATAGCTCAAAAAGACAATTGTCCCCCTTGCGTCAGTTGCTTGCTTTTCGAATTTTAATTCCATTTTTTGTCTCCAAAATTATACTGGCTGCCCTACGTTGATTTTAAGCGACAGTGTGGGAGATAGAGCCGACGGGTTATCGATGCTTTCCCAGACAAAAATCGTGGCCTCAAATGTGCCTGCTTGTTGTGGGGTCCACGATATGGCAGGTGAAAACGACTGTGCCGGAGTAAGCCTGCCTGTAAGCCATGCCAAAGACACGGTTACGCCTTCCTCATTTTGAATCTGAACTATGTATGCAAAATCCTGCTCAATGTCCTGATTGTTTGTGAGGTCTGCTGCAATTTGGATTTGTTTTCCAACCTCAACTGTTTTTGCAGGCGTGTTGCTTATTTGGACTGGGGATTCTGCAAAAGCCACTCCCACTACAAGCAGTGCGGCAAAAGCAATGAATGCAAGCATGTCTTGATTTTTGTGAGATATTCAATAAATTATTAGCTTTCCAGTGTTTGATGTTTTTCCATGTATTGCAGTGCACATTCCGTAGAGCAATAATTAGATGCCCTGTTGCGGAAGAGTTTTCCACAGTTTTTGCACTTCAACAACGCCCAAGTTTGCTTTTTTTAATAATAAATTTGCGACCAAATACCAAAACTGGAAACTGTTTTTGTAGATGGCTGGCGTGGCTTTGCCAGATCCCAGCATCAATCCCATCTACCGAGGTTACTGACTTGGATTTTGTATAAAAGCTGGGCACAGGAATCATCTAGTGGTAGAAATGCCGCATTTTGCATAGTACTGCTGGTGGTATTCTTCTGCTTTGAAGAACTCTTTGGCTTGCTCGATCTGAGTCACGATCGGTCTTTTGAATCTGCCTGACTTTGCCAGTCGTTCCTTTGATTCTTTTGCGGTTTTTTCTTGTTGCTCGTCATGACAAAATATTACCGAGCGGTATTGCGCTCCGACGTCTGGACCTTGTCTGTTCAGCTGCGTCGGATCGTGTGAGCTCCAAAATATGTCAAGTAACTCTTCATATGAGATCAGTTTTGGATCATACTCTACTTGGACCACTTCGGCGTGCCCAGTAGTGTCTGTGCAGACATCCTCGTATGTTGGGTTTTTCATCCAGCCCCCGCTGTAGCCTACCGTGGTGTTAGTTACACCTTTTGTTCTGCGAAATACATCCTCTACGCACCAAAAGCAGCCTGCTCCAAATGTAGCCTTCATGATATGGTTTAGGATGACTCGAATTAAAACGATTTTCCAACTCTTTACCAATAAATATGAGTGTGGGTTTGTCTATGCATTGAAAAAGTCTGGATACATCATAATTGGTATCTTGGTTCTTGGCGGCTTTGGCATGCTTGGATACTTTGTAGGCGAAGGAGTCAAGTCAGAAATTGATCTAGGCACAGAAATGCCGCTCCTTCAAAATCCTCGCGCAGATGTGGTCGCAGGAAGCAGCGGTATTAAAATTAACGGCTAATTGAAAATTTGTTTGCTCAATGCCATATTGCGTTCGTTTGCAATTAATCGAGCTAAAAATTTGTTAAGTTGTTGAAATTTGAGACTGTATGGATTTTTAGAATTTTGAAAATTAGTATTATATTTTTTAGACGACGAATAAAAGCATGAGCATTCAGATCAAGCAAAGGAAGCTAGACAGAATAGCCATGTTTGTCATGTCGGCAGCCGTGGTGGGTTTTCTAGTGGGCTTTGCTATTGCACTGTATTCCCCCTAGGCGCCGATTGCAAGCTCATGGTATTCGCCCAGAATACAATCCAGTTTTTTCTATTGAACATTTTGTGAGTTATTTTTCGTACAACCAGACATCAAATTTTGTTAGAGGTACACTTAGGTTGTCTGGCACTACGATCAAAAGCCCAGCTTCCCTGCTTACATTGTTGCACGTACCAGAAAAGCTTGCGTAGTTTATACCATAGCAGCCCTCATAGAAAGTAAAATCCTTTCCTTCGTCGTAGTTTTTTTGCTCCTTAGGTGATGGCACAAAATACACATCAAAGCCAACCGTGTCATCGTTTATCCTTACCGCATAATCAAAATTAGCAGTCATCTTGTCTGTGCAAATTGGAATAAATTGTGAGTACCCTGTCTTAATTTGTGATTCGTGTTCTTTTTGGTCTTGCTTGCTAGGTATAGGAGTGTACATAGTGATGTTTGGGTCAGGACTTTGTTGTAGTCCTGTTAGGTATTCTATTTGGTGTCGGATTACATCTGCACCAAATCTGGCATAGTGTGGCTCCCAGACGTCGTGGCAGTTTGTATTATCATGTTGCACCAAGATATAGGATTTTCCGTGGACGTAACGGAGCTCGTCGACGTTGGTCTCCTTTGTTATTTGAAGTCTTGCCTGAGTGCTTAGCTGCCTGTTTTCTGTCTGACTCCACACGTTAGTGATGTCATATACGATGTTTCGTGGATAGCTCTTCCATTCTTGTTGAAGGTGAACATATACTGACTGTTTGTTTATTGCCTGCTGCTGAAGCACAAAGGCGCTTATCACGTAGTAACTTACTACAATTCCAATTATTATGAAGCAAATTATGTACAGTGGTCGCATGCATTAAGCTGGGAATTTAAAGGGGTTTTTGAAAGTTGTCATTATTTTCATATTCATTCCAAGTCTGACTCCAGCGATCGTCCTGTTTCATGAAAATACCTCTGAGTGATTTGTCGCAATCTTTTTTCTGCTTTGTTGTATTTGCTAGGTTTTTTTGATTTGAGGAGCTTGTATTCTTCGACTAGTCTTTTTAGCTCCGATTTTTTCACGATGATTCTGCTCTTTTGTAAAATAATTAGCTTTTGTATGCAACATTCCTAAGAAAAACAACAGGTTTTTTAGTGAACCGCCTTTGAGGTATGTACTTGCTAACAAAAAAACAAATTCCCATCATAGCTGGTATTGCTGCAGCTGCAATCATAGCAGCTGTTCTTATCACCTACCAAGGAATGCCAGAAAGCAAGGCACCTCTAAAAGCTGATGAAACACAAGCGATTCCAGACGAGCCACTCACCACACAAACATACAAGATCAACACAGAATGCGAATTGATTTACGGTTTTGCGTTTGGTGTGTACCCAGACAACCAGAAAATCCCACCAATCGTGCTTGCAGAGCTAACCAAGAAATATCCAGACTTTGGACCATGGAAAAACATCCTAGATAACAACGAGACACGCAAGGCGTTTCTTAGTGAACCATTGCCGCAAGAATTCAGTGACGTCCTGGTGACTTCGATAATGACAGAATCCTCGATAAATCCGGAGCTCAAAGACATCGCCATGCACCTAACAGACCCACAGGGGGTGCAAAAGATTCAGGGCGAATATGAAAAGTACGGATGCAAAGCGTATTTTGATTCAAGAAAGTAATTACTGTAGTTTAGTTGCCTTTTTGAGAAAGCCTTTGAGTTGAGCAAGTGCCGAATCGACCTTTTTTGCCGTACTGTATGAGGAGAGATATTTAGAATACGAGTCCTTGTAGTCTTGGGAGTAAAACGCGTTATCTGCGTTATTTTGAATTATTTTTGCATCGTTGAGATATTTTTTTGCTGCCCAGAATGCGTTCCAGGCCCTCTCAAGCTCGACTTGGGAGGCCTTGTTTGTTGCAGTGGTGTTTTTAAGTGATGCTTCGGCCTTTGTAAGTGCAGACTGGGCCTTGTAGAGTTTTTGATCAGAGAGTGCCTGGTATTTTGCAGATTTTGCCTTCCAATCAGTCTGTTTTGTTGCTTGCATTGTTGGTTTCTGTTTTGAGCTGAGCCAAGATTCATAGCTCTCAATTGTCGGATACATGATGTCGTTTGGGTCTGCACTGTGCCCAAAGCCGATTGCGTGTCCAAGCTCGTGTTTTGTTATCTCCAGAGCATAATCGCCTGAGACTAGATTCCACTTTTTGTCCTTAAAGAAGCCAAGCGTGATTGTTACCTTGGGCTTTCCGTACTCGTTTATGGTGTTTGCGGAATAGTACCCAAGCTTGCCAGAGTCATACTGGCTTGCCCACTCTAGGACAAAGTCTGCTTGTTCTACATGTGCTACTTTGGCAAATTGCATTCCAGGCATTCTATTTTCCCAGTACTGAATTGCATTGTCCAGTACGTCTCCAAAATTTTTTTGCCAATGCGGTGGCATTTTTTGCACGTATATCTTGAAAGTTTCTGCATAAGCTGCCGGCACCGAAATTACAAAAACCATTACTGCAACTATGAGTAGTTCAAGCCTCATGGTTCTTTTATTTTCATTACCTGAGATAAACTTGAGCCGACTAGCAGCCATATTTTGTGGCCCAATCTTCTTTGCCAAACTCGCTTTTTGCGCAGTATTGCTTTAGGATTTTTGCATGTTTGTTTTCAAGTAGTTCATAGTTAAGGAGTTTTTCAGAGCAGTAAACCTTGCCTACTAACCGTTTGAATCTATCAAAAGGCTGCTTGTCGTCTTGGTCTACTGTGACTGTAGAGCCCACAGGACAGAGATATTTGGTAAAACCTGTTGCCTGATAGTATCCCGTTTGGCCTTTTTCCGGTGTGTTTGTAAGCGATAGACGTACTTTGTACGCGTCTATCTGCAATGTGTCACCGTCGATTATGCTTTTTACTTTGCCATTTATGCAAAGCGTGTTTCCGACGCAGTGTGGAACTTCGGTCTTTTTTGCAATTGCTTTGACTGCGTTAATTTGAATTTTTGAAACCGGTTTTCCTGCTTTGCAGTATTTATTGTCCGGACACTCTGAGCAATATCCTTTGTCCCCACATACATACGAGCCAGTATCGGAAGGGCAGCTGTGTTTGCTGTGACAACCGTCACGGTGTGCGTATGCACCTAGTGGGATAAACAGCATCAGAATCAGGAAAATGGCAAGACATTTCATATGAAATCATACAGTTTTAGTGATTTTAAATTGTTACAAGCAACACTGACAAGAAAATCACGAACTGATTTTTACCAAATTCCCTAATAATTTAATCCAAGTCTTTATGAACAATGTTTTCTTGGATTTAAGCAATGAAACGGCTTTCGTTACTGCTAGGAGTCATTCTAGTTTTTGGCACGATGCAGAATTTCGCAAGTGCGGCAACTGCGCCAGACCCGCCAGCAAATCCAAGTGCAGTCGCCGTTTCCCCGACTCAGATCAACCTTTTTTGGTCTACCCCCGCCTATGATGGAGGAGCTGCAATAACAGGCTACAAAATCGATTACAAAATAGGCTCTGGAAGCTACACCAATTTGGTCCAGAGCACCACAAGCACCACTTACTCTCACACCTCTCTGAGCACAGGTCAGTCATACACTTACAAGATTTATGCAATCAATTCTGCTGGTACAAGCATTGCGTCATCTGAAGTGTCTGCAACTCCAACTTCGTCGTCGACTGGTACATACCCAGGCGCGCCGACAGGCCTAATTGCCACTGCAGTTTCTCCAACTCAGGTCAACCTGTATTGGAATGCACCATCAAATAATGGCGGATACCCAATCAGCGGCTACAAAATAGAGTTCAGAGTAGGCTCGGGCTCTTACAGCACACTTGTCTCAAACACCGCAAGTACTGCCACCAGTTATTCCCACCAAGGACTGACAACAAACCAAGTCTACATTTATCGAGTGTACGCTATTACCTCGTTTGGCACAAGCCAAGAAGCATCAGCTGAAGCGTTGGCGCAACCCACGTCTTCATCTAGCGCAACTGCGCCCGGTGCGCCAACCAATCTGTCAGCTACTGCTGTCTCGCCAACGCAGATTAATTTGATATGGAATGCGCCCTCCAACATAGGCAGCTCGCCAATTATCGGCTACAAAATAGAAGTAAAATCAGGAACTGGCTCCTACAGCACACTCGCATCAAACACTGGAACTACGTCAACTACATACCAGCACACGGGCCTCACAACCGGAACGACGTACACCTACAAGGTTTCAGCAGTCAACTCTGTGGGTGCTGGAAGTGCATCCTCTGAAGCATCTGCGACACCGATATCTTCGTCTGCTCCTGCAGTTCCTGGCGCGCCAACTAATTTGGTTGCCACAGTATCGACAAATCAAATAAACTTGTCTTGGAGTGCGCCGATAAGCACCGGAGGCTACCCAGTAACAGGCTACAAAATAGAATACAAAGTGGGCTCTGGTTCTTACACTGTCTTGGTTCAAAATACGGCAAGTGCTTCTACTACTTATTCGCATACAGGCATCACAGCAGGCCAGACCTACATTTACCGTGTGTATGCGATAAACTCGATTGGCACAAGCGCTGCCTCTACTGAGGCCACTGCCACTTCCTCATCATCAAGCGTTGTGGTGCCAGGAGCTCCCACAAGCTTTACTGCTACTTCTGCAGGCCCAACTCAGATCAATTTGTCTTGGAGCCCCCCATCAAACACGGGCGGTGCTGCAATAACTGGTTACAAGATCGAAGTAAAGAAGGGAGCTGGCTCGTATGAAACTCTGGTATCAAATACTCAAAGCACCGGCACGTCATTTTCACACACTGGTCTGACTACCGGCACCACCTATTATTACCGCGTCTATGCAATTAATTCCGCCGGCGTAGGCCCAGCAAGCGATTCGTCTGCGACACCAAAAGAGACAACAAGTCCTGCACTTACCGCGACTGCCGTCTCTCCTACATCCATTACACTTTCATGGGTTCCGCCATCGCAGACATACAAGCAGAACATTGTAGGTTACAGAATAGAAGAAAAGATAGGCCAAGACGACTTTAGGACCGTAGTAGACAACTCAAACTCGCCTTCGACTACATACACTGTGACTGGTCTGACTACCGGCAAGACATACACGTATGTGGTCTCTGCTTTGTTTACCTTGGGTGCAAGCCCTACCTCAAATGAGGCATCAGCAACACCACTTACCACGTCGACTGCGCCGCCACCCTCACAACCAACTGCAAGCCCCCCAGGCGCGCCAACCGGCCTTTCTGCTACAGCTGCGTCTGCAACTTCGATCAGCCTGTCATGGAATGCACCATCAAATAATGGCGGCTCACCAGTAGTTGGATACAAAATCGAGGTAAAGAATGGAACTGCTTCCTACCAAACGCTTGTTTCAAGTACGCAAAACGCGACCACAAAGTACACACATACGAATTTGAAGACCGATATCACCTATTACTATAGAGTGTATGCAATTAATTCCGCAGGTCTCAGTGTCGCATCAACCGAAGCTTCGGCCACGCCCAAAGTCACTTCCACTCCACCGCCCCCTACATCCAAACCACCTAGTGCACCAATAGGATTTTCTGTAAAGTTAGTCTCATCCACTCAGGCCAATCTTTCTTGGTCGCCTCCAAGTAGTGACGTCACAAGTTACAAAATAGAGTACAAGATAGGCTCTGACCCATACCGCACACTTGTGAGTAAGACGACTGACACCACCTACTCCCACACAGGACTGCTGGCAAACACATACTCATACAGAGTGTATGCGGTAAATTCTGCCGGCACCAGCCCACCATCAAACGAGGTCTCAATAGACAACAGCCCACAACAAGTCGAAGAGCCGGAACCAGAAGAGCCACAGTGTGGGCCTGGAACCATACTCAAAGACGGAATCTGTGTTGTGGAAACAGAACCGGAACCAGAACCGACTACTGGATACAAGCAGACACACATACCAGGATTTCCTGATCCAAAAAGAGAGCCTCAATACTACATCAACAGATACACTAGCGATTCTGCATTCAAGGAATGGTTTGATGCAAACTTCCCAGATCAGACCATATACGAAATAGTTGGCGTGGCCGAGCCGGAACCAGAGCCGGAACCAGAACCTGAACCAAAGAAATCACAGTGTGGTCCTGGCACGCACCTTGAAAATGGTGTGTGTGTCCTAGACGAAGAGCAGAAGAAAGGACTTGGTGGCGGATGCCTTGTTGCTACTGCCACGTATGGAACTGAGCTTGCCCCACAAGTACAGCAGCTAAGGGAGTTAAGACAGAACACATTATTTGCGACAGATTCAGGAATGGCGTTTTTGAGTGGCTTTAATGACATTTACTATACGTTTTCGCCAACCGTTGCAGATTGGGAAAGACAAAATCCTGCATTCAAGGAACTAGTCAAGATATCAATTACACCCATGCTCTCCAGTCTCTTGATCCTAAATTATGCAGACATTGATTCCGAATACGAAATGTTGGGATACGGAATTGGGGTAATCTTGCTAAATATCGGAATGTATTTTGTCATCCCAGCAATAATGATTATAAAATTAAAGCAAAAACTATCAAGATAATCATGGTACTTCCAGTACAGGATGATCATTTGTACAAAAATCATGGACATGAAAATGACGGATGGACAAAGCCAGAAAGCCTCAAAGAACTTCCGCCAAACTTACCGGCCTTGACACGCAAAAATTCAACGAGCATCTCGACTCTGGAAAATATGAAAATAGAATGAAGGAAAACAAAAATCTCGCAATGAAAAGCGGGCGCAGTCAACGCCAACTTTCATCATAGTTGGGCCAGATGGATCTGAGACTCAGATCAGCGGAGCTCAGCCGTATTCTATTTTTCAATCGGCAACAGATGGAAAACTAGGCGTTTAGTTATTAGACAGTAACATCATTTTGGCATTTGCGATTCTACCAAATCATTAAAAAACCAATTTTCAATGACCCGAATGTGAACAAAATTTTTCTCATGCTTGCAGTGTTGTTTGCATGTATAGGAATGGCGCACACTGCAAGTGCACACAAATCCGAAGTTTTCGGCGACTATAAGATCGAAGTGGGATGGGATAAAGAACCACCACTGGTAAACGTCGACAACAAAATAACACTCAAAATCACATACGCATTCCCAGAAGAAAAAGAACAGGACTCAGGCAACGTCTTGCCGCAATATTATGGTAAGGGAGTAAAAAATCTTGAACAAAATCTCGCTGTATCAGTCACGGTAAACAAGCAAAAGACAGACCTTGTAATTATAGAAGACAAAGAAAATCCGGGACAATATTATTCAGAGTACACGCCGGCCTACGACGGATATCCTGTCGTACATGTAGTTGCAATGATTAATGATGCCCACATCGAAACAGATTTTCATCCAGAGCGAATCGAAGATGGCACAATAATCCACACATCGACTGCTGATGGCACATTGAATGCAAGCATACTTGTTACTGCGCCGGAGCAAAATCGAAGAATGCTAGTCATAATCCAGTTCACCGACAAGGAAGGAAATCTGGTTGAAAACGTCAATTATGACATATCGGCTACGCAAGGCGACCAGGCAATACTTTCAAGGCAAAATCTCCACTCAGATGACGGAAACGCAAAGCATGTGACCGAAATCATCCAGTCTGATCAGCCAGCAGATATCAGCCTCACCATACTTGGGATAGGCTCACTGGCTGAGCCGCAAAACTGGACTGGTCACGTAGGAAGCACAATGAAAGTACATGTAGTTCCAGAGTTTGGGCTCCAAGCTGGAATCGTTTTAGCATCAGTCATTGTGATTTTTGTAATGATCTCAAGACTACCAAGACAACACACATCAAAAGCAGAATAAGATTTGACAGGCCACAGTATGCAATGTTTTCACATGAGTGTTTATGGAAAAATGATGATTTTATGTACATTTTTGGTATTTTGTGCTCACATTGTGGAACGTTTACAGAATCTTAAGTCAAAGCCAAGATCAACAAAAGAATGTTCATGATTTCAGACATGAAACCAAGAAAGCGCCATGTTATTAGGCAGAAGCACTATCTATAAGCATGTCATATGTTAGAATCACACCACATCGTCAAATGCTAGAAAGATGGGTAACAAAGCTAGGAATAAAGTTATTTGTCATCATCAACAAAAGCGGTAGAATAATCGATTCATTTAGTAACAGTGAATTCGGCATATCAGATGACAAAAAACGTCTTTTGCTTATGCAAATGGCACTCCAAAGTTCTATGCAGGATGACTATAACGAAGAATTTGGGAAAGTAAAATCTTGCATAGTCCAACGAAACAAGTTAAAGTTTGTCTGCTGTCCAATCGGTGAAGATAAAACTGCCCTAGTTGTTGCAGATAAGACCATCCCTGATGCAGAGATCATTAGCTACATTAATCAACTAGCAAACGGTGTTTACATAGTTGCCAAAGGAGCAACACTTCTGACATGAACATCTACGATTTGAAGCAGATTCATTGTCACAAATGTGGTAAATGTATAGGCGAGATTTATTATGATGCAGAGATCATGGTGCCACTTTGTGGCAACTGTCTTGATAAAAATCAACAAATCAACCAACATGCGGCACGACAAGTTTTAGTGCATGTCGAAATCTAGCACAAATTTGTTCGTAAAGAGGGGCGAGATTATTTTTGCTCATCTATTGAACGGACACTGTACTAAACATTGCGATTAATCGATCAGATATGTTTTATTGTATTACATCATTCTCAAACAGTTGGCAATAACACGAACATACAAATTTCGATTATATCCAACTCATGCCCAATGGAAAAAGCTACAAAACAATCTCAATGTGTGTCGTTTTGTTTACAACAGATTCATTGAAAAAATCCATTCCGAAGGATTCCAGAGTAGAAATGATCTCAGCTATGTCCTCACTGAACTAAAACAGCAAGAATCCTGGCTGTATGATTATAATAGTAAAATGTTACAAATGATAGCAACACAAGCACATAGTGCACAAAAATCAATAGCAGTATTAAATAAGAATGGACATCCTACTGGTAAATTGAAATTTGCAAAATATTCAGAGTATCTTACATTCACATACAATCAATCAGGTTTTAGATTGGAAGAAGACAAACTATGGCTTTCTAAAATTGGAAGATTATCCATTATTTCTCATAGAAATATTCCTCACGATGCACAGATAAAGCAAGTAGTAATTACAAGGACAAAATCAGGGAA
>JBFLWI010000016.1:6119-23558 GCA_040757675.1 Thermoproteota archaeon | reverse complement strand
TCCCAATGGTAGTCCTCGGAGCAAGCATACTCTGGTTTGGCTGGTTCGGATTCAACGCAGGTTCAGAAGTTGCAGCAGACGGAGTTGCAGTATCGGCATGGGTTGTCACAAACACCGCAACCGGTATGGCAGCACTCACATGGATGCTCATGGCATGGGCCCACACAGGCAAGCCAAGTATCGTTGGTGCAGCATCTGGCGCAGTAGCTGGATTGGTCACGATCACTCCGGCTTCAGGTTTCGTAGGTCCAATGGCATCGATAATCATCGGCATAGCAGCAGGAACTGTCTGTTACGGAGCAGTTGCCTTCAAGAACTCCCGCAAATGGGACGATGCACTCGATGTCTGGGGAGTCCATGGAATGGGAGGCTTTACAGGTGCAATTCTCACTGGCACATTGGCAAGCCCACACATCTGGGACACAGGTAACGGAATCGGCGCATGGACTGGAACACCAGAAGGTTACGAGCAACAAGCTATCAACGTCCTGGGAGCTTTGATCTCTGTAGGTTACGCATTTGGAGTCACTATAGTGATTCTCAAAGTAATGGATGCAGTGTGGCCGGGCGGAATCAGGGTTACTCCAAAGGAAGAAGAGGTAGGACTCGACCTAGCTCAACACGGAGAAAGAGCATACGTAAACGAATAGGAAAAAAATCCCTCCTTTCTTTACTTTTTATTTACAAATGATTTTAATGCGAACCAGACTATCCAAATCGTGCTTATTACAACGACAGAGCTTACAAAAGAACTAGGTAGCCCAGATCTCCTAATCATCGACGCAAGATCCTACAAAGAATACTCACAGGGCCACATTCCGGGAGCGGTGAATCTGGATCTTTTTGCGTTTCACTGGTTCGACACATCAAAACAAGGACTTGAGATCTTCAACGAACAAACCAAGACGATCCTCTCATTTGCCGGCGTGACTAGTCAAAAAAAAGTCGTATTCTATGATGACGTTTCAGGAATGCTTGCTTCACGCGGCGTGTGGCTTTTGATGTATTTTTCACATCCTGCCGCCTTTGTGCTAGATGGCGGGCTCAAAAAGTGGCAGGCAGAAAAGCTGCAGCTAGAGACAAAGACAAACGGATTCTCGCCATCCAAGTTTGACGGAAAAGTAAACCAAAAAGTAATTGCAGACTATCAATACATCAACAAAAACCTAGGCCGCATAGTACTAGTTGATGCGCGCTCAAAGGAAGAATACGACGGCACGGTGATTCGGGGGGCGCGGCGAGGCCACATCCCAGGCGCAATCAACGTGGATTTTAATCTGAACATAGCTGAGGACGGCACACTCAAGGATACAAAACAGCTTGACAAACTATACAAAATTCCAAAAGACGCCGAGGTGGTAACATATTGCCATGGCGCATACAGGGCAGCAAATTCTTTTTTAGCACTAAAAAAACTCGGCTTTACAAATGTCAAAGTGTATCTTGGTTCCTGGGGCGAATGGTCGAATAGAACCGAACTGCCCGTAGAATGACTATTTTCTTTTCCAGATGAGCTGGTTATACAACATCTCAGGCACTACCTGTCTGAATGGCTGAGCGCCGCCGTCGTACCACTTGGTAAAGAACTCGTAGAGGTGGAGCCTCAATGACTGGATGTAAACGATGAGTCCTTCGATCATCATGATTCCCAAGTTTCCTCCAACGATCATTGCAATACCTCCTGGTGAGGACCAGCCGCCAAGTGATTGGAAAGAGTTGTTTACCGTGAGCAGCAACGCAGCATGGACAAGCAGCATGATCCCAAGTCGTGCATAACTGATGGTGTGCGCAAGACACTCTACGGTCTTGCCCAAGAGAACTTCCATGATGACGTTTGCTGCGCTGCCTCCGTCTTCGGGGTGGTGTTTTGCATGCAAAATTCCTCCAACCATCATTATTGCCATAGATGCCAAGACAATGACTACGGCAATTCTCGTAATTATCCAGACTCTTGCCCAGTCTCCAAGAAATATCGTCACCCATGGGACTACTTCATTGTGTGATCTGGAGTACATGTTCATGACGTCGTAGCTTGATCCAATTGCGCACATCATGATGACTACGATTCCGCCGTACAGCGTCAGATTTGGAATTGCCTCAAGAAACATCATCTGCGTGTGGCCCTCTTTTTTGAGTCTCCTGATTCTCAAAATAAAAGCCCAGACAAGATGGACTATTCCAAGAAATATCGAGACTTTGAGTATGGTGATCACTTGATCGAATGTGAGCTCTGCAACACTAATTACGCCAACAAGCCATGACACTGGCTTTAGCGGACCCTCCAGAAGATCTTCAAAGGGAGAAAGATGGTCTATGTGGTAGCCAAACATCTCTCCTGCTCCGACACCTGCGACAGCCGCTGATGCGCCAGATATTGCAATGAGCATACCCCACTTTGACATGATGCCTTGACCTTTCATCTTAAAGAGCAGGCCGAGGCCCATCAATAACAGACCGTGTCCCAAATCAGCAAACATCACGCCATAAAAGATAGGCCACATAAGTGAGATCATCGGCGTTGGATCTGCCTCACCGCGTTTTGGCAATCCTTGGCTTTGAGTGATTACCTCAAAAGTTCTCACCCACCTCTTGTTGTTAAACAGGGTGGGACTGTTGTGCAGCATCTTTGGATCTCTGATGTCTTCAGTGACGGACATCCACTGCTTTGTCACTTCTTTGAATTTTGATTCCATGTTCTTTGGGATGTAGCCTTGGATCACCGCAAACCTCTTGGTACCTCCGGGCTTTCGAAGAGTTTCAAGAACCTCCTTTGCCAAAAACGCGCTCTCATGAAGAGACAAAATATCTCGGCGTATGGCCTGCTTTGTTTTTGCAAGCTCCGTTTCAAGCGACTTGAGTTTTTTTGCAAGCTCTGCAAGCTTTGACTCTATTAGGGAGTACGCCTGTGACGGTACTTGGGGGAGTCCCTGCGGGATGACAAATGGATTTGAGTTGAAGCCGCGGAATACCTTGAGAATCTTGTCCGATTCGCTTGCAAGGCCTACTACAATCACTGCAATCTTGTCTTTTGTCTCAAGATCGTACTTGTATAGCGTGACTCCCTCGAGGGTGCGGCTTACTTCAGCAAACTCTGAGGAATTTATGACAAAAAGATTGGTGTAAAAATATTTCATAAAGCCAAAACCGCCAATGTCTACGTTGAGCTTCTTTACCACATCGAGTGTCTCCTTTATGGTGGAGTATTCGTCGATAGATCTTTGCGTAGTGGCTGCGTCTTCGAGAAGCTTTGCAGGGCCGTCGATTATTGATGGAGCTTTTTTCTCCAAGTCTGAGACCATAGTTTCAATCTCATCAAGCTCGTACTGTTTCTTTTTGATGACGGTTCCCTTGAAGAGAACTTCCATGATGCCCACTTGAAGCGGTATCTGCAGTCCTTTGACGACATCGTCGACTGCTTGGTATGTCTTCTGTGCCCGCAACAAAAGGTCGTCAATTTCCGGCGTCACTGTGTCATTCTCAGTCTCTATTTTGTGAAACCATTCAAATTCGGCAAGACGGGACACTGCTTGTGGTGATTCTGATCTAGGCAAAATAATGCTACCAAGCTTTAGATCAGCTACGACCAAGACACCTTAACGGATTTTTGGTGGATTTTAAAATCTTTCCAAACGCGACGACGCCAAAATTTGTCACAGTTCAGAGTGCCCCAAACATTAAAATCCGTTGCAAATTGGAGCCAAACTAATGGGCGTTGACTCGGCGTTAGAACGCACTGTAGAAAAAATTCTTCAAAGCACGGAAGAACAGATCCTGTCCAGCCTAAAAGAAGCCCTCAAATCCTCACAAGCAACACTTTCCAACTCACAAGCCTCACTTGAGCAGGAATACGACAAGATAGTATCCGAAGGCAAAAAGGAGGCAGAAAAGCTTGAAAAACAGATAATCGGAAACGCCGACTTGGAGGCAAGAAACAAGCAGCTCCTACTAGTCGAAGAATCAATAGAAAAAGTCTTTGCAAAAGCAGTCAAAAAAATTCAAGACGCAAACAGGGACAAAAATTACACTAATCTAATCTCATCATTACTACAAGAATCAATCGATGCCATAGGGACATCAGAGATCGTCATTCAGACAAACTCAAAAGACAAACCGGTTGTGGAATCACTCCTCTCAAAGTTCAAAGGGGCCACACTATCGTCGGAGCTCATCGACTGTCTCGGCGGAATCAAAGTACAATCAAAGGACGGCACAATGACATTTGACAACACGATCGATGCAAGACTTGAACGCCTGAAGCCTTTAATAAGGAAAGATATTGCATCAAAATTCGGAAGGTAGAAGGTATGGTAGCTAAAGGAAGAATTGTTTGGGTCAGCGGTCCTGCGGTCAAGGCAGACGGCATGTCTGATGCAAAAATGTATGAAACAGTTTCTGTGGGAGACGCAAAACTCATCGGCGAGGTAATCCGTCTCACAGGCGATGTGGCATTTATCCAAGTTTACGAATCAACAAGTGGTCTCAAGCCGGGCGAACCGGTAGTTGGAACAGGAAACCCACTCAGTGTGCTCCTAGGCCCTGGAATCATAGGTCAAATTTATGACGGTATACAAAGACCACTAAAGGACCTAGCCGAAAAATCCGGCTCTTTCATTGGACGCGGAATCACGACCACTCCGGTAAACATGACAAAAAAATACAAGTTCACACCCAAAGTCAAAGTAGGCGACACAGTAGAGTCTGGCAGCATCATCGGCAGCGTCCAAGAAACAGATCTCATTGAACACGGCATAATGGTTCCACCGGATCATCCGGGAGGAAAGATAACCAAGATAGTCAGCGAGGGCGAGTACAACCTTGAAACGGAGATTGCAACCACTTCAGAAAGCAAGACACCAATCAAGATGTATCATTACTGGCCCGTAAGAAAGCCACGACCATACAAGAGCAGATACGACCCGACCATCCCATTACTTACAGGACAGCGAGTCATAGACACATTCTTCCCTATTGCAAAGGGCGGAACGGGCTCTATTCCAGGCGCGTTTGGCACAGGAAAAACAGTCACCTTGCACCAAATTGCAAAATGGGCCGACTCCCAAGTCGTAGTGTACATCGGCTGCGGTGAACGAGGCAACGAGATGACTGAAGTACTCGTAGAATTTCCCCACCTCAAAGACCCAAGAACCGGCAAGCCGCTGATGGACAGAACCGTTCTTGTTGCAAACACAAGTAACATGCCAGTAGCTGCAAGGGAGGCAAGCATCTACACCGGTGTGACAATTGCAGAATACTACAGAGACATGGGCAAGGATGTAGTACTTGTCGCAGACTCGACAAGCAGGTGGGCAGAAGCACTCAGAGAGATGAGCGGCAGACTTGAAGAAATGCCAGCAGAGGAAGGATATCCATCATATCTAGCATCAAGATTAGCAGAATTTTATGAAAGAGCAGGACGCGTCAGAGCTCAAGGCAGCCCAGACAGGGACGGCTCCGTAACTCTGATTGGCGCAGTCTCGCCGTCAGGTGGTGACTTTACAGAACCAGTCACAACACACACCATGAGATTCATCAAGACCTTCTGGGCACTCGATGCCAAGCTAGCGTATTCTAGGCACTACCCATCAATCAACTGGATGAACAGCTATTCAGGATATCTCTCAGACATTGCAAAGTGGTGGGGCGAAAATGTCTCAAAGGAATGGTTTGAACTAAGACGCGAAGCATACGGAATCCTGCAAAGAGAGGACACACTCAAAGAAATCGTAAGGCTCCTTGGACCAGAGGCACTACCGGACGAAGAAAAACTCATCCTCGAAGTTGCAAGAATGATCAAAATAGGAATCTTGCAGCAAAACTCTTTTGATGAAGTGGACACGTACTGCAGCCCACAAAAACAATTCAAGCTTCTCACATTGCTTGTCGATTTCTACAAGAGAGGTCAGGCGGCACTAAAGGACGGCGCATCACTTGCAGATATTAGAGCGATGCCAGTAATTGCGACTCTGCTCAAGGCAAGAATGGAAGTGCCAGAAAATCAATTGGCAAAACTTGACCAGATAGCAAACACGATCGATTCAGAGTTCAAAAAGATAACTGGAGTGAAGGTTGCAGCTTGAGCGTACAGGGTGGAGTCCAGTATAGCAAGATTGCAGAGATCAAAGGTCCACTCGTCATAGTTGACGGCGTAGAAAGCGTTGCATTCGACGAGCTAGTAGAGATTCAAACTACCGAGGGGCAAAAAAGACTCGGCAAGGTACTCGAAGTCGGCGGCAACAAGGCAATAGTTCAGGTCTTTGAGGGAACAACAGGTCTTTCAGTTTCAGGAACTAGCGCAAAGTTTGTAGGCAAAGTCATGGAGATGCCAGTGTCTGAGCAGGTGCTCGGCAGGGTCTTTGACGGACTAGGCAGACCAATCGACGGATTGCCAGACCCGATTGCAGAAAAATTCCTAGACATCAACGGCGCGCCAATGAACCCAGAACAAAGAGAGTATCCAAGAGACTTTATCCAGACTGGCGTCTCTGTCATCGACGGAATGCTCACACTTGTCAGGGGACAAAAACTTCCAATATTTTCAGGCTCTGGGATGTCGCACAACATACTTGCAGCACAGATCGCAAGGCAGGCAGCAGTCGTTGGCACGACAGACGAATTTGCAGTAGTCTTTGCGGCAATCGGTGTGCAGTACTCTGAGGCAGAATATTTCAGAAGAAGTCTTGAGGAATCAGGAGCACTGAAACGAAGCGTCCTGTTTTTGAACTTGGCAGACGATCCTGCGATCGAGAGGATCATCACACCGAGAGTGGCGCTTACTGTGGCAGAATATCTTGCTTACGACCTTGGCATGCACGTACTTGTAATTTTGACAGACATGACAAACTATGCTGAAGCTCTAAGAGAGATCAGCGCAGCAAGAGAAGAGGTTCCCGGAAGAAAGGGATACCCAGGATACCTGTACACGGATCTTTCCACAATATATGAGCGAGCAGGAAGACTGCGCGACAAAAAAGGTAGTGTCACACAGATGCCAATTCTTACAATGCCATCAGACGATATCACTCACCCAATCCCAGATCTAACAGGTTACATCACGGAAGGCCAGATAGTATTGGGGCGGGATCTTTTCAGACAAGGAGTATATCCACCGGTAAACATACTGATGAGCCTTTCTCGAATCATGAAGGACGGAATTGGCGAAGGAAGGACGCGAGCCGACCACCAAGAGATCTCAAACCAAAATTATGATGCTTATTCTAGAGCTCAAGAAGTACGTGCACTTGCTGGAATCGTAGGCAAGGCAGGCCTCACTGGAGTCGACCTAAAATACCTCGAAGTTGGTGACGCCTTTGAAAAAGAGTTCCTCACACAAGGAGTGGATGAAAACCGCACCATCGAGGAGACACTGGCGCTCCAGTGGAGGGTAGTTTCGCTCTTACCCAAAAACGAGATCACCAAAGTCAAAGACAAATTCATCGAGCAGTACTACAAGGAAAGATAGCTAAATGTCTTTTGGGCAAAATGTCGCAGCAACCAAGATCGAGCTGCTCAAATACAAGCGCTCAAGTCAGGTCGCAACGATGGTCCAAAAGATTCTTGACGACAAAAGAAAGGTTCTGCTAAAAAACATCGAAGAAATGATCACAGAGGCAAACAAGGCAAGGGGGGGCATCTGGGAGCCACTCCAAGACGTCTACAAGTCGGTAAACGACGCTTACCTTTCCCTAGGAACGGCTACAGTCGACTCAGTTGCTCAGTCTGCACCAGCAGTCATGGAGGTAGACACAAAGGTACGAAGGATTGTTGACGTATCAATTCCTACGCTCAACGTCACAGAAAAAGATACAAAATCCATGCCTTACGGATTTGCAGACACGAATTCCTCAATTGACAGGGCTGCAAAACAGATCAAGGTTCTATTACCAAAGATCTGCAAGGCAGCAGAGTACGAGAATTCTATTTTTGCATTGGCAAAGGCGCTCGAAAAAACGCAGAAGCTACTAAACGCACTTGAAAATGTCATCATACCGCAGTACAGACTGCGCATCAAATTCATCTTGGCAACACTTGAGGAAAGAGAGAGAGAAGAATTCGCAAGGTTAAAAAAAGTAAAGGCGGTCATGGAGAAGAAGAAGTAATGGCAAAGCAAGACATCAAAAAACTACTAGAGGATGCAGACAGATCACTGCAAGATGAATACGAAGCTCAAGTAAACACGATCAAAACAGAACTTAGATCTCTTAAAACAAAAACACTGGACAAAATTCAAAAAAGTATACCATGATTTAAATAATGGACACCGTGGAGCATAATCGAAAATGAAAACTTTCGCACTACTTTTGGCTACAGTCGTGACACTTTCAGCAATGACAGGCCTTGCATTTGCAGCTGAGGAAGGAGCTGCTGCATCAACAGATTCTGGCTCACTGAAGATTCTTGGCGCAGGTTTGGCATTTGGTCTTGCCGCATTCGGTGCAGGCATCGGACTAGGTTATGTAGGATCTGCAGGTCTTGCTGTAATCAGTGAAAACCCAGCATTACAGTCAAAGGTATTCATCTTCGTAGGTATGGTCGAGTCAATCGCAATCTACGGAATAGTCATGATGTTCATTATCTTGGGACAATAAGTCCCCACCACTTGTTTTAATTTCAATAGTATCTTATCTGGTTCACATCTAGAATTCTCATACAATACTTGCAGCGAAGTACGCGGCCTGTCTTGTCTATTACATCCATGACTGAATCAATGTCTTCGTGGCTGTTTGTTATACAGTCGGGATTTGAGCAGCGGAAGATTTTTTCTATCTTGTTTGGAAGTGCAACTCGCCTCTTTTCGACCAGCTTGTAGTCTTTGATTATGTTTATGGTCGCGCTTGGCGAAATAACGGCAAGCTTGTTGGTATCATAGTCCTGCAGGTACCTGTTTTCCACCTTGATGATGTCTTTTTTGTTGAATTTGCCGCTTGGCACGTTGAGCGCAATAGTGATGACATTGCCATCCTTGCCGTCTATCCCAAGCGCCTCAAGTACCTTGAGGCCTTTGCCTCCCTCTATGTGGTCTATGACGGTTCCATCCTTTATCCGCCTCACGATCAGGTTTGACTCCTGCATCAGAATACTTTGTATAGTAACCAGTATATATGATTGAAAGAAATGAGCGATTTTTACCAAAAAGACATCATATCTGTGCGTGACTTGGACAAGGACAAATTCGAAAAGATCTTTGCGGCCACAGACAAAATAATCAAAATGGATCCAAACCACAGACGCGAGATTGGACGTGGAAAGACACTTGGGTATTTGTTTTTTGAACCGAGCACGCGCACACGGCTCAGCTTCCAGGCAGCGATGGCGCTGATTGGCGGAACTTCGTTTGGAATAGCGGATGTATCTTCATCTTCAACAAAAAAGGGTGAAAGCCTTGCGGACACTGTAAGGATGATGTCGATTTATTCCGATGTGTTGGCACTACGGCACACACTCGACGGCTCAAGTAGGTTTGCAGCAGAGATCTCAGAAAAACCGGTACTGAATGCGGGAAGTGGAACAGAGGAACATCCGACGCAAGCAATACAGGACCTCTACACAATCAAAAAAGAAAAGGGAAGAATCGACGGCCTCAAAATCGGCATCATAGGGGACCTCAAGTACGGAAGAACCGTTTACTCTCTTTTGTATGCACTCTCAAACTATGACGTGGACATACGGCTTGTGTCCCCAGAGTCACTCAAAATCAGAACAGACTCGATTTATGAAATCCAAAAAAAACTCTCACTAAAAGAATCAACAAATCTGGATGAATTCATAGACGACTTGGACGTAGTGTATGTGACTAGAATACAAAAGGAAAGATTCCCAGATGAAGAAGAGTATCAAAAGGTGCGCGGCAGCTACAAAATTGGGCTAGACGTGATAAACAAAATGAAAGATGACTCGATCATACTGCACCCCCTGCCAAGAATCGACGAAATCTCAACAGATGTTGACAAGACAAAACATGCAAAATACTTCAAGCAGGCAGAATACGGAAAATTCACAAGGGCCGCTCTGCTTGCACTAATTCTAAGTGAGAACAGCCTTTAGAAACTATTTTTCGCAGACTGTCCTGCTTCCTTCGTTTGCATTGTACAAATCTACGATTGCCTGCACGTTGCACTCAGAAATGTATGGTATGGTCATGTCGATTGAGGGGGCCATGAGGTCTTCGGGTGCGGTGGAGTGGCCTAGGCCAAGGGCATGGCCAAACTCGTGTCTTAGTATGGTCGCAAGCTGCTCATCTGTGAGATTTGAAATATCGTAGATTGTGATAAATGATTTTAGTATTTCATTGTCTTCTGTGATGGACTTTGTATACCCGGTGTAGCCGTCGCTATCTTTTATGTTGGACAACGTGATTATGATGTCGCCTTCCCCACCAGAACTGTCTACAAAGTTAAAGTCTGTTGGAAGCCTGTACTTTGTCTGCACATCAGAAGCGCTCTTGAGCGCACCGGCCCACCCCTCATAATATGTGGACGTTGAGCCCTTTGGTCCTTTGTGCACTATGGAATCATCAAACTCTAAAGCGCGTTCGGAAAGTATTGCGTTCTTGATTACGTCTAGCTGATGATCTGTGACTCGCGGGGATTTGAGAATGTTCACGTTGAGTGTAGTTCCCACAAGACGCCACGACTTCCAAGTGTCTACTGTATCACCACGAAGGTTTTCGGTAAAGTATCTAGTCTTCAGTACTGTCTGTGACTGCGGCTGGGGATGGTCAGTTAACATATCGCCTATACCGGATACCATGATCAACAAAAAGACCGCAGGCAGAACACATAGCTCTGCGACAAGCAGGGCTTTTGATCTTGACTTTTTGATTTGTTTTTGAATCTTTGATATCTCTTTTACAAGCTCGCCTTGATGCTTTTTGAGCTCCTCAATCGAATCACCTTGAACAAAATCAAGGCTTTGCCATTCTGTGTTATTTTTATTTTCAAGCTGTTTTATTTGCGCAGTAGTTTCATCAAGCTCTTTTTTCATCAACTCCAAGTGGTCCTTTAGGCGATTCAGTGAGTTGTTTGACATCTTCAGAGTCCCTCGCAGAGGATCTCAAGCACATCCTGCGGTGTTATGACCTGCTCCGAAGTCATCACGCAGGGGTATCTGGAATTGATCATGATCTTGCAGATATCAGAAAGCGTCATGCGTTCTGAAATCAAAGTCGGTGTGATCGTCTTGAAGGTACTTGCACTAAGCTCAAGAAGATTCTGGCTTTGTGGAGTATTTAGCTCCTTTATCTTTTCAAGCAGGATCTCTGGGTTGACAAATGAGATCTCACCTTCTAGGAGTGCAAGCTGGCTTTTGCCCTTGTTTAGTATTTCGACTACGTCTCTGATTGTGTCTTCTCTTTTGTACACCGGAATCTGATTTTTGGGAAAAGAGGAAGCAGATACGTTATTTTTGCACAGCGCACCAATTTCAAGAACCTGTCTGATTGAGAACTGTGAAAAACTCGTCCTGTCGTTTTGAATAAGGGTAAAAGGGTTCTTTACACGCCTCATCCGCTTTAGGATGTTAGAAACATTGACGTTTCTAGAGTCTATGTAATAGTCTACATTCATTATCTTGGTGACAGCGGTATCAAAAAAGCTGGGACTCGGGTTCTTTTGCAGGCCGTTAATTATCTCAGAAGCACTTACAGTACCAATTGGGAACTCGTCTTCGACGACTACAAGGTTGCTTGTAATATCAGAAATTCTTGCCAGCATCGATGTAGCAATCCAGATGTTGTCGTTTGGAGTTATGGTGGAAATTGGAATGGACAAAAGCGAATACGGCAATACCTCCTCAAAGGTGCATGTGTCAAGTGTGATGTCATCACCGCTTAGAAGGGACTGAAACACCAAGTTTCTTTTTTGTTTGTCAGGACTTTTCAGAATTCTACCAAATGTGCCCAGCTTACGACCAAAGTTTAATTTAGCTAATCTCATCACTACTCCGTTTTTGATAATTTACACTTGAAAATCAAATTTCATAATCAAGCTGATGTTCGAATTGAACATACGATTTTTTTGTTTGTTTAATAAACAAAAAATTTCATTCTGAACAAAATCTCAAAACTTATTTTTTTATTGTGAGTCGTCCTTTCTTTTTTAACATAAAACCAGCTGCGCCGATTGCACCAGGAACTATGATCAATATGGGATCAAAACCAAAGATCTCAAATGAGTACTGTTTCTGCGCTTGCTCTTCTACGACTACAGGCATACCGTCGTCGGAAATCACTTGAATCACCTTTGTCACCGTAGCATCGGGGTACAACTGTCCGCTTACAGTAGCCTTGATTGTGACCTGTGAGCTTAATGGCATAATTGATGCTGCAGCATCGCCCGTAGGTCCTGTTGTACTATCTGCCATGTCTACAGAACCTCCATCCACCTGCCACTGTACACTTAATCCCACAAGTGGTTTTCCGTTAGCTCTGGCAGAGGCAGTCACGATAAGGCCCTCTGTGGAATTTACAGAATCGGGCGCAGTTATGCTAACCTCTGGCACAAGACTGCTTATCGTTATTTCGTCTTTGAGAAGTGGGAGTTCTTTTGAGAGGAACGAAATCTCAGTCTTACCACTTGCCTTTGGCGCGACATCAAATAAGATGTAATGACTTCCCTTAGGTATTATCACCTTTGAAGGAATATCCAACATTTGTTGGTCTTTTACAACCACACTGACTTCTACGTCGCTTGTCGCGTATGTGGGAATACCAGCAGAGTTCACCAATTGAATGGAGAAAACATCGTTGTTGCCTACGAAAATTGTTTGAGAGTGATCCAAGATGAGGTTTGCTGGATCCGATGAAAGATTCTCGATGGTAGCGGTATCCTCAAAATCTCCTACCTCAACGGATAAAGTCGTAGTTCCTTTCTTTAACGCCTTGGCATCAAGTATTACCAGATTGTCCTTTGGCAGGATCTTCTTTGGCTGAACTTCGACGTATTCATTTGGTGCAACAAAAACCTCTTGGGCTTCAGGAAAGCTTGTAACTTCTGTGCCGTCCTTCAGATAGAGAATCAGAGGAAAACTAGTACCTGCCAACACATCTGATATCAGAGGCTCTGCGACAAGCTCCAAGGAATCCTTGTCTGGACCAAAGATGTCCACGCTTGTAAGCTCGCCATTATTTACCACTGGTCTGAGCTCAAGATCGGACGGAGCGCTATTGCTCACAGTACCGTATACTAGTGCAATTTGGTCGCCCTTGCTGATGGTGACGTCAGGGACAAAAAGAGACTTGCTATCAGACGAATCAATCTTTATCTGTATGTTTCTCTCCGCAACAACTGGGTTGTCATTTTCGTCCTCCAAATAGACAACACCGATTAGTTCGGATTTGCCTGTAGTCAATACAGGCAATGTCTCGAATTTGACTATCTTGTCGTCCATTAATTCAAGATCTTCTGCTATAATCTCCTCGCTTTCTACTACCAAGGGATCCTGAGTAGATATGATAAGCTCGTAAGTGTCCTCAATGCCTTGTGGAAGTGAATACTGTGTGTAACCCCAATACGAGCCTTTGCTTATCGAAAAATAACCAGACGACTTGTAGTTGTAAGTCGAACTATAGTTGGTGGCCTCATTATCATCTGAATCTACAAGCTTGTAGTAAACCGTAATGTCTTTTTGTGCAAGTACGGGTCTTCCACCGGAATCCTGTAGCTGTGCAATGATGAAGCCTTTTGATGCGTCATGGATAGTAAGTGTCTTTGGATATGTGTATAGCTTGACAGTGAGGTCTTCGTCTTCTTCAACTGTCACGGTGCTGCTTTGTGTTTCAATTCCAGGTGAAGTAGCATACAACACTGCAGTACCTGATTGTTTGGTGTTGAATTTGGTGTACGCAAAGTATTCCCCTTTCTTGATGATCAGGTTTTGCGTGGGGAATTCAACAATGTCCCTGCTTGCAGTGTTCAGTGTGACTACCGTGTCTTCTTTTGCAGTGACTGGAAAGCCGTCCTCATCTGCCAGCTGTACTGCTATGTATCCCTCACTTGATCCGCTTGTAGTAAAGGTGTCAGGAGTGACTTTAATCAGCAACGTTGCGGCATTATTTTTGTTTCCATACACTGTAACTGGAATCTCTTTTGACGTAAAACCTGGTGCTGCAAGATAAATCGTCGTGGTTCCGGCCTTGCCTGATTTCACTACGACTTCGGTTACAAACGAATTACCTTCTTGTACTTTTTCTATGTGTAGCACAGACGAATCAAGCGACGTAACGGTCAGGCCCGAAATCTTGGTTGGAATCATCTGGGTTCCATCTGTGACAAAAACATGCATCTTTGCTTCAGAGTTTTCTACGAGCTTGGAGGGAACAAACCTGATGTCAAACTCTTCAGCATACGCTAGGCTCATTGTGATAGTATAAGCTATGAATACAGCTAGGATTATCCCTACTCTCAAACATTCTTCTGCCCTAAAAAAATCATATAAGACGGTGTTTGAGCTTTTTGAACAAATACTACGATATTAGAAAAAATCTTTGAAATTTATTCAATGTAATGGGCTCATCAGATGATATCGTCCTCAACCAATTGTACCTAGTAAATGGTCTTATCAAACGACTAATAGAAAGTCAAGGCATCAAAAACGAACTAGATTTGAAGCAGAAAGTGGAATTACCGTTTGATAGCAAATCAAAGATACAGAGTATGTTAAAGGTTAGAGAAAAACTTCAAGGGCGACTGTCCAAACAAAATCAAAGAAAGCTGATGGACAAAGACATGGATCTACTGGTTGGAAATTTCTATTTTTACGACAAGCAATACGGAAAGGCAATCGCATTCTATGAAAAATCCCTCAAGACAGATCCACATGAGATCGCAGCACTCATCAACAAAGGCATCGCGACATCAAAGCTTGGTAACCACAAGGAGGCAATCTCGCTCTTTGATAAAGTACTTGAAATCGACCCACAATACTTTGAGGCACTACATTGCAAGGGTGACTCATTGGCAGTACTCTCAAAGCATGACGAAGCACTCTCATGTTATGAACAGACTCTTCAACTGGATCCAAACTATTTTGATGGCCTCTACAAAAAAGGACTCGCACTGTTCAACTTGGCCAATTATGAAGAAGCAATCTCGTATTTTGACAAGGCGCTAAACATAGAACCAAATCACAACCAGATTCTGATCAACAAAGGCATCGCGACATCAAAGCTTGGTAACCACAAGGAGGCAATCTCACTCTTCGACAGAGTGCTAGAGTCAAATCCAAAGTCTTTTGATGCCATATACAACAAGGGCCTTTCGCTGGTTGAAACATGTGAGTTCGAAGCCGCCCTGTCATGTTTTGATAAAACACTAGAGATAGATCCACACCATGCAGACGTGCTCTTCAGCAAGGGTGTATGTTTAGCAAAGCTTGGAAAGCATCAACTTGCAATCTCTTATTTTGAAAAAACACTTGAATTCAGTGCAGGACACATACTTGCTTTGTATAACAAAGGGTTGTCACTACTCCAGCTAGGCAAGAAATCTGATGCCTTGGAATGCTTTGATAAAGCATTACAGGTAGATTCTAGCTTTGTGGATGCGATCTTACAAAAAGCCAGCATACTCGGTTCCTTGCGTGATCACAGACAGGCACTCAAGCACTTTGAACTAGCACTCAAAAATGAGCCACTAAACGTTGACGCCCTATATGGCAAGGCAGAAACGATGTCACATCTTGGCATGCACGAACAGGCAATCTCAGTCTATGACCAGGTGCTTGAGATATCACAAAATCATTTTAACGCACTCTGTAACAAAGGCCGCACACTCCAATTACTCAGTCAATATACCAAGGCATTGGAGTGTTTCGAAGCAGCCCTGCGAGTCAATCCAAAACATGGTGACAGCATCTTCAACAAGGGCCTATGCCTTATGTATCTTGGACACAATGAAGAGGCAATCGCCTGCTTTGACAAAATCTTGACAATAAATCCAAATCATCTTGAGACAAATATTGGCAAAGCGGTTTGTTTGTCACAGATAGGCCGCCACATAGAAGCTTTGACATATTTTGATAAGGTTCTCGCTTCTAGCCCTGACAACGCCGATGCAATATATCATAAAAGTATGGCATTGTCACAGCTAGGCCGCCACACGGAAGCACTGTCATACATAGACAGGGCTCTTTCTTTTGATCCAGATAATGCATACTTGTTGTTAAACAAAGGAATATCATTGTACAATCTCAACGATCACGCAAACGCTTTGATAAATCTTGATGCAGCACTAAAGCTTGAACCAAACAATGTCGCGGCCATTCATCACAAAGCAAAGGTTCTCCAATTACTCAACAAATATGATGATGCACTGACATGTTACAACACCGTATTAGAACTTGAACCAAACAATGTCCAAGCCATGTTTGACAAAGCAAAGACATTGCACTCACTAAAACAGTACGAGCAAGCAATAACATACTTTGACAAAGTCCTAGAACATGAACCGACAAACTTTGAGGCGTTGTACAACAAGGCTTTAGCGCTATCCACACTAGGACTTTGGGAATCATCAATCGCAGCATATGACAAGGCGCTTCAGATCAACCCCTCAGACCCACCTGCTTTGTACCACAAGGGGGTAGCCTTGGCTTCATTAGGAAAACATTTTGATGCCATAAACCTATACGATAAGGCCTTACAAGCAAACCCACAACTATGCAATGCATTGTGTCAGAAAGGCGTTTCACTACAAATTCTGGGATATTATGAAAGCGCGCTTAGTAACTTTGAGAAAGCAATTGCGCTTGATCCAAAGTATGTTGACGCAATATACAACAAAGGAAAACTACTCACAAGCTTGGGCAACCATGGCGACGCATTGACTTGCTACAGCACCGTGCTGTCTATAAACCCAGATCATTTGGAAGCGCAGCTAGGATGCGCAAAATCGCTCTTTAACTTGCAAAAACATCAAGATGCAATCTCAATATACGACAAAATACTTGAAAAGGAGCCATCACACGTAGCCTCATTATTTGAAAAGGGCTTGTCGCTCAATAAGCTCTCAAGATATGAAGACGCGCTGGACTGCTTTGACACCATACTCTTGGCAGACAAATCTAATGTGCCTGCAATGTTTGAGAAAGCAAGAACTATGGCACATTTGAATTTGAACGAGGACGCAATTCAACTCTATAACATGGTTTTAGAAAAAAATCCAAAGCACGTATTGGCATTTTATCATAAGGGTCTATCGCTATACAAGACATCAAAATACGACGACGCAATCGCCTGCTTTGACCACGCCCTTGCCATCAACCCACAGTACTACGAAGCCTACTATCAAAAAGGCCTTGCACTCTCACAAAACAAAAGGTACGACGACGCAATCGCCTGCTTTGACCACGCCCTTGCCATCAACCCACAGTACTACGAAGCCTACTATCAAAAAGGCCTTGCACTCTCACAAAACAAAAGGTACGACGACGCAATCGCCTGCTTTG
>JBFLWI010000016.1:0-6019 GCA_040757675.1 Thermoproteota archaeon | reverse complement strand
GCTTTGACCACGCCCTTGCCATCAACCCACAGTACTACGAAGCCTACTATCAAAAAGGCCTTGCACTCTCACAAAACAAAAGGTACGACGACGCAATCGCCTGCTTTGACCACGCCCTTGCCATCAAGCCGCTTGACTCCAACATCATGTATAACAAGGGGATTGCATTTTCGGTTTTGGGAAACCATAAGGATGCAATTACTTGTTTTGATCATATGCTAAGCCAGGATCCACGCAACATCCAAGCTTATTATCAAAAGGGACTATCGCTTGTAATTTTAGGTAGGGAAAATGACGCAATCGCCTGCTTTGACCACGCCCTTGCCATCAACCCACAGTACTACGAAGCCTACTATCAAAAAGGCCTTGCACTCTCACAAAACAAAAGGTACGACGACGCAATCGCCTGCTTTGACCACGCCCTTGCCATCAACCCCTTTGACTCCAACGTCATATATCATAAAGGTGTGGTTCTGTATGAAAACAAAAAGTACTCTGTGGCGTTAACATGTTTTGATAAAATACTGGAGTATGATCAGTACCACTATCTCGCATTATATTACAAAGCACAAACACTCTGCAAGCTCAACAGATACAACGATGCACTCGGGTGTTTTGACAAGGCGCTGGAGATAGAAAGCAATCACACTGACTCTGTCTTTGGAAAAGGTCTGGCGTTAGAAAAGCTCAGCAGACACAAAGAAGCAGTTGAAATGTTTGACAAAGTAATAGAATTAGCTCCTGCCTTTGCCGACGCATACTATCAGAAGGGAATGATACTGGTTCAGCTTCACAACAATACAGATGCTCTTTCATATTTTGATAAAGCAGTAGAGATTGATCCAAATCACGCTAATTCGTTGTACCAAAAAGGATTGTTACTATCACAGCTTGGACGACACACAGAGGCGATGGCATCTTTTGACCATGCTCTCACAATTAATCCAAATGACACACGGATTCTATATGACAAGGCAAGACTGTATGTATTACAAAAGAAATACCAAAACGCGCAGAAACTATTTGATCATATACTGACTTTGGATGGAAACCACATTCCAGCCATCTTTGACAAAGGAACAATACTTGAGGAGATGAAAAATTACGAAGATGCCATCGCGTGTTTTGATCAAATATTGAGCAAGAAACCCACTCATACGGATTCGTTATTCAAAAAGGGAAGAATCCTCTTTAAGATGGGCAAGTTCGATGTAGCTATAACTCAACTCGATCAAATCCTAGAAACAAATCCTGCACATTTGGACTCTATTATTTACAAAGCAAAATCACTTTTTGGCCTTGGCATGCTCAAAGACGCCATGGCATACTGTGACAAAGCTCTCATTATTGAGAGAGCAAACCTCGATGCGACATACACAAAGGCAACAATTCTAGTAAAGACAGGAAAATACCAAGACGCACTGCCCTATGTTGAGCAAATACAATCGATTAACCCAGATTATGAAGAAACTCTATATTATCTTGGACTGTGCCAGCTTAACGTAGGTAAACTAGACTACGCTCTAAGTACATTTGAGAGATTTCTGCAGACTCGTCCAAATCACTTGGCTTGTCTTCTCGACAAAGGTACGGTGCTACAAAGACTTGGCAGACTAGAAAGTGCAATTTCATGTTTTGACCAAGTGTTAAGTCAAGATCCAGTTCACACTGTTTCGCTACATCGCAAAGGCCAATCACTTGCCTTACTTGGCAGATATGAGGATGCCTTGACATGCTTTGAGATGATCCCAGAGAGCACCAATAACATGATTCTTGAGAAAGCGTCATTACATTCCATTTTAGGACAGTATGAAAAATCAATTGCGTGCTTTGACCAAATACTCAAAGTCGAACCAAACAACTTTGATGCAAATAAAAACAAGGCGGCTGTATTGGCAAGCACAGGCAAATACACCGAATCGCTGGAGTGTCTCTCAAAAGCGCTCTTAGCTGAGCCAAGTGATCGTGAAGTGTTATTCCAAAAAGCAAAGATGCTCCAGCTTTGCGCAAGGCATACAGAGGCGTTAAGCTTATTGGAGCAGATTCTTACAAATGATGCAGAAAATACGGAAGCAATATTTGCAAAATCAAAGTCGCTTGCTTTGTTGGGACGAATTGCAGACTCGCTAAAGACACTTCAAATTGCAACAAGCCTAAATCCTGCCTACAAACAGGTGGCCAAAATGGATGAGGCCTTTGCAAAGCTTGGCTCAAATCCCATCTTCAAAACAATTACAAGTTAATTTTTTAAAATTACATTAAAAGCTCGATCGGCTTTGCTTTTTTCCACAAATGAGTACACAAACTGTACATGTTGTTAATCATTTCAGAGGAATTCGTGTACATGATGGAGTCATTGTCATCGTTTAGGTCCATTGACTCTTTAATAGAGCCGGACATGATGAGCTGGTTTCCATCCTCTACTATCATTCGACTCTTTGATGGAAGTTTGCCAATTCTTGTTTCAGTCGCATTCAGTCTGTTTATGAGCGGGAGCAAATTCTCACTGTTTGTCCAAGTCAGAACTCTGACTTCACCTTTGTTCTGCTTGCACATCTTGATTTTTTCTGGAATGGCAGTATGATACATTCTTAGAATGTCTTCAACCGTAGTAACTATGTAGATGGTTTTTGTCGATTCTTGGATCAGCTTTCCAATTCGCGCGTAGATGTTTGCTCTTCCTTGGATAATCGAAAATGACGAGATCTCAGTTGTCGTTTCTGGCCTTGTGATCTGTTGTAGCTGCTCGACTATCTTGCGTGAGAGTTTTTGCATTGTCACTATTTCGTCTTCTCGTCGCTGCATTATTGTGGTAAGGCCTTCCTTTGGTTCAATTGCTTTGCAGATGGTAGGATTTGAAAACGTGGTTGTGATTAATCCCAAGTTTCTAAGCTTGTTTAGTGATCTGTAGGCCTTGCCCCTGTCTATGTCAAGCTTTGCAGACATGGTACCGACTGTCACGGAACCCATCTGTAAAAGTCCGAGGTAGACCATTGCGTCGGTTTTTTCAAGACCAAAGTATGACAGTGATGTAATGAGCTCTTCTTGAACACTCATTGCAAACCACCAATCAGTTCAAATTGAAAACTTTGATCTTTTCGATTAGAATTCTTTTGAATGAACATCATGTAAAATCAGAAAGATAATAATGATTTTAGTTGTTGTCTGTCTTATTCAAACAAACATCAATGATTGATTTTTTGCAAATAATTTGCCAAAGTCCACGATATGAACAAGATCATCGCGTATTCCGAAATAAATCAAACAGGTTTGTCACAATTCAATGTTTGATCATCCTGATCACACTCTAGCATATACTCTAACGGTATCATAGAAAACCAATGAACCTTATTAGAAAAGGACATAGACGATCCCATCGAGGAGTCATAGGCGTAGAGTCTGCAATTGTTATGATTGCTTTTGTAATCGTGGCAGCAGCTTTGGCTTTTGTCGTTCTCAACATGGGTTTCTCTACAACACAGAAGGCAAAAACAGCCATAGTGTCAAGTCTAGGCGAAGCAAGCAGCAGCCTAGAGGTAGCCGGCAAAGTAACAGGAATAGGTGATGTCACCTTGAGTAACCTTAGAGTAGTGTCAATTCCTCTAAGAGTTGCATCTGGTGGAGAATCAATCAACTTGCAGAACACAACTGCATCCATCAAATACATGAGTAACACCAAAGAGTACGACAACATCTACAAAGCAGCACTGACAGGCGCAACGTATGCTAACATTACAAGTGCGTTCTCAGCTGCAAATTCACAGCTCTCAGCATTTGATAACGGTAACCCAGTCACAGCTGCAGCAAACGCTCCAGACAATACAGGTGCAATCATCTACTGGTCAGTCCGAAGCAACACTAATGCAATCTTGGATCAAGGCGAACACGCAAACTTGGCAATTGCATTCAGGACAGAAGACAAACCACAAGCTCTAGATAAACTCAGAATCGAAGTGGTCGTCCCAACCGGTGCAGCATTGACTGTTGAGCGCCAAGTCCCATCTATCACCACATCTGTAGTAGATCTGGGATAGACACATTTTTTCTTTTTATTTTTGTTCATTATTGTAAAATATACAAGTCTGTTTTCATTTTTGGAAGACACAGAAAAGCCTGCAGCTAAACTGTAAACAACTTGGAACAAAATTACACCCACTGATCGTTTTGTAAACATACTACAAGCTATGCTAAAGTGCATCTTTATGAATTCTCAATATGTTTGATCATCCTGATCACACTCTAGCATATACTCTAACGGTAATCATAGAAAACCAATGAAACTTGTTAGAAAAGGACATAGACGATCCCATCGAGGAGTCATAGGCGTAGAGTCTGCAATTGTTATGATTGCTTTTGTAATCGTGGCAGCAGCTTTGGCTTTTGTCGTTCTCAACATGGGTTTCTCTACAACGCAAAGAGCCAAAACAGCTATAGTATCAAGCTTAGACGAATCCAGTAGCGCTTTGGAGATTGCAGGCAAAGTCATTGCCATAGGTGATGTGTCTCCAACTGGTTACCTAAACGTAACAGCAATCCCAGTCAAAATTGCATCTGGTGGTTCATCTGTAAACTTGGGCAACACTACAATGGCGGTAAAATACTTCACTGGAACCAAAGAATACGATAACATTATGACCGGAGTGCTAAGTACAGGAAGTTACGCTAATCTGACTACTGCACTTCAAGCTGCAGCACAGGCAGGTCACATCAACGTAAACCCAGTAACAAGCAACACAGCCGCAGATGCAACAGCAGCTGTAGTATATTTTGCTGTAAACAGAAACAACAATTCCATCTTGGACCAAGGTGAGCATGCAATTATTGCGATTGTGCACAAAGGCACCGAAAGACCACAAGCACTGGACACAATAAAAGCAGAAGTCATAGTTCCAACCGGATCACCTCTGACCATAGAAAGATTGGTTCCGAACATCACAAATCTGGTAGTTGACTTGGGATAGAACCAGAGTCAAACACACAACTCTTTTTTGTCATTTTTTATGTTTTTAATTTGAACAAATTGGGATTTTTAATGGTATAATCAGAGTCAGTAGCATTGGTTAACTTTAATGCGATTATGATCAGCATCACGGCTACAATGCTGTTGGCACTCGGCTTTATGGTGATTAACGCTGAAACCGATAAAAAACTGGTTTACGAGGACTCTCGTTCGGCGTATATGCAGACAAAGATGCCAGAGCTTGAGTATTATGAAAAATACGAGGATCTTAAGTCAGACGGCAGAACCGCTGTCATTTATCCAATACTGACACAAAGCGCCTACGACTGGAACGGCTTCCATGACTACTACAAAGGATATTGTAACTCGTGTACCACGACCAAACTCCACACCACCTATGAAAAAACATACTCTGCAAGCGGCAATGGTTTTAGAGTTTTGGAGTTTTTGGGCTACCAAGTGCTTGACGACATCAACGTGGACAAAAATCCAAGCATTCTCAAAAACTACGACAAGGTAATCCTGCTGCATAATGAATTTGTGACAAAAAAGGAGTTTGAGGCAATAACAAGTCATCCAAACGTGGTGTATCTATACCCAAACGCTCTTGCGTCTGAAGTCTCAATAGACTACTCTTCAAATACAATTACGCTTGTCCGCGGTCCAGGATATCCCGCTGCAGACATTACAAACGGTTTTGATTGGCAGTATGACAATACACAATACTTTAACGACTGGGACTGTCACTCTTGGGAGTTTTATAGAGTGGAAAATGGCCACATGTTAAACTGCTATCCGGAAACATTCATTCCAAACTACGGATACGAGCTACTAAAAAAACTAAAGAGCCTCTAGGCACTAATTCCTTTCCATTCTAGGCTAATTCAATGTTTGATCATCCTGATCACACTCTAGCATATACTCTAACGGTGTCATAGAAAACCAATGAACCTTATTAGAAAAGGACATAGACGATCCCATCGAGGAGTCATAGGCGTAGAGTCTGCAATTGTTATGATTGCTTTTGTAATCGTGGCAGCAGCTTTGGCTTTTGTCGTT
>JBFLWI010000015.1:0-24444 GCA_040757675.1 Thermoproteota archaeon | reverse complement strand
AGAACTTGTCTTGCACTTGATGAAAAAGCTTGGTTCAGAATTTGTAGTCGCATCTGTCGGCACGGACGGCATAGATGGCAACACAAAATATGCTGGGGCAATTTTTTATCGTAGCATACAAAAAAACGAGATAGAAAGATATCTTCAAAACAACGACTCTAATTCGTTTTTTAAAAAATACGGCGGCCTCATAAAAACAGGACCAACACACACCAACCTCATGGATATTGGTTTGGTAATGCGATTATAGCATTTTTGTTGCAATGTTGTCTTCCGGATTTATTTTTTCATAAATGAATTTGAGATTTCTTTGCGTCACAAACTGATTGATGAATCTCTTTCTGTGTTCTGCTAATGAATCTTGTGATCTGGCATCTCCACTTAGGTGACTGATCATCTCGTCTGAATCTAGCTTGATCCTAACAGTATCTCCATTTTTTATAATAAACACTCCAATTGACCAGAAGAGTCCAACATGCAATGCAATGTATTTTGATTGCATGTTGGTGACTTTGTCCAAAAAAATATCTACATGATCTCGAAACTGTTCTTTTATCTCGTTGTTTGTTTTAATGGCCCAGCAGATCCTCTTTGCGTTTCCATCAGAATACAAAACATGTTCCATTGTCAATCAAAAGCGCTTCGTTTGTCTATATAATTTGAATTCAGGTCTGAATAACCAAACAAAAAACATACCACTGATGCAAAAATCATTTGTATTCTTTACAAAGATGGTCGACGAACTAGTCCAGTTCTCAGACTCTGACCCAGAACTTGCCGAAGGCATCAAATGGCTAGACGTGCAGGCACAAAAGAAAGGAATCTCGTTTTATGAAATGGTGTTCCAAGTATTGTACAAGCACGACGTCTCAATGAAGGCAAAGCAGTGGCTCGACTCTAGAAACTAGTCTACTAACTCACTTGCTTTTCTGAATTCGACTTTGTGTTTTCCAGGGATAATTTTGACTCGTGGCTCGATCCTTGGTTTTGTTCTTGTCTTTTTTTGTTTGTGTCGTTTGGGTTTTTTACCATAATCGTCCCACTTGATCCAGACCATGATTTGACTCAGGCGTGATAGAATTAATTACTATCGCAGATCTATTGGTTTGTACTCGCAACCCTGCGGACCGCAATACTTGCCTACATAAGTCGCCTTTGGTCGATACAATACTGGTTTTGGAGCAGCACGTGCAAACTTTTCCTCTATTACATGTGCAGTCCATCCTGCGATTCGTGATATTGCAAAAATCGGTGTGTTGAGGTCTGGCGGTATCTTTAGCATGTAGTACAACGACGCGCTATACAAGTCAACATTTGGATAAATGTCGATTCCTTTTTGTTTTTTCATCTCGCGGATCGTAGTTTCTTCTACTACTTCCGTGATGTCATACCAAGGCTGTCCGGTCTTTTTTGCAAGCTTTTTTGATAATTCTTTTAACACTTGGGCTCTCGGATCATAAGTCTTGTAGACTGCGTGACCCATGCCCATTATTTTTTCACCTCTTGCCAGTCTTTCCTTTACCCATGACTCTGCATTGTCTACGGTCTTTATCTCAAGCAACATCTTCATGACTTCGTGGTTTGCTCCACCGTGTAGCGGCCCAGAAAGTGCCCCAATTGCGGCACTCACCGCCGAATACATGTGCGCCCCAGTTGACGCAACCTCTCTTGCTGCGAAAGTTGAGGCGTTAAAGGTGTGGTCTGCATGCAAAATAAGGCAAATATCAAAGATTCTCTCTGTTTCAGCATCGGGTTTTTCGCCAACAAGCATGTGCAGAAAGTTTGCCGCGTGGCTTAGCCTTGGATCTGGATCCACGATGTCTTTTTGCGTTCGCACACGTTCCCAACTTGCCACGATTGTGGGAATCTTTGCAATCAGGTTGATTGCGCTCTGGTAGTTGATCTCTTCTTCGTTTGCGCCCTTGTCGTCATAGTATCCAGCCAGTGCCACCACGAATGCCTGCAGCATGACCATGGGGTCGGCGTTTTTGCGCCAATTTCGCATGTTGGACTGCATTTGGCGTGGCATATCGCGTGCCTCAATCAACCTCTGCTTAAACTCTTCCAGCTGTGCTCTAGTGGGAAGATCATCGTATAGGAGCAAATATGCTGTCTCTTCAAAGGTAGAATTCTTCGTCAAATCCAAAATGTCATACCCACGATAAATCAGCTTGCCGCGCTCACCGTCTATGTCGGAGATCTTGGTGTCTGCTACTTCGATGTCACGCAGACCAATGTTTTTTGTTTCCAAGTCGGTATTTTTTCTCAAAAATTCGCTAATAAGTTTTGCATTTCTTTAGCAAACAGTCTAATCTTACAAAGCCTTACACTATAGGCTGGTTTTTCACTTCAAATTATGAGTCAAGCAGAGCGAGACTTTACCAAACAAATAGATGATCTAATCCTGAACGCATCACCTCAGACTCTACAAAAAATTGCACAAATAGACAAAAAGGTGCAGCTGAGCGGCGTTACGTTTTATGACATATATTCCTCACTTACAGACGAGGACAGAAAACAGATTTTGGCGTCTTGATAGTTTGCAAAAAAAAAGAATACTTTTGTTTAAATATGGTGCGAAGCGAGGTCGAGTGTGGCCGCCACAAAAAAATCAAAATCTGCAAAACCTCTCAAAAAGACAGTCTGTCTCTCACACATGGAAGATGCAGATGGAATAAGCTCAGCGGCACTGATTCGTCAAGCATTTGGTGGCGATACTGTGCTTGTTGATTACCCAAGCATGATGCCTGAAATTGAAGCACTTGTAAAAGACGAAAAACTCAAAGTACTATTCATTTGTGATCTTGGATTGAGCAAAAACAACCAAGACCGATTTGTCGAGATTCTATCAGAGATTAGGAAAAAAAAGGTCGCAGTTACTTACATAGACCATCATGACATCGATCCGGAAATAATCAAGAAGCTTGAAAAAATCAAAGTAAAAGTAATTCACGATGTAAACGAGTGCACAGCAGTCCAGGTGTATGATGCATACAAATCAAAGCTGACAGATCATTCGGCGTTCATTGCAGCATGCGCAGCAATAACTGACTATATGGAAGACAGGCCAAAAGGCTCCAAGCTATTGCAGATCTATGACAGGCAGTTTGCATTGATCTCTGCAACAGTACTCACCTACAACATAGTAGGCCATCAAAATGATCCCGACTATCTGCTGTATCTAGTTGAGGTACTGAGCGAATCAAAATACCCGCACGAGATACCAAACTCATTTGAGTTTGCACAAATTCAAGTCGAAAAGCTTGCAGGAATGATCGAAAAAGTCAAAAAATCACTAAAAACCATGAAGAATCTTGGCTACATGGAAATAACTGATGCCGGCGCAAGTGGTGCAGTCAATTTCGTGCTAGGGCTTTCAGGAAAAGACGTCGGTGTGGCATACAAAGAACGAGTCGACCACGGCATCTATGCGGTATCGATAAGAGGCTCCAAATCGTGCAAAATACATCTTGGAAGGCTGGTAAATTCGCTTGCCCCAGAATTTGGTGGCTCAGGCGGTGGACATGACAAAGCATGTGGGGCCGTAATTCCAAAAGACAAGATAATGGCGTTCATCAAGGAATTTAATTCAAGACTTAATTAAGAAAACTCGACTATTGCGTCTACTTCAACAGTGGAATTTAGTGGCAGGCTTGCCACACCCACTGCAATTCTTGAATGTCTTGCTTTTTCTCCAAACACCTCAAAGAAAAGATCAGATACAGCATTGATGACTTGAGGCTGCTCAGAAAAATCTGGAGTCGAGTTTACAAACCCAGATACGCGAACAAACCGGTTTATCTTGTCAAGACTGCCAAGATTTGCTTTAAGCTGTGCCAGTATGTTGATTGCACAAAGCTTTGCAGCATTTTTGGCTTCTTCAACAGATCTCTCAGTGGGTACTTTGCCTGTGAATACGACTTTGCCGTCCTGCATTGGAATCTGTCCTGACACAAAGGCCAGATTTCCTGACGTAACAACTGGAATGTAAGCTCCTGCGGGCTTTGGCGGAACAGGCAGTATAATATTTAGCTCCCTCAGTTTGTCTTCGATCACAATGAATCAAAAACCATGTCTGCTTTTATTTTTTCCACTAGCTGTTGATCTTAAGATGGACAAGCTCGCCTTTGTGCGAGTCTGAATGATAGATGAGCTTTGGGTGGTTGCCTTTTTGCTCAAGGTAGCTTTCGATCAACATGGCCCATGGGAGCGAGTGTCCACTATTGATCTTTGATTCCAAAATTATGTTGTTTGTTTTTTGATCATATTGCAATCTACCAGAACAGGTCATCTCAAGTGTAGAGTTTACTATGTCTAGAATTTCTTCGAGTGGCTTGTCTTTTAATGAGACACCATTCTTTTCCAAAAACTTCACAAAATCCACGAATTTGGCCTTTGAACTCACAATGGAATGTAGCGCAAAGCCAAGGCCATTCTCGTTGATTATGTTAATTATCTTGCAGACTTCGAGTGCCTGGCTTTTTGTCATCTCTGAGAGGTTATCTATTTTGAGTGCGTTTTTCCATAGTTGTGAGAAGAGTCGCGTCTGGTTTCCACCAAGTATGTCTGTGGCTGTAAATATGGCGCCCTTCCCATTGGTGCTGTCAATTAACAGCAATTCCGTGTCGTCGAAGATAAAGCAATTTTGAGTTGTTTCCGACGATCTGATTTTGACGCCGTCTGGAATGGCTCTAAACGACTCGCTTCCTATCACCTGTGTTGGAACAATAAGTCTGACTTCGAGATTTCGTCGAAGTACCGAAAGTAGTTCTTCTTTGCATTCGGCCAAAATACTCAATCCCCACGAATCGGCCATCATGTGAATCGATGATTTTGCACCATCCACCATCACCCTGAGCTGGTTTACGACATAGTTTGGGTGTAAGTGAAAATATCTTTTCTCTTCTGCACCTCGGGCCTTTTTACTCTCTTCGCTTATTTTCTTGAGCTTTGAGACCAACGTATTCATAGCTTCTACTTTGTTTATCTGCTCGTGGACTATCTCGTCAAAGGCGTCTTCTGGCGCAATCGCTGTGCACATCACAGGCTTGCTCTTTGAGAGGATCGCCAGTTTTTTTTGTTGCAGCTTCAACAACACTGCATATACTTTGGTTCTTGGCAGTTCTGCATAGTAGGCCACCTCACTTGCAGAGATGCTTCCGTGCGTAATTAGTGTCACATATGCGCGGGCTTCGTACTTGGAGAGGCCAAACTCTTCCAAACTAACTGTAAGTTCGTGCTCCTTTCCCATGACATCAGTTTTGAGATTCTTAGGTAAGATCGCTTGTCAATTTCATTGAACAAAATCTCAAAAAAACTGTCACTGTCGGGTGGTGTTACTACGGTGAAACAAAAACTTGTGACACCGTTCTAATAAACTAAAACCAAGTGTGTGATCAGACATGGTCGCAAGCTCAGTATATGTGAACCAGAGTGTACACGTTCTCCCAAACCCGTATGCACTATCAATAAAACCGAGGTTGGAATACTGTTCCTATCTTGTCGATGTTGCCTTAGACAAGCTCAAACAAAGGTACGAAAATACCAGGAAGTCAAACACCAATGCTTATTCTCAGGAAGATGTAGCCGATTCCCAACAATTCAAAAAACAAGTCGAGTTGGAATCCGACCTCCTACGAGCATCAGAGCTACTAATTACGGTCAAAAAGAGGCTCAAATCTATTACCAGCCTCAACAACATTGCCGAAAACGTCTCACCTCTTATCTCACTCATCCGCATAATCAACTCTAGCGTCTATTCCAGCATGCCTCACAGCCATGATTTAATTGAGCTATCTACTACATTGGGCAGCATTGTGATGGATTCGGGGTGCCTTGCCGAAGCCAAGTTTGACTTTAAGCAAACAAACCTCGAATCCACACAAATCCTTGCTGAAGTAAATTTGATAGTTGACTCTAAAATTCGCAAGCAGTATCCTCAACTAAATTTCTAGAAAGGTGACATCCTCCATGAAATCCTTTGAGGCGCACGGACTGGAAAGGGACCTTGACAAAGTGCGCCAGCTTTCCACGCTCGTAAAAAGGAGAATACTTGAGTCAAACCCAAAATACGAGCGCAAAATACAAAATCTCGCAGAACAAGAACTCGAAGATCTTGATTATGTGCTTGGTTTGGCAGAGCAGATTTTACTCAAGTACCAACACAAAAAAGAAACCCAAGTAATCCTAAAAGAGTTCGTAGACCTTGTCCGAAACTGGACCTACTCTTTGCACGAAATAAACGACGAAATACAAGAAATGATAATTTCGGCGCAATCATCGGTCTCAGAAATAAGGACTGTCCAAAGCGACGTTACATCCAATTTTTCGTTTGGTGAAACAAAAAAGCAAACTCAAGAAAACTCAAAGGAAGGTACAATAAATTTAACAAAATCTGCTACACCTGTTTACACACAGGAATACCAACAAAATTCTCAAGTCCAATACGAACAGGTAGTATAAGATGAGCCTAGCCCCTCAAGAATTAGAAAATAATGCGAGCAAGTATGCCTCCGACGCAATCAGACTTGATTCGCAAGGAGCTCGAGGCATGGCAATTGCAAATTACCAAAAAGCGATCGACTCACTAGTAAAATTAATCCAATTATACCCTGACAACAAGCTAAACAAGATCTACACAGAAAGATGCCGAGCATACGAAAACAGAATCAAGGCATTGCAGATGTCCCACGGCGTAGACATAGAGCCTGCAGTAGATCCAAACGCTACTCCCGCCGAGCAAAAGGCCCAGCTTGAAAAGAAAAAGGACGAAGATGATTTTGATGAACTCATAATGAAAGAAAAGCCAGACGTGAGCTGGAACGAGGTAATAGGACTCGACGACGCAAAGAATGCTCTACGTGAATCAATTGTGTTTCCGACAGAGAGACCTGACCTATTCCCACTTGGATGGCCACGCGGAATACTCTTGTATGGTCCACCTGGTTGCGGAAAAACGATTCTTGCTGCAGCAACTGCAAACGAAATCGACGGCTACTTTATTGTGGTTGATGCTCCGTCCATGATGAGCAAGTGGCTTGGCGAGGCGGAAAAAAACGTCTCCAAGATCTTCAAGATGGCCCGTGGATACGCAGAAAAAGAAAACAAACCTGTAATACTTTTCATAGATGAAATCGACTCCCTTTTAGGAAATAGGAATTCTGAAGTGGGAGGCGAGGTAAGGACAAAGAACCAATTCCTAACCGAAATGGACGGAATCAACGGAAAGGGCAAGGCAATCAAGCTGTATGTGATTGGTGCCACAAACAAGCCGTGGAGTCTCGATATGCCATTTCTGAGAAGATTCCAAAAAAGGGTTTACGTTCCACTCCCGACACTTGAGGCAAGGGAAAAACTCTTTGAGCTTTACACAGGACCATTAAAAAAAGACGAGAGGATAAAGCCTTCTGAGCTTGCAAAAATCTTTGATGGCTACAGCGCAAGCGACATCAAGGATGTCTGCCAAGGAGCCCAGCTAAAGGTCGTAAACGAACTATTTAGCAGCCCTGATTACCATGAGCCAGTCGCAGGAGAGACGCCAGCACAACCACGTGTACTGAATATGGCGGACTTTAGAGAGATAATGGCAAGAAGAAAGCCGAGTGTCACAATGGATATGATTCGCGCTTATTACAAATGGAGCGAACAGTTCAAAGCTCTCTAAGCTGAATCAGCGATCAGAACCACAAAAACTTAAATCACCAACCAAATCCACTTTTCGAGGGTCACAATTTCGATAAAAAAAGCCCAATACGCAAACAAATATGGAAAGCTGATTTTAGCTGACGGCACCGTCTTGGACGGGAAGGGCTTTGGTTATCCAAAGACCGTCTTTGGTGAGCTTGTCTTCAATACTGGTATGGTCGGCTACACTGAGACGCTGACCGATCCGTCTTATGCAGGGCAGATTCTCACACTTACTTATCCATTGATTGGCAACTACGGTGTTCCAGATCCGCAACTAAAAGATGACTCTGGAATACCAAAATACTTTGAATCTGACAAAATCCAGATCCGGGGATTGGTGGTGCACCAACTCTCAGAAATAGCTAGCCACTGGAACCTTGCGATGACTTTGGATGAATGGATGTACAAGGAAGGTGTTCCTGGCATCTCAGAAATAGACACAAGAAGCCTGACAAAAAAACTCAGAACCAGTGGAGTCATGATGGCAGCACTTGTAGTTTCTGATTCAGAAATCGATGTGGAAGCAACCAAAAAGCAGCTGGCCGAGGCAAAACCATATGTTGCAGACGAATTCATGGACCAAGTCTCGACAAAATCGGCCCAGTCATACGGCTCAGAAAAAGACTGTGTAGTAGTAATAGACACCGGTGCCAAAAATGCAATTCTTCGAAACGTGCGCGACTTGGGCTACAAAGTAGTCAAGCTTCCTTGGAATGCATCAATTGACGAGGTTCTCTCATACAAGCCGCGTGGGGTGATACTAAGCAATGGCCCAGGTGATCCAGAAAAATGCCCACAAACAATTCAGACTGCAAAACAGCTAATCGACAAAAACATCCCGACACTTGGAATATGTCTTGGCGCACAAATAATCGGCCTTGCAGGCGGCGCGACAACTTACAAACTCAAGTATGGCCACAGAGGGCAAAACAAATCTTGCAGAAATCTGGAAAACAACCAAGTATACGTAACAAGTCAAAACCACGGTTACTGCATAGATCCAAATTCACTTAAGAGCACAGATTTTGATTTATGGTTTATAAACACAGACGACAACACAGTGGAAGGCATCAAACACAAAAACAAAAAGATCATCGCAGTTCAGTTCCATCCTGAAGCTTCGCCGGGGCCATATGATTGCAAATATGTCTTCGAGGAGCTCGACCGTTTGATAAAGGGGGGAGATTCTAATTCGAAATGAGAGTTTGAAAAAAATTCTCTTGCTTGGTAGCGGGGCACTGAAAATCGGAGAAGCAGGCGAAAGTCGCAAAACGACCGCCAGTTCGACTACTCCGGAAGTCAGTGTCTCAAAGCAATAAGAGAAGACGGACTCAAGAGCGTACTGATCAACCCGAACATAGCAACCATTCAGACAGACACGCGATTTGCAGACAAGGTGTATTTGCTACCAGTTACTCCAGAGTATGTCAGCTCGATTATCGAGTCAGAGCGACCAGATGGAATAATGCTTGGCTATGGGGGCCAGACTGCGCTAAACTGCGGTGTCAAGCTCGCAGAGATGAGCGTACTTGAAAAGTACGGAGTCAAAGTACTAGGTACCCAAATTCCAGGAATCCAGAGGACCGAAGACAGGCAACTCTTCAAGGACTCGATGACAGAGTGCGGCGTGCCGATCCTCAAAAGCAAGACAGTAACGTCGTTTGATGACGCAAAAAAAGTAGCAGAGGATCTCGGCTACCCGGTAATAATTCGTGTTGCGTACACGCTTGGAGGAAAAGGAGGAGGTGTAGCATACAATGAAATCGAGCTACACGAAATCGTCGAGCGGGGACTAAATGCAAGCCTCGTCCACCAAGTTCTAATTGAGGAGTACATAGGCCATTGGAAGCAAATCGAGTACGAGGTGATGCAGGACTATGAGGGAAACAATGTCATAGTGTGCAACATGGAAAACGTTCTTTCGATGCGTGTCCACACAGGTGACAACATCGTAGTTGCACCATCCCAGACAATAGACAACCGCGAATACCACATGCTTCGATCTGCAGCACTCCGGGCAACAAAACACGTCGGAATCGTGGGAGAATGCAACATCCAGTTTGCCTTGGAGCCAAACTCCGACAGGTATGTGGCAATCGAAATAAACCCAAGACTCTCAAGATCATCGGCCCTTGCAAGCAAGGCGACAGGATATCCACTTGCGTACATGTCTGCAAAGATAGGTTTGGGACACACACTGCCAGAGCTTGTAAACTCTATTACAAAAACCACCACTGCGTGCTTTGAGCCATCGTTGGACTATATAGTGTGCAAGCATCCTCGTTGGGACTTTGGCAAGTTTGAGCTTGCAAACCGAAAGCTTGGGCCAACAATGAAGTCAGTTGGTGAAGTGATGGCAATAGGCCGCACCTTTGAGGAATCTCTGCAAAAGGCAATCCGCATGCTGGACATTGGCAACGACGGCCTTGTCTTGAATCGGGAGAACGGAAACACGTACGATGTGGAAGACATAGAGAACCACCTTCTGAATCCAAGTGACCACATTCTGTACTATGTGGCGGCTGCACTCAAAAAAGGAATCTCTGTAGAAAAGATCTACAAGCTCTCCGCAATAGATCCTTGGTTCATTGAAAAAATAAAAAACATTGTAGATACTGAAGCTGAATTAAAGGAAAAACAACTTGATTCACAGCTGATGAGAAAGGCAAAACGTCTTGGATTTTCAGATAGGCAGATAGGAAGGGCAAAACAAAAAGACGAGCTTGAAATCCGCAAAATGCGAAAGGACATGAATGTAGTCCCAGTAATAAAGCAGATAGACACACTTGCAGCAGAGTGGCCTGCAAAGACTAACTACCTGTATCTCACTTACGGTGGCACAGAAAATGACATCAAAGTGAGTGCGGAACAGCAAGGAGTAATTGTACTTGGTGCAGGACCATATAGGATTGGAAGCAGCGTAGAGTTCGACTGGGGAACTGTAAATATGGTGTGGGGGCTGCAAGAAAATGGCGAAAGCAACGTCATAGTTGTCAATTGCAACCCGGAGACAGTTTCAACTGATTACGATATATGCAGCAGGCTGTACTTTGAGGAGCTCACACTTGAGAGGCTGCTTGACATAACAGATATCGAAAATCCAAAAGGGCTTGTAACTTCTGTTGGTGGGCAGACTGCAAACAACCTCACTCCAAAGCTTGCAAAAGCAGGCATCAAACTACTTGGCACCTCAGCTGAGGATGTGGACAGAGCAGAAGACCGCTCAAAGTTCAGCAGCGTCCTTGACAATTTGCACATCATGCAGCCTCCATGGCAGGCCTTTTCCAACTTTGTCGATGCAAAGGCGTTTGCGGCACAGGTCGGCTATCCAGTACTTGTGAGGCCTTCCTACGTGCTCAGCGGTGCCGCAATGAAGGTGGTATGGTCGCAAGAAGAGCTCACAAGATATGTTGATGAGGCAACGCTTCTCTCACCTGACCATCCAGTGGTGATAACGAAATTCATGCTAAACTCCCTTGAAGTGGACGTCGATGGTGTGTGTGATGGCAAAAACGTCATAATCGGTGCAATAGTGGAACACATCGACGCCGCAGGGGTACACTCTGGTGACGCAATGATGGTGATTCCTCCATGGCGCCTCTCGAACAGGCATGTGGAAACGATTACCGACTATGCAAACAAGATAGCCAAGGCCTTTAACATCAAAGGCCCATTCAACCTGCAATTTCTAATCCACAACGATCATGTCTACGTAATCGAGTTAAACATACGTGCCTCACGATCCATGCCTTTTGTCTCAAAACTAGTGAAGACAAACCTCATCAACTTGGCCGCACGCGCCGTCTTGGGGCAAGAGCTGCCAAAGGTGCCTCAAGACAAATGGAAAAAGACACATACGCACGGCATAAAGGTACCACAGTTTTCGTTTATGCAGCTTGACGGCGCAGACATTGTACTCGGAGTCGAAATGCAGTCTACAGGAGAAGCGGCTTGTTTTGGTGATAGCTTCTATGATGCGCTCTCAAAAGGGCTTATCTCAGTTGGATACAATCTGCCAAAACATGGAACAGCACTTGTTACAATTGGTGGTGCAGAAAACAAAGAAAAGCTCAGGCAGACAATGGCGATGCTCAAAAATCTAGGATTCAAAATCTTGGCAACGGAACACACAGCAGAATTTCTCTCAAAGAAACACATCGCAGACGTACAAATAGTCCACAAAATATCAGAGCCTCAGCGGAAACCAAACATCGCAGACCTACTCTACGAGCGAAAAATCAACTTCATCATAAACATCCCCTCTACATCTACACTTGAAAAATATGTCGGCATGCTGTATGACGAATACCAAATCCGTAGAAAAGCAATCGAGCTTGGAATACCGGTTCTGACGACCACCGAGCTTGCCGAATCCTTCATCAAGACACTTGAGTGGTTGCACCACAACGAAACTACGAAAAAGCCACTTGAACCATACGATCCAATTTAGATTACGTTTACCAAAAGCGACTCGTCGCCGATGATGGTTCCATCCAAAGTTACAACTCTTGCTGATACATCCCCCTTTATCTTTTCAATGATTGGGGAAATCGATCTTTTGTAGGTCTTTTTCTTTGTGGCGTAAAAATACCTGTTAAACGACGGCACTATTATGATCTCAAGGTCGCCAGATGCAGATGCGAAGAGGTTTTCCTTTTTTGTCTTAATTGACACCCACACTCTCTGCCCATTTAGTATCGAGTCTTCATCAAAGAATACGGGATGCACGTGGCCCATCACTATTCTGTCTACGTGGGAAAAATTCTCAGTAGGCATGGTGTGACCATGTGTCAAAAGAGAATTTTCCAAGACTATCCCAATAGAGCTTACCAACGTGATATCATCTGGAATCAGCCTAGAGATATTTGCGTCATGGTTTCCAGGAATCAAAATTACGTCTGTTTTTTGTGAGATGTTGCGGAGAAACTCTGGTACTTGGTCCCATTCGTTTTTTGATATTCTGTTTATACTTGATTTTATGTCCCCCAGCAGTATGATGTCGTTTGGATTCTGTGATTCGATGAGGGAGGATATTTTCTGCATCGTTTCATTTAATGTGGTGTTCTTGCCAACGAAGATTTTGTTGTCTGCTAATCTGTCTTCAAAACCTATGTGAAGATCCGTGACAACGAGGTGGCGTTTTTCGCCTTCAAGCAAGAGTGCAGGCTCCCCCGGAACTATTTTTGTGATAAGCACCAAAGATATACAATACGTTTTGAATTAAATTCTTGTGTCAAAAGAAAAATCATCGGTAATTTTATCTGAGAAAAGAGTCAAGCTTCACATCTTTGAACCGAGTCAGAGACAAATTTGGACCGTTGTTGGCATGGGAAAGGAGTACTGGCTTGCACCAGAATTTGATTATTGTTCCTGTGAAGGGTATTACTTTGGCAGACTGAAAGGCAAAAAGTCATGCTACCATCTTGATTCACTTAAGATTGCACGAAGCCAGCATGACGTAGAAATAATCAGATTCACAGATGACGAATACCATGCTTTTTTGTCGGGATTGATCTCAGAGCTCTGACATTTACTCGTTTCTTATAGAATCTTTGCTGTGGCCTTTGTTTACTAGCATTTGGATTATGGCGTCCACAGAATAATCTATACCATGTTCGCTCTCAAAGTGATCCCTCAGCTTTTTGATGAGTGAGAGGCTCTTCTTTCCTTCGAGCACGAAGCCGCATTCAAACCCATAGTCACTGCATACCAGCTTAATTGTCATCAAGCTGAAATTTTTTGGCATTGTTTATAACTTTTAGTTTTAGCAAATTAAATCACACGTATAATTTTCAAGGCTGGAAATTATAACGGGATTGTAAAAAGATCGTCCTTTGAGACGCCCTTCCACAAACCAATCATTCCCTGCGGCTCGACAGGATCAATCTTTGTTATCTTTTGGATCTTGATGTGATCTGGATTTGGGGGCATCCATAGCATCGCCATGTAGTCGCCTACTTGACCTACCTGGCTTGGGACTGCAGAGACTATCTTGTCTTTTGAAAATCCTTTTCCAACTAGGGCATCAATTGATTTTTGCATCAAGTCCATTCTGCCATGAACAAAAAGATAGACTGTTTTTTGCGTGTCTATTTGGGACATGTAGTTTTAGACAGATTCTTGCTAAATCAATGTTTCCCGATTTGCAAAAACGGTTAAATTAGTACCAAAGGAACGCCAAACTGTGAAGATTGTCACAGTGGGCAGCAGAATTTTTGTCACCAGCTTCCAACTAGCTGGAGTTCAAGGAGTAGTAGTTGACAACCCTCAAAACGCATTCTCTGAAATAAAAAAACTTGCAGACGATCCAGATGTCGGACTTGTCCTAATCAGCGAGGATATCTCTACACCAATCAACACTGATTTGACAAAACTTCGCGCAACAAAGTCAAAACCATTGGTATTTTCTCTTCCTGCTGCTGGTAGCGAGAAAAAAGAAGTTGACTATAGAAAGATGCTCAAGACTATTTTGGGTGTCTAAAGCCGGTCGTACTTTTTAGAATCGTCACCAAAAGACAGCCTGCTAAGCTTAGGCCCTGCCCTGCTGATATATGTAGTGATGTACGCAATTCCGCCACATATGATGCCGCAACCAAAGACTGCTGCAAGTACTGTGATTGGAATTTTGACAAATTTTGTTATGTCTTGGGGTGGTGACTGCGAGCCGTCAGCGACACCTATGAAGCCGGCACCCACAAACCCTGTAACTATTAAGAGGATGGTTGCAGCTCCACCGACATTCATTCCGACCAGCTGACACCAGACAAGATACTTTTTGTTTCCACGAATCGGTTTATTGAGATTCGATTCTAGGTGGTTGTAAAATATTGCACAGATTGCAATTGCCACTACAAGCGTTATGTACATGAAATATCCAAAGAAGAACCATTTGGCTGTTCCATTCAAAGACAGCGACAAAAACTCGATGATGCTCACATCAGAAAATGCAGCCTGCATGATGACTAGGGCCACTGTCAGTCCTGTGATCACAGACCCTTGGATTATTGCAGACAAGACAAATCTATTACCCCACACACTTGGACGTTTCTTGTCGGAAACTTCGAGAAACTTTTTGCGCTCTGACTCTTTTTTCTCGATTTCAGCATAATCGTAGAATTTCTTCAATAAACGTGACTCTTCTTCGTCGTCGAAATTATCGTAGTTGGAAGTATCCCACCGTGACACGTTGTTCCTAAAACGATTTTTATAATAATCGATTTTGTGTTCGATCCGAACGGAATGTTTAGAAATTTCTAACAAACTTGTCGGTTTCATGAATCTACTTATACCCATGATCTGGTACTGTTTGTGATTGAAGACAGCGTTTGTCAAAGGTCCAGCATCAGTGGTGGTACAGGAAACAACTAGACCCCTGCTCGGCCCAGGAGATATTCTAGTCAAGATGCAGTCATGCGGCATCTGTGGCTCTGATGTGGAAAAGGTGTTCGGAAAATACGGACAACCTTCAATGAGATTGGGACATGAGCCTGCCGGAGTTATTGTTGAAGTTGGCACTGCCGTTACAGACTTCGAAGTAGGTGAGCGTGTATTTACACACCATCATGTTCCATGTTATTCGTGTCATTACTGCAAGCACGGAAATGAGACAATGTGTCCAAAATATTATGAAACGAATCTGTCGCCGTGTGGGCTTTCAGAAGAATACGTCGTGCCGCAATGGAATGTAGAACACGGTGGAGTTCTCAAGATCCCAGATACACTTTCCTTTGATGAAGCAGCAATGATAGAGCCACTGGCTTGCTGTGTGAGAGCATGGTCCAAGTTTTCCTATCAAAAGGGTGACACCACAGCAGTTTTTGGGGCAGGCCCAACGGGAATGATGCACGTAATGCTTGCCAATGCAAATGAGTTTTCCAAGGTATTTTGCTTTGATGTAAACGACTTCAGACTCGACTTTGCCAAAAAATTTGGCGCAGTGCCGCTAAAATCAGAACCGCACTCGATACAGAAGGTCCTTGCAGATACGCAGGATCGTGGTGTCGATGTCTCCATAATAGCTACTGGTAACCTCAAGGCAATCTCCGACGCAATCTCCATAACAAGAAAAGGCGGAGTCATCATGTTGTTTGGCGTTCCATCAAAGGGCGCAACAATGGACATTGATATGAGTGTCATCTACTCAAAGGAACTCAGATTGGTACCAAGCTACGCGGCATCTGATCAAGATACAAAGCGATCACTTGAGCTTATTTCTACTGGCAAAGTAGATGTAAAAAGGCTGATCACACACAGATATGCACTTGGGGATTCACAAAAAGCCTTTGAGCATGCCCACACGGGCCAAAACGCAATGAAGATCATCATCCATAGCTAGAAAGGATTAAGAAGGGTCTTGAAAACCCAAAATTCAACATGGACTGGGGATTAAAAAACAGAATCTCAAGCATACTCAAGCCAAACAATGGCAGGGGAGTAATGCTTGCAGTAGATCACGGTTACTTTTTAGGTCCTACTGAAAAGCTGGAAATTCCAAAAAAGACAATCGCACCATTACTGAAATACTGTGACTCTTTGATGGTCACAAGGGGTGTGGTGAGGACATCGGTAGATCCAAACTTTCCAGTGCCAATAGTTTTGAGGGTCTCTGGTGGTTCCAGCATCATAGGTGAAGATCTGTCAAACGAAAAAATTACAACAAGCGTCAAGGACGCAATTAGGATAAACGCCACAGCACTTGCCATGTCGATTTTCGTGGGGGCAAAATACGAGCACAACTCACTTGTGAGCCTAGGAAACCTAGTAAACGAGGCAGAAGAATACGGCCTTCCAGTGTTGGCTGTGACTGCAGTAGGCAAGGAGCTTGAAAAACGTGACGCAAGGTACCTTTCACTCTCATGCAGGATTGCAGCAGAATTTGGCGCACATATGGTAAAGACCTACTACTGTGAGAACTTTGAAAAAGTGGTAAACAGCTGTCCAGTGCCAGTAATCGTGGCAGGCGGACCAAAGATTCCAGAGCGCGACGCACTCGCACTTACATACAACTCCATCAAGGCGGGCGCTGCCGGAGTAGACATGGGCAGAAACATATGGCAATCACAATTTCCAATTCCGATGATTAGGGCAGTAAGGGCAATAATTCACTCAAACTATACTCTGGATCAGGCATACGATCTCTTCAAGCAACTCTGCAAGGACTACCAGCCAAGAAACAACAACCAAGAACCAGCAGGCAACAACCAACAAAGACCTCAGCAAAGGCCACAACCAAGATCGCCGCAAAAACCACAACAAAAACAGTCAAAACCACAAGCATCAAGGCCTCAGCAAAAGCAGCAGCAAAAAAAGCTAGAGACGCAAAAACAACCACAACCTGCCGCACCGCAAGCAAAAACCCAATAATTTAGTCGATCTTCGATAAATGTATGTGAGCTATCTTCCAGCTTGGTTTTTTAACTAACACAAAAGTGGCCCTTCCGTTTATTGTGATGTGCTCACCTGTGAATGCCTTGTTGTCAACAAGCATTCCTTTTTGCGTAATTTCAAAGGCTACAACTGCAACGTCACCATAGATGCTGATCTTGGGATTTTTTATCTGATAGTCGTAATCTGAAATACTGACAAATCTAAGTTCCTCCAATGTGATGGTCGTTTTGAAATCTTTCAGATCGTATGGGGGAACATCGCTGAAGCTTGAGAAACTTGGCTCATCGAGTTGAATGACTCTAAGTGGGGCCAAATCCTTTGTCTTGCCAACTTCAAAAAAGGTTTCAATTACCTTGATTATCTGCTCTCTTTCTGACAACGGCTGCTATAGGGTGGTCGTGGTTTAAGTCTTATCGCAGGTGTGCTTAGATGGGGAATCTTTATATCGACAACTTTGGATCACTGATATTGAATATGTCAAACGGTTCGACTACGCCACTTTTGGGACTGCTGCTAGTCGAGCTGGTGCTGTAAAATTATAATACAGCGCGCTTTTTTGGTGATTAATTTATGGAAAAAATTTCAGGCGCTAGGGCTTTAATCAAGGCATTAGAAAAACAAGGAGTCAAGGAGATCTTTGGTCTACCTGGTGGTGCAAACCTTCCAATGTATGATGAATTATACAAAAGCAACATCCGCCACATCTTGGTACGGCATGAACAATCTGCAGCACACATGGCAGATGGTTTTGGTAGGGTGAGCAGGAAGGCAGGTGTCTGCTTTGCGACCTCAGGCCCAGGTGCCACAAACATTGTAACCGGTCTTGCAACAGCGCAGGCCGATTCTGCACCGATGGTGGCAATAACTGGACAGGTGCCCACCGCCATGATAGGTCGCGACGCATTTCAGGAAAGCGACATAATAGGAATTGCAAATCCTGTTGTAAAATATTCATTTCAGCCAACCAAACCTATGGAGATACCCGAGGTGGTAAAAAAGGCGTTCTACATTGCAGAAACTGGAAGGCCGGGAGCGGTGCTAATCGACGTTCCAAAGGATGTGCAACAAAACGAAGCAGACATGGTGTTTCCAGACGAAGTAAAGATTCGAGGGTATCATCCATGGACCGACCCCGACATCGCAGCAATAGAAAGAGCAATCAAATTATTGTTATCATCGAGCAAGCCGATAATTCTGGCAGGAGGGGGAGTAATCATCTCTGCTGCATTTGCCGAACTCCAATCTCTCGCAGAGTTGCTTATGATCCCAGTAGTTACAACATTCAAAGGCAAGGGAGCGTTTCCAGAAAACCATCCGTTGTCTTTGGGCCCAATAGGCATGCACGGACACGCAGAAGCAAACAAGATAATGACTGAAGCGGACTGTGTGTTGGCAATTGGAACTAGATTCTCGGATCGCTCAGTAGGAAGATTCGACGAATTTGAAAAAAATCTCAAAATAATTCACTTGGACGTAGACCCAGCCGAGATAGGGAAAAACCAGACCACTAGCGTGGCAATAGTAGGAGACGTCAAAGCATCGCTACGAATATTTTTGAAATTATTGATGCAACAAGCACTCAAAAAATCAGAACACAACGTTTGGCTGCAACACGTAAAGGAAGTAAAAGAGTATTGGCGCCAAAACCTCAAGTTACACCCCGGCGAGCTCTCGGCAGCAAAAATCTTGCGCAAATTACGCGAAGTGTTGCCACACCAATCGATTGTAACGACCGAAGTGGGCCAGCACCAGATGTGGGCATCGTTGTTCTTTGATGTGATTCATCCCGGTACGTTCTTTAGTTCTACGGGTCTTGGCACAATGGGTTGGGGGTTCCCTGCAGCAATTGGCGCAAAGGCCGCACGACCGGACGTGCCTGTAGTGGATATAGCGGGAGATGGAAGCTTCAACATGACTGAGAACTCACTTGCCACATCAGTGTTGGACAACTTGCCAGTAATCGTATTTTTGGTAAACAACTACTCCCTTGGCATGGTGGCCCAGTGGCAGAGGACTTTCTACGACAGAAGGATGATCGGAGTTGATCAAAAGCAGTGCCCAGATTATGTCAAGCTTGCAGAATCATACGGAGCACAAGGCATACGCGTAGGCAACCTTGAGGAACTAGGCAATGCGATAAAGGCTGGACTCAAAAGCGATGTTGCCACTGTAATAGATATTCCAATCGACCCAGAAGAAGACGTACTCCCATTTGTCGCACCTGGAACGTCACTAAAAGATATGATATTGCCGTCGTGATCAACATGGTGTGGGCTATCTTGTCATTACTTGTTGAAAACAAACCTGGCATCCTCTTTAAGGTGACACACCTCTTCAGATCCAGAAACTTTAACATAGATTCCATTTCGGTCGGTGTCACGCAGAATCCAGAGTTTTCCAAGATGACCATAACTACGATAGGAGATGAGCGCCAAATAGATCAAATTGTAAAGCAACTTGACAAAATGATTGACACAATAGAGGTAAAACGACTCGACGATAAAAAAGCTGTATATCGAGAATTGGCGCTATTTAGAATCAAAATCTCAAAGGCATCAGATAGTATGGAAATAAACAACATCGCAAACTCATTTGGCGCAAAGATTCACGACGCACGCAAGGACTCGATCATGTTGGAGCTGACTGCAACACCCGATCAAATCCATAACATGCAAGAATTACTAAAACCATACGAGATAATAGATGTGGCAAGAACAGGCGTTGCTGCTTTACAGAGGGGAGGAGATTGAGAGTCAGAATATTTGATACAACATTAAGGGACGGTGAGCAGACTCCCGGAGTTGCGTTATCTCCTGAGAAAAAACTCGTAATAGCGAAGAGGCTTGACGAGCTCGGAGTCGACGCAATAGAGGCAGGATTTCCAGTAATCTCAGAAGGCGAGCAACAAGCAATCAAGCTCATCACGAAGGCAAATCTATCTGCCGAAATATGCGGCCTTGCAAGGACAAGCAAAAAAGATATCGATGCGGCAATAGACTGCGGACTAAATTATATCCACACTTTCATCGCAACATCGGACATCCACTTGCAGTACAAGCTAAAAATGACAAGGGAACAAGCCCTTGCAAAAGCAATTGAGGCAGTAGAATACGGGAAGGCGCACGGCCTACAAGTAGAGTTTTCTGCAGAGGATGCCACAAGAACGGATCGAGAATTTCTCAAACAGGTATTCTCGGAGGTGGCAAAAGCAAAAGCAGACAGAATCGACATTCCAGACACAGTAGGATATTCAACACCACAATATATTGCCGAGATAACAAAAGACGCAATAGCTGCAACCAAGCTGCCAATCAGCGTACACTGCCACAACGACTTTGGATTGGCAGTAGCAAACGCTATATCTGGAATTCAGGCAGGTGCGCAGTGCGCACACGTGACAATAAACGGAATAGGTGAGCGTGCAGGGAACGCTTCACTTGAAGAGTTTGTCATGGCACTACAATGCTTGCAGTTTGGCCAAAAATGGGAGACTAGAATAAAGACGAAGCTACTCTATGAGACATCACGCTTTGTATCAAACCTAGTTGGAATCGCAGTGCAGCCAAACAAGGCAATAGTTGGCGAAAATGCATTCGGACACGAATCGGGAATCCACACACACGGAATTCTCAACAACCCACTAACATACGAGCCAATCAGTCCAGAGCTTGTGGGGCGCACAAGATGGTTACAAGTAGGAAAACACGCAGGCATCCACGGAGTCTCAGCAATGCTTGAGGAATACGGAGTAAAGCCAAGCGAGGAGCAGCTAAAACAGATACTTGAGAAAGTAAAGGGAATAGGAGACCAAGGAAAGCAGGTCACAGACGTGGAATTACTATCCATTGCCAACGAGATCCTAGGCGAACATGCAATCAAAAGAATCGTCTTACTAAGTGGGTTTTCAGTCTCGACTGGTATTGGTACCATGCCGTACGCATTTGTCAAATTAAACATAGATGGCATCGATTACATCGGAACCGACTACGGCGTGGGTCCAGTAGATGCCGCACTAAATGCAATCCAAAAGATAACAGGCGAAATAGCAAAGGTGCGCGTCAAAGAGTACAAACTAGACTCTATTTCGGGCGGCTCAGACGCATTATGTGAAGTGACAATCAAAGTGGAGGATGCATATGGAAACATCTCGTCTGCCAAATCAATTGGCGAAGACATTGTTACTACCAGTGTGCAGGCAGTAATCGAAGGCATAAACAGAATCATGCTAAAAAAGACGTTAAAGCAAAAAAAGATTGGAAACTAGGTTTCCAGATAAAACATGTACAAGATCTCATTAATTACCGGCGATGGTATAGGGCCTGAGCTATCGGAATCAGTAATCTCCGTGCTTGATGCCATTCATGACCGACTCGGAGTCAAGTTTGACATTGAAAAATTACTTGCTGGAGACATTGCACTAAATAAATTCGGCAAAGCACTACCTGACCAGACATTGGATGCAATCAAAAGATCCGATGTGTGCATGAAGGCACCAGTTGGCGAGTCCGCCGCTGACGTAATTGTTGTGTTGCGAAGGATGCTTGATTTGTATGCCAACATAAGGCCTGCCAAGTCGTATCCTGGGATGAACGCCCTAAAAGAGGGAATCGATATGGTGATAGTACGAGAAAATACCGAAGACCTCTACACCGGACAGGAATTTGATGTTCAAGGAGCCGCAGTAGCATTCAGAATAATTTCGGAAAAAGCATCAGAGAAAATCGCAAAGTATGCATTTGAGACTGCAAGGCAAAGAAACGACAAAAAACGTGTTACATGCGTCCACAAATCAAATGTGATGAGAAAGACGGACGGCTTGTTTTCTAGAGTGTGTGCCCAAGTTGCAAAATCCTACCAAGACATATCCTTTGATCAAATGTATGTAGATGCATGCGCAATGAATCTGATTAGGCGCCCTGAAAGCTTTGACGTCATAGTTACTACAAATCTATTTGGCGACATACTCTCTGATGAGTCATCCGAAGTAGTAGGCGGGCTTGGAATGGCGCCGGCAGCAAACATTGGTGACAATTTCGCATTATTTGAACCGGTACATGGTGCCGCATTTGATATTGCAGGAAAAGGAATCGCAAATCCGTCTTCGTTTATCTTGTCTGCAAAGATGATGCTAGAGTGGCTTGGCAAAAAACACAACGACACAAAATGCTTCGATGTTGCAAAAAAACTCGAAGCTGCAGTGTACGATGTAGTAAAAAAAGGAATCAAGACGCAAGACATAGGTGGGACAAAAACCACGTCAGAATTTACAAAAGAGATAGTCTCGCTTCTCTGATCTAGACGTCTGAGGAAGGCGGATGCCTAGACCAAAAAAACAACATCAGTCCAAGCGGTATCATACATACAACCGCCGCTATTACAAAGACTACATAGTATCCTTGGTGTAGTCCTGGGATGAGGGGGCCTGGAAACACTGCATAAAACCATACAAAAGCGACAAAACCCAAAATTATTTTGTTTTTTTTGATGATTGCCTTTAGCCCGAGCTTTTTCTTGTTGATGTAGCAACGTTTGCAACGCGTCCTGTCATCTGTCATACACGAGGTACATACTCGTTTTTGACAAAAATAGCACTTTCTGTCGCCAAATTTGGAATTGCAAAAATCACAGGTGCCCAACTGGGTACTTTTCGTATTTTTTGGATTTATCTTTAGTGTTTTGATTATGTGTTTGCTTCTTTGCTTGATATTCGATCTGTTAGCTTCCAACCATATTTTATGACGTATGGCGAGATGAACGTGGTAATAATGGTCATCACTCCTACCATTGGTAAAACGAATGAACTTGTTACTCCTACATCGGAGCCTCCCTTGGCCGCAACCAAAGCTAGCTCTCCTCCGGAAGATGAAAGTCCCACACCTGTTCTAAGCGCTGTCACTTTGCCAAATTTTTGAATTCTTGTTGCTGCCCACACAGTAGCAAACTTGGAAACAAACGACACAATCACCAAAATTATCGCAGGTATTAAGAACAATGGAATCTGTTTGATGTCCATGAGTGCACCCACCGAAATGAAAAACAATGCTGCAAACATGTCTCTTATCGGCGTGGCTATGACCTTTGTCGCAATTCTCATTTTTGAGCCAGCGACGAGGACACCAGCAAAAAATGCACCGGTTGCGACGGAAATGTCAAGTTTGAATGCAATAAATGCAAGACCAAATGCGACACCAAGCGTTGCTATGATCAACAATTCATTGTGATTTGTTTTTCCAACTATGTCGACACATTTTGGTATGATCTTGGCGCCAATCACAATCGCTCCTACTATGAATACAATTACCATTCCTATTGAAATTGCAATATCATTTAGAGAAAGTCCTCCGGTGGTAGCAACTGATTGTAGAACTGCAAGCAATGACACTATGATGATATCTTCAATTACCGCAATACCAATGATCAAATACGTAGCTTCGTCTTTCACCAGTCTCAATTCCTCAAGAACCCTCATGATGATGACTGTACTTGTTACAGAAATCGCCAATGCTATGAACAAGCTATCGAAAAATGCAAAGCCTAAAGCTTGCGTTACGGCATAACCTGCCATAAACGTGCCTGATGCTTCAGCGATTGCTATCACAGACGCCTTCTTGCCAATGTTTCTGAGTTTTTCGATTGGGAACTCCATTCCAATCACAAACAATAGCAAGATTATTCCAATTTCGGCAAAGACATGGAGAATATCTACGTGCGCAATGAGGCTAAATGGCGGCGTGTATGGACCTATGATCATTCCGGCAATGATGTACGCCATAATCATTGGTTGTTTTAGCTTGTATGATATCAAAGCCATTATTGACGCAATGATCATAATCACTGCAAAATCTTGGATGATGAGCTCTGATTCTGAAGGCGTAGAAAAGATTTTGCTTAAAATCGATTTTGTGATTTGCTCTGCTATCTGTGTTTCCACTAAACTGAGTGCGAATTCATCGTAGATAAATCATATCAAATAAACAAGCAACTTACCAGTGTCAAATCTATGGGCTGAGCCTTTCAGGATCACGCGGATACAAAACAACTTCGCGGACATTGTCTATTCCAACTATGACGGTCAAGAGTCTCTCAAGGCCCATCCCCCAACCTGAATGTGGTGGCATTCCCCACTCAAATGACCTTAGGTGATCCTCAAAGTTTGCAGGGTCAAGTCCCTGCTCGGAGAGTCGAGACCTGAGCTTTGCTGGATCGTGCAATCTTCTTCCACCTGATGAGAGCTCCAAATACCCATACTGCAGATCAAACGACATTGAGATTTTGGGGTCTTCGTCTTTTTCATGTATGTAAAACGGCTTGAGGCTCATAGGCCAGTCCATCAAAAAGAAAAACCCACTGTGGTTTTGTCCCAGTATCTTA
>JBFLWI010000014.1:0-24924 GCA_040757675.1 Thermoproteota archaeon | reverse complement strand
GATTTTTTGTTGGAGTATGTCTCAATAAAATTGATCTTCTCCAAAGTAGGAACAAATTTGAAGATGTCTGCCTGAATAAAATATTTGATCACACGCAAGCCCTCTGCTGCAAAAATATCTTCAGGTATTGTAACGTCGAGTACGTTTCCGTTTAATTTTGATACTATCTTGGAATCCTCAACAGGCATGTGTCTCTTCAGTATGGCAGTTATTTTGTCCTCGTTTGTTTCCAAGGCCTTGATGACATTTACATCGTAGACAATTGTCTTTCCTGCAAATCTGTGGTTGAAGTCAACTTGCACCCTCCCAGAACCCACAAATCTGACAACGCCTGTTCTCTGGTCAACTTCGACGGTGTCTCCGACTGATACCTTTTCAGCATCCTCACCCAGCTTGCGAAGAGGAATCATTCTTACTTTCCCTGGGTCGCGTTCGCCAAAACCCTTGTCAGGTGTCACATCCACTGTCAGCTTGTCTCCAGGTTTTGCATTGGCCAGTGCCTCATCAAGTCCTTTGATGACCCAAGACTCGCCAACTGAAACGAGTTTTGGTTGGTACTTGATGTTTTCTTGGTAGAGGTTGTGCTTTTTTGCTTCTTCTGCAATTGTGGTTTCAAAGACTTCGTTTGTGTCCTTTACCTTCGCAGTGTAGTCAATTAAGATTAGTGAACCTTTATTGAAAGTCAACGCGATCCGTCCCAGAAATTCCTAATATTAATTTAGAGGCTTTTGAGTTTGTCTTCGGCAGTCTTAAGCGCATCCATCGATTTTGTCTTGTAACCCATCATCTCAAGTGTCGAACCGATGGCAGAAATTGTCCTCATTACGTGATATCGGTGCACTTCACCCATGCATCCAACTCGGAAGACCTTTCCCTTCAAGTTACCAAAACCTCCGGCAACAAGCACCCGGAACTTTTCAGCCAGAGTGTTTCTAAATGTCTTGTCTTCGAGGCCTTGTAGATAATTTAATGCAACAACTACCGTAGAGCGTGAATCCTCTTTTGCAAATGGTGTTAGGCCCAAGGCGCTCAATCCGGAATAAAGTGCATCGGAACAAATCCTGTGCCTCTTTATTCTGTTGTCGAGTCCTTCTTCTAATATGATGTTCATTGCTTCTCTGTAGGCATACAAAAGAGGTAGTGCAGGTGTAAATGGCGTATGTTTCGATTCTTCGTAATACTTGAAGTATCTTGCTAAATTGAAGTACATCGTCTTTGGCGGATTCTCATTCATGTATTTTTTAGCCCGCTCGTTGACTACGATTGGAGAGATTCCAGGCGGTGCTGCAAAAGCCTTTTGAGCGCCAGTCATGGCTACGTCGATTCCCCACTTGTCCATTTTCAGTTCCTCTCCGCCCACTATTGATACTCCGTCAACTACGTAGTACGCGTCGTTTCTTGAAGTGAGGTCTTTTACCCTATCCAGATACTTTATCATGGTTCCAGTGGACGTCTCATTCCAGACGCAATAGAACGCCTTTACGTCCTTGTTATTATCGAATGCTTCCTTTACTTGTTCAAAGGTTGCATTCTGGCCAGGAGGTGTTTCTAGTCTTACGACGTTTGCACCGGCCCATTCTAGCATCTGCGCCAGTCTTCCGCTGAACTCGCCGTTGGTAGGGATTATGACTTTGTCTCCTTTTTTAATTAAATTAACAACACTTGCTTCAACCGCCCCAGTTCCAGATGCCGAAAGAAGTACTGCTTCACCGTTGCTTTGGAAAACATGTTTTGTTTTTTCCACCGCGTCTTCGTACAGTTCAACAAAATCATCACTTCTATGATTTATCATCGGGGTAATCATAGCCCGCATTACTCTTTCTGGGACATTGGTTGGCCCCGGTAGCATGACTAGGTATTCCAAATAATTTCGCCTGAAGGACTGTTTTGGCGGCTTTATTTATAACTACAGGTTTTCAATCTCTCTTTTGCATTTATTTTTAGCAAAACCTTCCGAGTTCCTTCCGGTACAAAATCGCTCCAGTTTTGATCGCTTTCAATTTTAGCTCGGATCTCTGTTCCAGAGAGAACATCCCTCTGTGTCAGCGGTACGGAGACAACTTTGACTCCGCGTTTTTTGAATAATTCGTGTGTAAAATCATCATTTGAAAACACCACATCATATTTTGGCACGATCGAATCTACATGGTACGTCCATTTTTCATGATCATCGACATCTGGAATGTAGTAAATCTTGATCTTGTTCTTTGCATTCTCATCAAGTGAGGAGAGGATCATCTCCTTTCTTTCGTCTGCAGTAAAGGGATTTCTTTTTTCGTTGAAGCGGTTGGAGCTTCCAATTCCAATAGAAAGTGTTTCTACATTTTGCAAGGCAAATTTCACTGCTGAGAGGTGTCCAAGGTGGAACGGCTGAAATCTGCCAATGAGGAGACCGTGCATGTTTTTTGTTTCCACAGTTGATTTAAAAACTAAACAATTGTTGTGAGATTACAACATGGATACACTAAAAATCGACGGCTCGTTTGGAGAAGGTGGCGGCCAGATACTTCGTAGCGCACTGACACTTTCTTGCATAACCAAAAAGCCGATTCAATTAGAAAACATCAGACACAACAGAAAACCACCAGGCCTGAAGCCGAGCCATCTTGCAACCGTCAAACTTCTTGCAAAAATCTGTAAAGCACAGGTCGAAGGCATGCATGTGGGATCCACATCTCTCAAGTTCCTGCCAGGCAAAATAGAAGACATGCGACTCAAAGAAAATATTGGAACTGCAGGCAGCATCCCACTCATCTTGCAGGCACTGATCCCTGCAGTATCTCTTGCAAACAAGAAGCTGGAACTCTCAATTACAGGAGGAACCGATGTCCCATGGAGTCCAACTTCGAACTACACAAAATACGTCCTAGCTGAGGCCTACTCTAGGATTGGAATAGACTTTTCAATTGACATAAAAAAACGCGGTTACTATCCAAAAGGCGGCGGCCTCGTAGAACTAGTTGTACAACCGGCGCAAAAGACAAAACCGATCTCTTTAACAAAAAGAATCCAAAGAAACGCAAAGATCCTATGTAACTACTCAAAACTGTCAGAAACCATGATCATAGAGTCACTCAACACGATAAAAAACACATTAGAGAAAAATCAATTTTCAGCACAGACGGAAATCACACAACAAGACGCACTAAACAGTGGCGCATCGGTTCTAATCTACTCACTTGATTCTGATTCCATAGTGGGCGCAGACGAGCTGCTTGACAACAAAGCCGAATTTGGCAAAAATGCCACAACAAGCTTTGTCAACTCACTTGCCGTGGATGTAAACCTATCAGACATGCTGGTAACCCCATTAAGCCTTACAAAAGGACTCTCAGTCTTCACCGTGCAAAGAATATCAAAACACCTAGAAACAAACCTCTACATTACATCAAAGATTACTGGTTGTAAATACGGCGTAGGCAAAATTGAAGGTGGCTTTGAGGTGAGAATCGAAGGATCAGACTCCGGCATCCAGTAAGGCAGCAAAAAATAATACCGCAACAGAAAGAATAACGGTAATCTCCCCAACTATTATGATCTTTTTTCGAAGCTTTAAGATCTGCGTTTCCGTAAGCTGTTTTTCCATTATCATCTGCTCTACATCCTTTCTGATGATCCTTACATGAACCACAAATGAAACAAGCAGCGCTACGACAAGGATCATCTTGATGGTGAGCATTACTCCATATCCTGTCGAAATCAAAAAGTCAGGTCGGATCAAAACCTGATGGGCATTGTAGATTCCAGTCGCAATTAAAATTACAAGTGATGGAATTGCAATCTTGTTGAATCTTCTTCCCACCTTGATCATGATCTGCAGTCTCTCTTCTATTGAAGTAGACATCGTCTTTAGTACTGGGGCAATTACGACTGCAATAAACAACGAGCCCCCAACCCAGATGGCTGAGCTTATGAGGTGGATCCACGTGATGAGTGCTTGCTCCAGTGCCATCAAATAATTGCGTCTGTGTTCAAATATTATCTTGTCTAAGAACGTTTTTTAGTTGTGAAATTTGCGTACAATTGATTGATCAGTCAAGGAAAGGGCATACTCTACATCGCAATAGCAGGACTCTTAGCGTTGCTCGGCGGAATCACATGGTATGCAAGCCTTGACAACCCGCAGCTTGCAATGGCAGAAATCAAGTTGGCCGATGTCACGGTTCAAAGTGTAAATAACATAGAAGGTCGTGCAAATCTCGAAGTAAATTTTCTTGTGAAAAATCCTGGCGAGAAAACATTTACGGTATCTCTCATAGACTACGAGCTATTTGCTGATGGTACTTTTCTTGGTAAAGGCCAGTATTCGACTGAGGATATTCCATTACCCGGACGCGCAGCCTTCTACCCAGGTGCAGAGATTACCCTGCCGTCCACATTCCAACTGATCCACTCTGACGCAAACTCTGGTGCATACCAAGCCATCGTAGGCGAACAACCAGTTAAATTCAGTGCAAAAGGCAAGATGGTCGTAGAATCGGCTTGGAGTTTGGTGGAAAAAGAGTTTGAAACATCACAGTAAAACCAAATCTGGTGAATAAAAGTGGGCCGAGAGAGATTCGAACTCTCGATCACCGCCGTGTCGAGGCGGTATCCTAACCAACTAGACTACCGGCCCAGTAACGTACAAGACTTGAACTCTACATTATTAATCTTGGTCTGCTCAATTTAGAGTAAAATGACTGAATTCTCAAACCAAGAAAAATCTGGATTATACAAGGCAATTTACACAAGAAGAGATGTCAGATCACACTTCAAACCCGATCCCATATCCGACGATGTACTGGCAAGAATACTGAATGCGGCACATCATGCCCCCTCCGTCGGATTTTCGCAACCATGGAACTTTATCTTGATTCGCGACAAAAAAACCAAAGAAAAAGTCAAGGATTCTTTTGCAAAAGAAAAAGAGCGCTCCTCAAATCAAGTAGACGAACCAAAAAAGACAAAATATCTCTCACTAAAACTGGAGGGAATTTTAGAATCAGATGTCAACATATGTGTGACTTATGATCCTAGCAGGTTTGGCCCCTTTGTAATTGGCCGCTCCAGCATCCCAGAAACCGGAATATACAGTGTCTGCTGTGCAGTGCAGAACCTGTGGCTTGCTGCACGATCAGAAGAGATCGGAGTCGGCTGGGTGAGCATTCTTTCAAACGAGACACTGCGTCAAGTGCTTGAGCTCCCACAACATATCATTCCTGTAGCGTACTTGTGTCTTGGACATGTGGAAGAGTTTGCAGAAAAGCCAGACTTGGAAACTGCCAAATGGCTTCCACGACTTGAGTTAAAGGATGTCGTGTATTTTGAAAAATGGGGCCGTATAGAAAACATTCCCCAGTGGAACCAGATATACGAGCTGATTCGAAGCAATCTCGATTACCCTTTTAAATGAACACTTGTTGAATTTTTCAAGGGCTTGTAGCGCAGAGTCAATTTTGACGCGCAACATGGATAGCGCGGCAGCCTCCTAAGTTGCAGGTCGAGGGATCGAAGCCCTCCAAGCCCGCTTTATCTGTTCTGGCACATCATATTGTAGTTTTTTTATCTTGTAAATTCAGTAAGGGATCATCATTTTCGTTCCCTTTTTTATCAAAAATGGAGCAAATATCGTTGTCAATAATACTACCATTCCGATTATTGGGAACAAAAACGCACTCGTCGCACCAAGATCCTGTCCCACCTTTAACACTATGAAGGAAAACTCACCAAGCTGTGCCATCGAGAAGCCAATTCCCAATGCGTTGTGACTACCAAGACTGAGCAACCTGACTCCCGCATAAGTGGCGACTGTTTTTCCCACTATTGTTACAATCGTAATTATTACTATTGGTAACCAGTATTGTACAATTATCTGTATGTCCATTAACGCGCCAATCGTTACAAAAAAAACAGCAACAAAGACTTCGCGTATCGGTGTGATGAGATTGTTGATATCCTCTGAGAACCTAGAGCCAGCAATTATGACTCCCGCCAAAAACGCACCAGTTGCAGCAGAAAAACCAAGCTCATGCGACAAAAACGACAGGCCAAAGGCAACACCCAGCGCTACAAGTATGGTGAACTCGTATCTTTGAAAGTTTGACAATAATGAAAGAATCCTCGGCATGCCAAAGGAGCCTAGAGTTACCGTCCCCCCAATAAACATCCCGATTTGCGCAATCTTCCACACCATGTCGTCAAAATTGAATTCGCCCATCAACACGGTTGAATGAAGCGTTGAAATCATCACAGCTGCAATCAAGTCCTCAATTACCAGGATCCCAATTATCAGAATTGAAGTTGGTTCTTCTATGACGCCCATGTCTTCCAACACCTTTACAATTATGGCAGTCGAACTGATGGAAAGGGCAGCAGCCAAGAACATTGCATCCATTGTTGACCACCCAAAGGCAAATGCAACACCAAAGCCTATTCCAAGCATCACAAACACCTCGATAATAGCAATTACTGCACCCACCTTGCCGATTGCCCTAAGCTTAGATATTGGAAATGTCAAGCCAACTCCAAACAGAAGCAAAACTATTGCAATGTCTGAAAAGTTATTCAGCATCGATACTTCCTTAATTAAACTAAATGGCCCGAACGGCCCGATCAGTATTCCTGCAACCAAAAACCCAAGAACTAAAGGTTGCCTTAGGATGTACGCAACAATTCCAACTGCTGCGGAAACAAGCAGTAGGTATCCTAAATCCCCAATGAGTTCTATTCCAGCCAAGTATTCTTGAATCTGTTTTTGCTACCCGTTATTGTGGGTTCAAGTCAACATTACTTTTGCAGTAAGGGTATTTTTGGTAACTCTACCAGATTAACCTCTCTTCACTAAATTTCAGATGGCTTGCTTTTTAATTTAAATAAAGTAGAAGCAGACCAAACTCGTGAAAATAGTCGTAATTTCTGGCAGCCCAAGAAAGACCGCAAATACGCAGACGATGATGAAATTCGTGTACGACTATGCAAAATCAAAAAATCAAGAAACTAAGTTCATCAACCTCTCGGAAGGCGGAATAGATTACTATCAAGGCCCAAATGAGAACTACAGCCAAACTACAAAGCAAGCAGCAAAAGACATTACAGAAGCCGATGTCTGGCTTATCGGCACCCCAATATACAACTCGTTTTTCAGCTCGGCACTCAAAAACCTATTTGAGTTCATCAACTACAAAAACACAGAGGGAAAAACTGCAGGCCTTGCAATCTTGGCATCAAGCAACATCGGATTCATCGACGTGCAGACTCTCCTCACACAACTCATGAGCTACTTTAGAGTAGTGACAAATCCAAAGGCCGTCTTTATGACCGTAGATATGCTCAAAGATGGCACAATCATTGATGAAAACGCAAAAACAAGACTAAAAGAAATGGTTGATGAAACTATCCAACTTGCTTCTAGATCGAAGTAGAGTCTCTGTCGATGTAAACTACTTTGAAGATCTTTACGATGTAATCCCCTTCAAAGATTCTTGTTACCTTGCCATTGGTCACATCTCTAACTCTGAATTTGTACTCATATGTGCCGTCTTCTTTCACATCGGTCTGAGCAAAGTGGACAGGCTCACCATTTTTGAAGATCTGAATAATCACTGGATGGCCCTCAACCGGGTTTGCAATTTTTCCTTCTACAAATCCCCAAGGCAATTTGTTATTTTTTGGAGCAGAGAATGGAACCGTGGTTTTTTCAAGAGCTGTAGAAGCATCAAGTGGGGTTACTGTAGTTTCCGCAAACGCTGAATTAATCGAAACTGCGACTGCAAAAACTACGGCCGCGACAATGAACTTTTGTAGCATTAAAAGGAATCGCCCCAAGTCAAATATTAAGATGACGTATTAATCATCTATGATCATGATCGATCTTTTAAACGACAACTGCAACTGTAAATGCCATTTTGGTGGTGCAGTAAGCTGTCCTGGCTGCAAACAAAATCACAAGTCGTGCGGCTGCAAGTGCTGTGGTTAATCGTTCTTTCTTCTTGATCCTTTTGTTGCAAGAACCTTCAAATTTGCAAGCTCCGCTTTTAACGCCTCGATCTGTACCTGTGTTTCTAGGTTGGCGATCTGTTGCTTTAGCTTGCTTATCTCGTCATCTTTGAGCCTTACTTCGTCTTTGATCTCATTGAGTTCTGCGGTAAACATGTCTCTGAGATTTGCCAACTCGTTTACAGTCTGCGCGCCATGCGTATGCATAACTATGCTACTCGAGCTTTTTTTTTCGGTATGGCTGTGTGCATGACCATGCTTGCTTGCATAGTCCGCGCTCTTTTGAGCAATCCAGCAGATAAATACCAAAAACCATGTTACGGCAGAGGAAACCAAAAGCAAGGAATTCAGGACTGGTGGCATGTAAAAGTACATGGCAGTCAAAAATGCCGCAAAACAACCAACAACAACCGTTGCTAGGTGGTTCCGCAAATATCCCATGTCTTAAACCAAAAAAAGTCGAATATAACGTTAATGCTGTTTTTTTGTGGTGAGAATAAAAGAAAAGATAAACGAAGTTTATTCGTCTTCTTGTCTTGCAGATGAATCTGCCTGTGGGCTTTCGGACTGTAAAATCTTAATCTTTGCCAGCAATTCATTTCTGAGATCGCGTGCAACCCTTCGCACTGTTGGTCTTGGAACTCCCAGCTCCTCGACAACTTTGCTGTAAATGTCTTGTTTGTCAGTTAGCCCTTTTTCAAGATAAGAATTGATTGCTTGTTTAATGACGGTGCTTTGATTTGTGCGATTCACAACTTGTAATTTTTCTCGTTCTATATAAGACTATAACTTTTTCAGAAAACAATGTTGTTCTGTATGGCCCACAAAAAATTATTATAATATGTCATGAGGTGACGATCCTCAAAATATCGTAAACAGATTTTGAAAACTCTTGCAGCTTATCCAAAACAAAAATTTGAAATAATTACAAAATAGTTTCAAAATAATTTAATAGCAAGACTCTTATGCCAAGGGGCAGTTTAGGCTGTAATTGACCACGGCAACAATCGAAACTAAATTTGGCAAAATCGTATTTAAATTACTACCGGACATAGCACCGGAAACTGTTAGGAACTTTGTCAAGCTGGCGCAAGACGGGTTTTACAACGGCACACTATTCCACAGAGTTATCCCCGGTTTTATGATTCAGGGTGGAGATCCAAACACAAAGACTGCAGACAAATCAAAATGGGGGTTCGGAGGTCCAGGTTATACAATCAAAGCAGAATTTAACCCAAAGTCGCATCTTCGAGGCGTAGTCTCCATGGCAAGGGCCATGGATCCAAACAGCGCAGGCTCACAGTTTTTCATAGTCACTACTGACAGTCCGTTCCTTGACAGGCAGTACACCGTATTTGGTGAAGTAACCGAGGGAATCGAAGTGGCAGACACCATAGTCAACCAGCCACGAGATAGAAACGACTGCCCGCTGGACGAAGTCAAGATGCTCAAAGTCTCAATTTCCGAATAGGTGAGAGCTTGCAAAAAATCCTACTAGGCATAACAATTCTCATACTGCTTATAATACCTGCAACTACGTTTGCCCAGGAGATTTCTTTTGGAACCCCCGCAGTGCAGATTGTCAAAGTCACAATTAGTGAAAACGGCGATGCACACGTAACACACGTCGTTGAGCCAAGCAAGCAGTCAAGACAGCTGAATCTGCTCAGAGACGACTTTACAAATCTGCAAGTAACAGATGAGGATGGCGGCTCACCACAATATGCAGAAACAGGCACTGAAAGATACGGTCTGCTCATCTTTCCAACAAACGACAAGGTGTTTGTCGACTATGATCTTGCCGGCGCAGTGACACAAAAAGACGACATGTGGACATGGGACTATCTGTATTTGGCAACCACAGAGTTCTATCTGCCAGAGCAGGTTGAACTGGTATTCTTAAACGAGAATCCTCTACGCTTTGTCGATCAAAAAGGGATAAGCTGCCATGGCTGCCAAGTCAAACTCGAATATGAACTGGCAACCACACAGACCACAAAGCAGATCCGGTGGGAAGACAAAAAATTTGATCTCATAGTAATCTCACAAGCAGAAATCCCACAGATCAAATTCGACCAGCCAGCAAAATCGCTCAGCTTTGAAGTAACGGAAACAGACGAATACATCACACTAATCATCCCGTTGGAACTACTCTGGAACCCATACGAGGTGTTCTTGGACGGCGAAAAAATCCACAAAAGCGAATTCTTCTCAGATGGAACTAACGTCTGGCTCAACTTCAAACCGACCCAGATGGGCACAATAGAGATTGTCGGCGTTTCAGCGGTGCCGGAATTCCCCCTCATGGGAGTGTTGGTTCTAGGCATTGCAATGATCTTTGCAGCAAAACTAGGTAAATTTAGTCGCCGCTAGAACCGCAGGAACAAAAACCATATTCATCTATTCTCACATTACAGACAGGACACTTTTCGCCATAATCGACTTCCCAGGGCTCTTTGCCAAACAACCTGTAATGATCATCTATTTCAAGCGGGATGACACGTTTTTTCGGCAACAGAACTACTTTGTTTTTATCGTATATAATTTGGAGTTCCGATTTTGAATTAAATTATAGCACCCTCTTGCATTTTCTATGAAGTGTGACTGCGGGTGTCACTGCATCAAGTGCAAGAGCACAGAACTGGAGTCCTTTCAGGTGGGACAGGTCGAAGCAGATGGCTATTTTGACATGCATCATACGTGCAAAAAATGCAATGCGCACTTTGATCACCTAGACGGCACAATATTTGAGACGTGCCAGAAATGTAACTACTAGTTGAGAACTTGTTTGTAGTACCAAGTCCCGTTTTCTTGAGAGTTTTTTGCAAGCTCTCTATGAAAGGCCATTCTTGCTAGCGCCTTTGAGACATCAAGGGGGCTTGCAAGCCAGCCATACTCGCGCATTCTTTCCACCGTCTCGGAAACGGTTCGGGGACTTGAAAAGAATGCGTCTCGCTCTAGGATTTCGATCTTGGAGGGCACCTCTTCTGCAGAAATAGGAGTAGGTGCAGAAAATTCTGGTTCATGAACCTCGGCGTCGTTTAACATTCTCAAGTAATCTAAGTTCTGTTGGTATGCCTGCTTGATTGATTCTGACGGATCTGGCGAGATCTCTTCGTGGACAACCCTTGCCTTGTTTTCAGCGAGCCTCGCTGCAAGTTCTGAGATAACCTCGGCTACAGTGTCGTTGTCTATGTAAAAGTCTCTTGACTCGATCTCTATCTCATTTTCTCCGAATCTAAGCCTGATCTTTGCCAATTACACTAAAAATGTGTAGGTTTCGATTTATCCTACTAGCTTAAAGTAGCTTAAAGAACGGATCAAAATTATTACACATAATATCAGAAAACTTTTCGCATCGTACCACAAAAAGCCAGTTTTAATTACCAAGCGTGGGCAAAAAGATAATCGCAGTAATAGTAGCCATAATAGGCATTGTGGTGTTTGGATACACGCAATACGCGTCTGCAACGCAGATAAGAGCAACAATCACAGATAGTGAATTGGTAGAAAAATCAGAGAAAGGCTCCTTGTACAACCTACAACTCCAGTTCCACAACCCGTCACTTCTTGTGCTAACAGCAGGTAATACAGAATTTACGATATTGGCAGATGACAATGCATTAGGTCAGGGAACACTTGATCCATTCATGCTGCCAGCACTCGGCAAAGCAACAACTAGCGGCTTGTGGCTCAAAGAGCACAGCGCAGATTCAGATAACGCACAAGTAAAGATCTCCGGCGTTACAAAATACCAACTCTTGTTTACATCAATTGAGGTTCCATTCACATACTATCCGACACAAGAACAGACTAGGGAATTTATACACGACGCATAATTTTGCAGGTAATGCTTACAGTCTTCGGATCAACTGCACTAGATACTATCAGAACCCCAACTAGGATCCTCAAAGATGTACTTGGTGGAGCAGCGACCTTTGCGGGAATCTCTGCAAGCTTTTTTGTCAAGACAGGACTCATCGCAGTAGTTGGTACCGATTTTCCAAAAAAATATCACAAGATACTGCAAAGCCATCTTGATCTACAAGGTCTTGTTACAAAGAAAGGCAAGACATTCCGGTACGATGGAAGCTACGACGACGCCCTCACCAAGAGGACCACAAACAAAACAGAACTGAACGTCCTAGCTGGCTTCAAACCACACGTCCCAGACGAATACAGAAAATCAGAGTTTGTCTACCTAGCAAACAATGACCCCGATCAAAACGCCTCACTCATCAAGGAATTCGACAAAGTTAGGTTCTCTATGTGCGACACCATAGAATACTGGATTGCGACCAAGAGGCAGTCTGTAGTCAATATGATAAAAGCAGTCGACGGCATCGTCATAAACGAGGAGGAGGCAAAACTTCTTACCAAGGAGCACAACCTCATCAAGTGCGCAAAAAAGATGATGGGATGGGGCGCCAGATATGTCATCATCAAAAAAGGCGAACACGGCTCTCTACTGTTCTTTGACGATGTGATCTTCCCATCTGTTGCGTTTTCACTTGAGGACATTGTTGATCCAACAGGGGCAGGCGACTCGTTTGCAGGCGCCATGATTGGCTACCTGGCAAACAAAAGGAGCACCAGCCTCTCTGAAATAAAAAAGGCAGTAGTATATGGCAACGTTCTTGGCTCCTTTGCAGTAGAAAGGTACGGAGTTGACGGACTTCTTGCGTTATCTAAATCCAAAATAGAAAATAGAGTAAAGCAATACCAAAAGATGATCAACTTCTGAAAAGTTAAAGAATACAGTACCAAAACTCTGATCATGGATAGAATGGAAGAGATCTTTTCGTTGCAAAAAGGTCTTGCGGACATGATGAATCTTGATAGATATCCAAAAGATGTGGAAGACAGAATCGCTGTTCTCTGTACTGCCATAGTGCAGGAAGCAGTAGAGCTGCAGCGCACGACCAACTGGAAATGGTGGAAAAAGCCAACACCGTTCAACGTGGCTCACGCAAAAGAAGAGCTGATCGACATTTGGCACTTTGTTGTGCAGGCATCACTTGAACTCAATCTAAGTCCAGACGACATTGTTGCAGAATACAAAAGAAAAAACGAGATAAACCGCGAAAGACAAAGAAACGGCTACTAGAGAGAGTCAATCAACTGTTTTAGCTTCTCTATGTCGGTTTCACCTATTTTGTCTACAAGCGTAATTTGCTTTTGAAATTGTTCTATTTGCGAGCTTGTGGACTCAAGCACCGGTTCTGGACTATGTGAAGCAACTATCCTGTTGTTTTTGTCGACACCGTATTTGTAAAGTGCTATAAGTGAATGGCCTGCCAAGTGGCCAGGTACCTCCCTGCCACACACAATCAATGTTCTGATTGTAAGACTATTTGTCACAAAAGAAAGCAATGCATCAATACCTTTGTTTTCTGAGAGCAGCCTACCTGCTACAGCAACCTTACTCAAAAGCTCAGAATTTGAGATCTCCCTTAACAAATCCATACTTGAGAGTGTGCAGACAGCTATGTGTGAAGCTGAGTTGCCGTAAAATACGTCCTCGCGTATTGGCAGGAATATCTTGCAAATCTCGCCTGCAAGGTCTGTGAGCTTCATGCAAGGACACTATGAATTACTTTGGCTGTGAGTTCCAACTGTTTTTGTGTCACCATGGGTTGTACAGGCAGAGAAAGAACGCTTCTTGCAGCCCATTCGGTCACCGGCAAACTGATTCTCTTATTGTAAAACGGAGTCCTGTGTACAGGTGTGCTATAGTAGACTGTGGCGCCTATTCCCTTCGCGTTAAGCTCCTTGAGGATCTTGTCCCTTGATGTGCTTGCGACTGTGTATAAGTACCAGTTGACCTTTTCATGTTTTCTTTGTCTTGGCAGCACCAAATCAAGGCCGGCAAGTAATTCTGTGAGAATCTTTGCATTTTTTTGTCTCAGCTGTAAAAACTTGGGAAGCTTCTTCATTTGCACCTTGGCAATTGCTGCATTTACCTCCGGCAATCTGAGATTGAGGCCCAATACCCTAGTATCATATCCATGAATCATTCCATGGTTTCGAATCATCAAGAGCTTGTCTCTGACATCTTTGCTGTTTGTCACAACTACTCCTCCTTCACCCGAAGTCATCACCTTTGCTGCATACAAGCTAAAGCAGCCAAGCTCAGAAAACGTACCAGTCTGCCTTTTTTTGTAAGTTGAGCCCATGGACTGGGCCGCATCTTCAATTATGTCGAGGTTACTCCTTTTTGCGATTTCAGAGATCTCGTCAATATATGCCACGTTGCCATAGAGGTGGACAGGAATTACGGCTCTTGACTTTTTGGTTATCTTTCTTTTTAGATCCGCCGGATCCATAGTGTAATTATCTTTTAGAATGTCAACGAAAATCGGTTTTGCCCCAACAGAAACTACAGCATTTGCAGTTGCAACAAATGTAAAGGAGGGAATAAGTACTTCGTCGCCATGTTTGATGCCTGCAGCATACAAGGCTGCCTGAAGAGCCGCTGTCCCAGAGTTTACTGCAACAGCATACCTTGATTTGATAAACCTGCAGACAAGCCTCTCAAATTCCTGAACGTTTTTGCCGCCCAAATTTGCGGCCGTTGTAAGTGTGCCTGAGCGAAGAACTTTGGCCGCCTCTGCTATTTCCTCTTTGCTCAAAAAAGGCAGATTTACTGGGACTTTCATGAATTGGTTTTTTGGATAGTGCTAATAAACTTCATCGGTTCTGTTGTTTCGTAGATCAGCCCTCATTATTGATTTTTATACCATGGGAGAAAAATTGGAGGATACATGAAGGTACATCATCTGCAGGAAAATGAGAGAGGCTACAAAATATTTCTCTACATTTTCTACGTTTGCGCTTTTATGATGACATCAATTACCGTGTATGCCATCTATGCGATGATCGAGGAATGGAATGAAAAAGGCACATATGTCATGGGCGAAGTCCTAGTCAAGACTGAAGTACCATTCCCTCATTTTGCCAAGCTGATCACATGGTTGTTTTTCTCAATCATAATCGGCTGGTATTGTGTTTCAAGAATCGGCTGGAAAAAAACTACTAACCTCTACTCTTGGAAGATGTCCCTTTTACAGTTGATGCTTTTGGGATTCTGTATTATTACCTTGTACGAAGTATTATACAATTTTACGGTTCTTTCCGCACAAATATCTGCAGGCATAGTGGACGGCAAGGTACCAGACATTGACTCACTGACGATCGCATATCCTGATCCAAACAGGCCTTGGAATCTCATCTTTGCAACAAAAATATTTCTAGCCGCATTTTTGATCTCAGCTCACGCGTTTTACTTGAGCACGAGGCCAAGAAAGTCACTTGACGAGCTATAATCACATAAAAAGAAAAAACAAATCCTGAAATCTTTAATCAACTGACAAAACCAATTTCAGATGGTTGCTCAACACTTACTGCATCATAGTAAAAAATGCTGAAAACACAATCAAATTCTACAAGAAGGCATTCGATACACAAGAATTCTATAGATTTGTTGGGCCAGGATGGTAAAAGCATAATGCATACGGAGCTCAAAATGGGAGACTCGTGGATAATGCTAAGCGAGGAGGCACCACAAATGAACTGCAAGTCACCACAGTCACTTGGAGGCACGGGAATCTACTATACATGTACGTCAATGACGTAAATACCACTTTCAACAAGGCAGTCACTGCAGGAGCTAAACCAAAGATGCCAGTAACTGACATGTTCTTGGGAGTAGATTCGGCCAGGTACAGGATCCGTTTGGACATATCTGGAGCATTGCGACGCACAAAAAAAGACACATCGCCAGAAGAGATCAACAAGGCCGGCCAAGAATTCCTCAATCACATGCAGAAAAAATAACAGCTCCTCCCTCAAATTTTTCATTAACTTTATAGCAGTTTGAACCAAAGTCAACTAGAATGGATGTTGCGCAAAAAATAGAACTCATAATGAGGCCTCCAACAGAAGAGGTTGTAACAAAAGAAGAGCTTATCACATTATTTGAAACAAACTCAAAGCCTAGACATTACATAGGCCTTGAGATCTCTGGGTTTTTGCATCTTGGAAGCCTGATCAGCACTGGCTTTAAAATCAACGACTTTCTCAAAGCCGGAGTAGAATGCAACGTCTTTTTGGCAGACTGGCACACAGTGATCAACGACAAGCTGGGGGGAAGCTGGGAAACTGTCTCTCAAGTCTCAAAATACTATGAAAAAGCGTTTCAGATCGTCTGCCCAGGCGTAAAGATAATTCGCGGAACCGAACTGTATGACGCACACAAGGAATACTGGAAAGACTTTGTGCAGTTTACAAAACACATGTCTCTTGCAAGAACCATGAGATCACTTACGATAATGGGACGAACTGAAAGCGAAGAAAAAATCGACCTCTCAAAACTTCTTTACCCGCCGATGCAGGCAGTAGACATCCACACCATCGGAGTCGACATAGCGCACGCCGGCATGGACCAAAGAAAGATCCACATGCTTGTGCGCGAGATCTTTCCAAAAATGAAGTGGAAGGTACCCGTAGCAGTACATCACAGCCTGCTTCCTGGCTTGACAGAGCCTACCTCTTCAGACGAAGCAGGAACAAAAATGTCAAAATCAAAACCAGCCTCTGGCATCTTCATCCATGATTCAGACGACGAAATACGCTCAAAAATCAAGAAAGGCTGGTGCGAGGCAGGCAACGTAAACAACCCGATCCTGCAGATGGCAAAACACATCGTGTTTCACGAATTCTCCGAAATCACAGTAGAAAGACCAGAAAAATTTGGGGGGAATGCGACATACGCAAGCTACTCTGAGCTGGAATCGGCCTTTGCAACAGGCAAGCTGCACCCATCTGATCTAAAGCAGACAATCGCAAACTACATGGTAAAGATAATTGGTCCCATCAGAGACAAGATCGCCCTAAGCGAAGATCTCTATAACGCAATAAAAAATTCAGTCTAGTTGGTCTGAAGATTATATTTTGATGTGTAACCGCGCGGGTTTATCATAAGATCTTTGAATACATACGTGGATGAATTTCCAATAATTACAGTACTTATCATGCCAAGCCTGTCTGCAAAGTTTTCCATGTTTTGAAGATCTGTTAATACAATTGACTGCGAGTCACGGTATGCTCCTTTGATTATTGCGACTGGTGTCGTGGGTTTGCGGTATTTGAGGAGGATCTTGCGGGTGTCTTGGAGCTGGTGTATCCTCTTTTTACTTGACGGGTTATAGATCACAATTACATAGTCACCTTGCGCTGCGGCCTCTACTCGTTTTACGATTATTTCCCAAGGAACCAAAAGATCACTCATACTTACTACTGCAAAATCAGTCATCAACGGTGAGCCAACCAAAGAAGCACAAGAATTCAAAGCCGAGACTCCCGGAACTATCTCTACTTGAAGGCCGTTCTTTGGATCCCAGCCGGCCTCTGCCAGAGTTTCGTAAATTAGACCTGCCATGCCGTAAATTCCTGGATCGCCGCTCGAGACAAGTGAGACGATCCTTCCTTGCTGTGCAAGCTCGATACACTGCTTTGCGCGTTCCACCTCTTGGGTCATCGCATAACGATGCACCTCCTTTCCTTTGATGAGATCCTCTACGAGGCTCACATACGTGTCGTAGCCAACAATAGTATCGCTTTCTTCAATTACCTGTTTTGCCCTAAACGTCATGTGATCATGACTTCCTGGTCCTACGCCTACGATGTAGAGTTTTCCTGACAAGCGATTCTAGTCTTTTGAAAAGATATTTTATCCTTTGTTGGATTTTGGCAATTCAATTACTGGGCAGTTGATGACATGATCCTCGCTTAGTGGCCTTGCCAGCTGAACTCGGATCTTGCCATCGGACTGTTTTTTGTTGATATCCTCTACTGTTTCAAGAATTGCAGCTTCTCCCTGTTCCTTCCATTCTACGACTGAGACTCTGCACACAGGAATGTAATTATTGTCAAGCTTTGAGCTCAGAACGCTTTGCTGGAATCCGAGTGGACCTGCGCCTTTGATGCCGTTTTTGAATTGGTACATGTCGGAAAACACATTTGATGATAGTGTGTTTGCCAGCTTTGATGCAACGGGAACACCAAGAATCTCTGCTGGGCCAACAGGCGTAGCGTCGGTAATTATGTAGTATAAGGTTCTTCCATCAGATCCCCATCCCCTGTGTGCCACAAAAATGGCCTTTTTGGAGTCTTTGTCTATTTTGATAAGCTGTGATTTACCAAAGTCGTCTGAGACGGTTTGATTTGTTACTTCCATTTGTCCTCCAGGCCAGATTATCTGAGGTGCATTGATTGTGACATTTGTGAGCGACAGCATTATCCTGCTTTCCTTCTCTGCTTTCAAAATTGCGTCAACTGAGTCAAGCAGCTGTGGTTTTTGGCCTGACTTCCATGACACCAAGACCAAGTTACGTAGCGGACTGTAGCTGTCCTTTTGTAACGGCGTACTTGCAAAGACGTCTGCTTGGTAGCCGTAGATGCCGTCGCCTTTCTCGCCATTCGTAAAGACATAAAGCGGATCCTGTGATGAGGTGGGGGCCCACCTAAGCTTTGGCGCAAACTGTACCTTCCACTCACGTGAAGCCCTTTCCGCAAGAGTCTGGTTGCTCGAGTCAGTGATGATATAGTATACTGGCTCCTTTGCAAACAATCCTGACCTCATAGGTATTGTGACGCTAGTATGTGAATCAGGCAAATAGAATGATTTTTCCAGCGGCTTGAGCTGCTGAATGACTACCTCGGTTGGCTGGCCTCTGATCCAACCATCCACGCTTGCGGTAACGGTAAACGGGGACTTGCTTCTGAACGCCACTGCAGCACCAGTAAATTCAAACGAGTTGGCCTTGCTAGGTGGCTCTATGACACTCATTGCGTATACTGTATTGCCATCCACGCTCCATGTTGGTTGTCCCTTCTCATCTGACTTGACAAGCTCATGTAACACTACGAACTCCACTGGAATAGTGGCAGTAAAGGTGACAGAGCCATCGTAGATACTTCCTTGGTTTGGGGACAAAAGAAGAACGAACTGGTTTCCGGTTTGACCCATACCTGGATCCGGTGTAGATGAAATCGTTTTTGTAAAGTGGACCTTGCTTTGTGGCCTTGCAGTGGCAAAGGGGTCGGAAAAATACATCGATGCGATTATGGTCACAACAATTACAGCTGCAAAAACTATTATGATCTTGTTCACTGAGGATTGTTCTTTAACAAGATGTTTAAGCGTTTTTAGCTTATTGGTCTGCCAGCTCAAATTCTTGATGCAAAGCATTTACGGCTGCTTCGCAGTCGTCGTCTTTGACAACAAACGCCAGATTCAGCTCAGACGAGCCCTGCGCAATCATCATCACGTTAATGCTGTTTTGCGCAACGGCTCCGAACACCTTTGATGCTACACCAACGGTTCCGCGCATTCCAGAGCCGATCAACGCAATTATTGAGACATCAGTGGTGACATCAATCTTCTTTATCATCTTGCCAAGCAGGTTCATCTCAAGGGTGTTTACTGCCTTGTCCAGATCGTTTTTCTTTACCACTATTGATATACTCGACTCGGAGGGACTTTGCGAGATCATCATTATGTTGACTCCCGCTTTTGCAAGCGCAGAAAATATGGTCGCCGCAGTTCCTGGTGCTCCAACCATACTTCCTCCCCTCATGTCAATTAGGCCGTTGTGACGAATGACGCTCACACACTTGACCGTCTTGTTTGTGGCCTCGTCTGGAGTTGCCGTGACAAGTGTGCCTGGGTTGTCAACATTGAAGGTGTTTCTGATCCGCATTGGGATCTTTTTTGACAGGAGCGGCTCAAACGACCTTGGATGGATCTGCTTTGCGCCAAAAAGCGCCATCTCCATTGCTTCTACATAAGAAACCTCTGGGATCACTTTGGCATCCTTGACTATTTTTGGGTCTGCAGTCATGAGGCCATCAACGTCGCTCATCAGCCATACTTCGTCGGCCTTGACACATGATGCAATGATGGTGGCTGTATAATCAGAGCCGCCGCGCCCAAAAGTCGTGATGTGACCGTGTTGATCGGCACCGGCAAATCCGCCAATTACCGGAATTATTTTTTTTGCAAACAACGGCTCCAAGTTTGAAGAAACTCGAAGACGTGTAGTATCCATGAGAGGCTTGGATGATCCGAAATTTGAATCGGTTACAATGCCTACCTCCTTTCCAGAAAGCGCAACTGATTTTGATTTCAGATCCATTAATGCATGAGATACTATCTGGATGGAAAGCCGCTCACCAAAAGATATCAGATAATCAGATGATCGCGGCGTCACTTCACCTAAAAGTGACATGCCGTGTAGCAGTCCTTGCAGCTCCGCTAGGTCTGCTTGTAGCTTTGTCACAAGCTGCCTTCTTATCTTTGAATTTGAAATGGTTTCTTTGGCAAGCTGTATGTGTTGTTTTGTAAGCTTTGCAAAGATTCCATCAGCCACGTTCTTGTTTGCCTTTTGTACTGCGTCAGAAATCTGAATCAGTTGGTCTGTTACATCATTTACTGCAGAGCAGACAACTGCCACCTGATTACTCTTGGCAGTGGAATGTACAAACTTGGCAACGGCCCTTATTTGTTTTGCAGTGGAAAGTGACGTGCCACCGAACTTTAGTACTAATCTCAACTTTGACATTGTGTCTCAAACCATAATTTAACTTTCTACTCGTGGCGCCAAGTAAAAGTGAATCCTGCCCATGTTGGCCACCTTAAACTCTATTCGCAACGGCTTGGCAGACGAGTACTCACATATGATAGAGCCTGACGCAGTGCCCACTGCCTTGACTATCGGATTTAGGTACTCAAGGCTGTATGTGCCAGTACTCTCCTCCTTTACCGATATGTCTGTGAGCTCATCTTGTTGTTTTTGTAGTGAGATGAGGACTTCGCCTGAGTCGCCTTTTCCTGAGAACTCTGCTTTTGATTCTGTTGTCTTGATGGTAAGATAGTCCGATACCACCTGGACATCGCCAAGTATCTTGTCAAACAATACTGTAGCAAGCTCTATCTTTGCGTCATATGGTATCTTTGGTAACGGTGTGTCGGTAGCAGAGCTCTCAATTAGTCTCATCTTGTACTGCTTATTTTTGCCAATTGATATGAGGAGCATGTTGTCTGTTATGCTTATCTCAATAGATTCAGTCTTGTCCGCACGCTTGATCAGCTTTGAGAATTCATCGATGCGAACACCGAATTTGATGTCGCCATCTGACTCATATTTTTCAAAGGCTGAATTTGGCCAAGAAATATCGATTAGTGCCACATGCGACGGATCCATTCCACGAAAGGTTATTCCTTCGGTAGTAGCCTCAAAGGTAGCTTCCTCGACAAGTGTAGATATTGCAGAAAGAATTGCTTTCCACTCATCTGAGCCGCTGGTTTTTGCCGAGAACAAAGCTAAATCTGGTGTTGATATAGTGCCAGTTAAACGTTATGCGTAGTTACGCCAAGTGTGACTGCATTTGGTGCAACGATAAAACTGAGTTGTCGGCTCATCTGCACTTCGAGTCTGTAGCATCCACCAGACAGCTTCGCCGTGGCCACATTTTTCACAATCTATGTTGATTGTGGGTAATGCCTTGTCTTCTTGTGGTTCATCAAAAACTGTAAGATCTTTGTCTAACTGCACAGCTAGTTTCTTTGTGTCCTGTTTTGATTCAGCTTCTGCATGGCCACATTTCTGGCAGACGCCTTTTTTTAGACGCACGCCGCACTTGGGGCAAAATTGCATCTAGTCACCTTTAATTTTAGAGTGAATAAGTTGTTTTAGATCTTCTGCAAATTCAATAGCAGCTTCTGTTGCCTTCTCTATTTCCTTAATTGGGTTGCCCTTTGATGAATTTACTCTCATTGAGTATTCGTTGGTGAGTGGATGCCTTAGAACAACACCTGCGAATTCCACTTGTTGGTCTTTTAGGAGTTCGTGTTGTATGATGTACAAAGTACTGATGTCTGAGCCACGAATTGATAGGTTGGTCTCCTTTGATGAAGATTTGACTATTTGGGCATTCATTAATCGGAAAACAACTTATTGTGGATATAAACCATCGTGCGTATGGGAAGCCAAAAAAACTACATCTCGGAAATCAGTCTTACAAAAGACAAAGACGAGTACTCAAAAAACGACGACATTGTGATCGGAGTGAGATTCTCGATTCAGGGAGGACTCAGGGAGGCCTTCAATGAGAAAAACTGGACAGAATCTTACAACAAATTTGATAATCTATTCAAGCTAAAATATGGAATAAAGCTGGTCTCAGGTGGATTCAGAAAACACACCCTCAAGGAAATAGACACCTACAGAAAGGCCTCGCTATTCTGGACTCGAAACCCCAAACTCGTAAACCCCATGAAGGAAAAACGCGTCTGGGTGCAGGTGGCAAAGAACTTTGAGCCATTCATAAGGCTGACAGAAGACGATGTGCGAGCAGAGTTGTTTGATTTTGACGAAAAGATAACAATCAAGGCGTCCCAACTTGGAGAAGGAAAACACAAGATTGGAGCAGAAGTATATGCTTCCTGGCAAAAACACCACTTTACAGATCCGGATAGTGTAAAGGCAGAATCTAAAGAAATAGAAGTAACGATCAAGTAGGAATTATAAGCCAGCTCCTGATGAAAAAAATTATGGCAAAGTATGACGGCCTTTTGGGCCAGCCGGTACTAGAAGTAGAAGAGCCTGATGCAGAAGGTGGAGTTACTCTAATCTTTAAGGACAACCGATTTCTTTTCATCAAACTAGTGGACGGAAAGATAGAGACGATCTCTATTCCAGAATAATTATTTTGATTTTACAAATTTTTCATACATAGAAACTGCAATCTCTTGCGATTCTGACTGGATGGAGCCAGGCCGCTCTTTTCTTACCTTTTCTATTGCCTCTTTTGCAGACATGTTCTGGTATTTGATGAGATAGCTTGCCAGAATTGTGCCGGTCCTGCCAATTCCTGCTGCGCAGTGCACCATAACTGGTTCCTTATTTCTGATTCTCTCAGCTATGAAATCTACTGCCGCATCAATCTTTTCAAGATCCGGTGCAGTAAGATCCTCTGTTGGAACATGCAAATACTCTATTCCTTGAATCCAATCATCAGGTAGTCCCTCCTCGGTCATTGTGACAATGGACTTGACGCCTTGTTTTTTGATCCAGTTGATTTCCTCAAAACTTGTGGGCATACCAGAGCCAGCAAGCATATTGTTAAACAACCATGAAAAATTAGTAGGCCTCTTTGCGATTTTTCCGTGGATCTTGCGCCAAAGATTTCCAGGCTTGCTCATCAACAGATTTTCAGATTTTCAGATATTTAGACGTGATTCTTTATATTAACAAATAGTGTAATAGTGTAGTTTTGAACAAAGAAGCTATTCTGTATGACAAACTACCTGACAACAAGGTCAGATGCACAGCGTGCGCAAGATACTGCGAGATAAAGCCAGGCCAGATAGGCCTTTGCGGCATTCGCGGAAACATTGAGGGCAAACTCGACTTGTTTGTATACGGAAAAGTGATTACTGGACACGTAGACCCAATCGAAAAAAAACCAGTTATCCACTATCGTCCGGGAACTAGAATCTTTTCTATAGCCACGACTGGCTGTAATTGGCTGTGCCAATTTTGTCAAAACAATGACATCTCTCAGAGACGCAAAGTCGAAGGAACAGACCTGAGCCCACAACAAGTAGTACAAATGGCAGTGAATTCCGGCTCTCATGGAATCGCATACACATACAACCAACCCTCGATCTTCATTGAATTTGCACGAGATTGTGGGGTTGAGGCCCACAAGAAAGGCCTCTTCAACATTTTTGTTTCAAACGGATACGACACACCACAAACAGTAAAAATGATGGATGAGTTTCTAGACTGCATCACCGTAGACTTCAAAGGAAGTGCAGAGCCAGAATTTTGTCGCAAAATTATTGGCATTCCTACTCCAAAACCAATCTTTGATACTCTGCTTGAGATCCGTGACAAGACAAAGATTCACGTAGAAATCACTGACCTCATCGTACCCCAAGTTGGAGACAATTTAGAATATGCAAAGAAACTCTCAAAGTTTCTGTATGATGAGTTCGGCCCAGAAATGCCAATTCATTTTCTGAGGTTTCATCCAGACTATAAGATGATGGAGTTCCCGCCAACACCAATCAAAACACTTGAAAAACACTATGAAGTAGCAAAAAAGGAAGGCCTCGAATATGTGTATCTGGGAAATGTGCCAGGCCATCCATACGAGCACACTTACTGTCCTGGTTGCAAAAACATCGCAGTTGGAAGGTACGGCTTTGACATCACATCTTGGAATCTAGATGAGCACAACAAATGCAAGACCTGCGGAAAGCAGATTCCAATTATAGGCCCACTCGACAAGGACTACAAGAAAAACAGATTCCAGTTTGTGATCTAAAAGGCTACGGCGCGTACGGGTGAGCCTGTAGCACCGTTTAATTTCAGCGGAAAGGCCGCAAGTCTGAACCTTGACTTTCTCACCTTGCCAAGGTTGCAGAGGTTTTCTAAAATAAGAACATCGTTTGCAAGCAAGATGTGGTGTGCAGAAAACTTGGCGTTAGTTCCAACATCGATACTTGGCGAATCAATTCCAACTAGGTTTGCCTTCTTTGATGCAAGATATCTCGCTGCAGACTCGCCAAGTCCAGGGTTGTGCTCAAAAAAGTCTTTCCTATCCAGATTGTCATTCCAACCAGTGGCAAATAAAACAGTGGCACCACTTGGAATCGCTCCATGTTTTCTTTCATGTTTTGTTATGTCCGACTTGGAGATTCCGTAGGCCTGTCTTGATTTTATCCTAATTAATATGGCTTCACGCAAAAATCTGTGAGGTGGAATCTGGTGAATCTTTTTACCTTTTTTGAGAAAATGATATGGCGCATCAATATGCGTACCGGTGTGTGAGCTCAAAAAAGCATCTCCAAATTGTATCTATCTTTTTTCAGCTCGG
>JBFLWI010000013.1:0-24969 GCA_040757675.1 Thermoproteota archaeon | reverse complement strand
GCTCCATCTTTGCAGTATTCGCTTTGATGGCATTTGCTCCATCAGCATTTGCAGATCATGCAAAAGCTGAGGTAAGCATCACTGCAGGTTCATCGACGCCAGGTTGCGAAGCTACCAACTCTTGTTATGATCCATACGAGGTAACAGTAGATGTTGGCGGCGAGGTTACATGGTCAAACGATGATACTGCAGGTCACACCGTAACAAGCGGAACCTTGGATGGCGGCCCAGATGGAGTATTTGACAGCAGCCTTTTCATGGCAGGAAAGACCTTCTCGCACAAGTTTGAAGAGGCAGGTGAATTCCCCTACTTCTGCGTTGTTCATCCTTGGATGACTGGCGTAGTCATAGTTCAAGAAGCAGGAGCTGAAGAACCTGATGAAGAAGGCACGATGGATCACGAAGAAGGCACGATGGATCACGAAGCAGTTGCAGTAGCAATGACTGAAGATGGTTCAATAATGGCCCACATCAGTGCAGACGCGCCAACAGCCGGCAAAGAATTGGCAGTATCAGTCGAATTCACAGACGCTGATGGCAGTCCAATTGAGCATGTCAACTTTGACATACTCGCAACACAGGACGGAAATGAAGTCATGTTCGAGGAAGGACAACACTCGCACACTGGCATGGCAGAGTTTGCAACAGCAGCACTTGAATCAGACAGCCCAGTCGACATCGACATCACAATCCTAGGCATAGGATTACCTGATGATGAAGCAAACTGGACAGGCCCAATAGGCGAAACCATATCTGCACAGGTAGTGCCAGAGTTTGGCCCAATTGCAATGATGATTCTTGCAGTAGCCATAGTAAGCATAATCGCTGTCACAGCAAGATCTAAAGTAATTCCAAAACTTTAGAATTCTTTATTTTCTTTTTATCATCGCAATTACTGCAAGTATTACGCCTGCTGCACCAAGCGCCAGGCCAAATACCGCAAAGTCGTACGATTTTGACAGATCCACATCGCCAGTTCCAACGCTGCCGACTTTGGACTTGAGCTCACTTACGTCCTTTTGAATTGATGACATGGCATTCTTCAGCTGTACAACATCTGCTTGACCGGCAGAGCTGCCGGGTGGGAAGGCAATTACATCAAGGCTTTCTACGTCTTCTATGTCGATTTGTTCGTTGACTGGTACCCCCTCAATGCTTCCTGTCAACTCAATGGTCAGTGTACCTGTTTTAGTTGGGATTATTTTTGAATAATAGTGACCTGCTCTTACATCAGACAGTATGTCAAGTGTCTTTATCACACTTCCTGATTTTACAGTAGCGGTGAGGTCTCTGAAGGCGTTGGTGACTCCGGATTTTACGCCTTTGCCTTCTTCAGTAGTAATTGAAAACACGATGGCGTTTTGTTGGCTTACAAGTGGTGGTTCGTCTCGCCATCCGATTTCGATCTCATATTGCTCCACATTGACTGTTTTGTGAGCAAACGCAGCAGAAAAACCAGATACAAGAATAACTACGAAAAGCGCAGAAAACAGACTCTTCATGTGCTGTGATATCTGCGTTCAAGTTATTTACTTTGTGCAGACTGGTAGAATAATCAAACAGATAGACTGTTTAAATTAGCAAAACAGCCATCGATTAGTAAATTGAAAAAGATTCTTTTTGTTTTACTGTTCATATTTTTTGCAAGCTTCTCATCAGCTTATGCGCATCCTGTCATTGTGGAGTCGAATCCGCAGTCGTCATCGACTGTTCCTGCAGGCACCACCCAGATAGTCATCAGATACTCAGAAGCAGTTGAGCTTGACTTCAGCGAGATCAGAGTCCTTGACAGCAATGGAAACCAGATAGACAATAAGGACACAAGATATCTGCAAGAAGAGTCGGTGTTAGTTGTTACCACCCCGCCGCTAACAGAGGGGGTGTACACTGTGGCAAGCAAGGTTCTCTCCAAGGTTGATGGGCACCTAGTTCCCGAAACGCTAGTGTTCGGCGTAGGCAATGTAAGCGTCCCGCAGCCAAAACAAAAAGATGTAACAGAGTCGATTTACTTTCCAGAGGCCGGCTCTAGATTCCCAGGATTCGTCGGCCAAGTGATCGTGTTAGGTTCTGCAATTTCTTCGCTTGTGATGTGGAAGGTAGTGGAGAAAAGGAATTCCATCAAAGAAAGCATCACTGAGCTTCAAAAGATCTATCATGCAAAATTTTCCTCCATAACAGGTATTGGACTCTTCTTGGTATTTGCGTCAAACATACTTATGCTAGTGGTGCAGACTATACGACTTGAGGCCTCGGCCTCAAGTGTACTGCAGACATCATTTGGTTCCGTTTGGATACTTAGGATGACTGTAACTGTGATTCTTCTTGCGATTTGGTTCCTAATGGAAAACAAGTCGTCCGTATCGCACAAAAAGCAGTGGGTTGTGCTTGGACTTTCCTTGATTTTGATCGGTACCACCACCCTGATTGGGCACGGTACCGCAAGCGAACAGCTGTCTGCACTTGCAATAGATTACATCCACAACCTCATCGCGTCAGTTTGGATCGGCGGTGTGATATTTTTTGCGTTCATACTTTTGCCTGTCTTTGCAAAGCTCGATGACTCCAAAAAAGAACGACTTGCACTACTAATGATTCCAAAATTTTCTTCAATGTTCATAATCTCACTTGGGATCATCATAATTACAGGCCCCACACTTTTGTGGCTGCTTGAAGATGATGTGGAGGCGCTTGGGCAATCATACTATGGTTATTTGATAATTGCCAAGATAGCGATTGCTTCTGTCATGGTGGCAATTGGCGGCTACAACCAGATGAGGATACAGAAAACAGCTGAAAGCAAGCTAGAGTCAGGTAGTCTTGTTGTGCACAAAAAGCTGAAAAGATCCCTGAGAACCGAGGCGGCGCTTGGCATAATTCTGCTTGGAGTGGTTGCGCTACTGACCAACTCTTCGTTGCCCACAACTCAGGCAGAAGAGCAAATGCAGAAAGTCAGCTACGGCCTTGACACCAGTGTATTTTCTGAAAACGGTAGATTTGATTTAAACATAAATCCATTTAGAGTCGGAGCCAACACCGTGCTGGTATCTGCCTTAGATTTACAAGGAAACCCACTTGAGGATCTCAGTAGTATCAGTATCAAGATCTCAAATCCACAAAGAAACATTGCACCATTTGAAGTTCCACTAGACAAATCAGAATCATCTAATTCGATTTATCAAGGAAGGCTGACGTTTGGGTTTTCAGGCAAATGGAATATAGAGATTGAAGCGCAGAGAACTGATCATGCAAATGAAATCACAAGCTTTGTTGCGTTTGTCAAACCGCACGTTTCCGAGCTGAGAACCGACATAGCTGAGTACGGCCTTCCAGTTGACGCAGCACCGCTTTACCCTGCATACGACGGAGACGATACCATATGGCTAAGCGATACGTCGAAGCCTAGGCTTTGGAAGTTTTCAATATCACAAAAACAGTTTACGCCCTACGAATTTGAGGGAAAGACGAGTGTTTTTCTCAAGCTGGTTGATGGCAAAGTATGGTTTACCGATACGCCTGAGAGCAAGATTGGATACTTTGATCCTGCAACCGAAGAGTTCCATTTCATTCCGCTTCCCACCAAGTCGATTCCCATTTCGCTGGAATCGGATCTTGATGGCAACATCTGGATTGCACTGGTAGACAGGCACGCCCTGCTAAAGTATAATCCGCAGACAAACGAATTTGCTGAATACACAACTCCGACAAACCCATCTGGTCCAGTCGCGCTGACAAAAGACACAGATGGAAACATCTGGTTTGCAGAGTCACAGGGCGGCAAGATAGGGGTGATCAACCCACAGGATGGACAGATGCAAGAGTTCATGCCTGATGTTCCGCTAAAGGAGCCGTTTGCTCTGCTCATCGACACAGATGGAAACATCTGGATTTCTGAGCATGTCGGTTTGAGCATAACAAAATTCAATCCAGTCTTGCAGACATTTGAGTTGATTTCCATTCCAGATCCAAACTCTTTGCCGTTCGGCCTAGTCCAAGACAGATTTGAGAATATCTGGATTGCGCAACACACATCAGACAAGCTTGGTGTCTACGATCCCCACAAAGGCGAATTTACAGAAATAGATATTCCAACAAAATCCACCTTTACGCAGTTTGTGACTGCGGACAAAAACGGCAACATCTGGTTTGTCGAGCAACGCGGCAACAAGATTGGAAGCGTCACCCTGACTGAAGACTCTGCACTGAGTGTCACAGAGCCAACGGCGAGCTTTGTGATCCGATACTCTGAGCTGGTCTCGCCCTTTGTGTCAGCGGGAATTATAGCCGCCTCGCTGTTTTTTGTAAAGAGCGTGTACGACAGACGGCGACTGGACTCGATACTGGACTGAAAATAGTTTGTTCTTTTCGAACGACATGGCGGTATTATCCAACTTGGTGTAACTTCATTTATGCACAGCGCTGCCGACTCTGAACAAAAAAAAGGGGCTGGCTATTTTGCAAAACGGCTAAAGGAAAGCGGCGTCAAAACCGACGAGAAGGGTGATGCAGCGCCAGCCGACAAACAGCCTGTATCTTCCGCAGGTCAGATATTTGAAGAAAGCACAAAGTCAATTGCGTCCATGGCAGGCGACATGAGTGAGACTGCAAAGATGGCCTCCTCGATGAGGGAAGGCATACAGAGAGTCAAAAAACTTGCCAATATTTTGAATTCCGAGAATCCTTTGTGTGACGAGGACGGATGCAGTTATGACGGAGTGAATTTTTTGGATGAATCTACGCAAGAACAGAGAGCTGAGATTGCAGATACCATCACTTTGTCGCTAAAAGATGAAGAAAAAATTGCAAGCCTCATAGCTGATTATGCAAAGAAGAATCTTTCAGACATCAAATCAGATACGGACCAAATCCGCAACGAGTTACAGGAGTTCAGAGACAACTTAAAACGCAAAGAAGCTGAGCTGGTTCAATTCAGAGAAAAGGTAAACCAGACACGAATGATGACAAATGAAGGTAGTGGTACAGAGCAGGCTGTCCAAAGCCCAGACGGTCTTCAGCAATTCTCAGAGTTTGATGTCGCAACATCCGCTGATTCTACCGATTTGAACTCGATGGATGAAACACAGGAATTTGACAAGTTTGCAACCATACAGAGGCAGATAAAGGAAGGAGAAAAAACACTGTTGGAGCTGCGCTGGAAGATAAAGAAAGCTGAGCTGGAGTACCAGCAAATAATTCTAAAAAAAGAAGAGAGTGATGGCCTCGAAACCAAAATCAAAGAACTTGAAGCAAAAAGAAACCAGCTGCAAGCAGAAGTCAGGAGTCTTGAAAACCAGAACAAGGCCCCAAAGCAGGAGCTCAGAGAGCTTGAGCAAAAAATCGAGCAGGCCAAAAAGGAATACGAAGAAAAACTTGCTGCAAAAAGAGAGCTTGACGATGTAAGATCCGTTCTGGATTATCTGAAGCTGGACAAAGAAGCTCTCAAATCGGATCTGGAAGATTTGAGATCAAAGATAAAGCAGGTCGAAAAAGAGTATGAGGAGAAAAAGTCGGCAAGAGACGAGCTCGAGGATGTCCGCTTTGACGTTTCCACACTAAAGGCAGAAAAAGACACGCTTGTTGCAGAGCTGGAGCAGCTGAATCTGAGAATCAAAAAGACCGAAGCTGAATACGAGGAAAAGAAGGCAGAAAAAGAAAAGATGGGTGAGCTCAAGGCAGTCATAACCCACCTAAAGATAGAAAAAGACGTAATCGAAGGAGACCTTGCAGAGCTGAAGGCAAAAATAAAGAAAGCTGAGCTGGAGTACCAGCAAAAAAGGGCCGCAATCGAAGAACTACAAGAAGTGCGTGAAATCATTGCGTACCTCAAGCCGGAAAGGGATTCGCTCAAAGCTGAGCTGGAGCAGCTCAGAGATAGGATCCAAAAAACGCAAGACCTCTATGATCAGATAAACGCCAAAAAAAGGGAGCTCCAGTTGGAATATGATGAGCTTAAATTCAAGCTAAGAAAGGCAGAATCTGAATACGAGGCAAAAAAAGACTTTTCACGCTTTAGCAGGTAGCGCTGTCGATCTTTGACCAATGAGTCCAAGATACTTTGCTACCAAGGCTCCGACAAGAATAGCTACTGAGATCATTACTATCACCCCAGAGGGTGCAAGATCCCAGTAATACGACATAATTATACCACTTACAACAGAAAAGACGGAAATCGACATTGATATCCCAATTGTTTTTTTGAAGCCTTTTCCAAACAGCATGGCTGTGATGTTTGGTAGCACGATAAGAGCAGATATGAGGAGTATTCCTACAAGACGCATCGACGTAATTACAGTGATTCCTGCAATTATTACAAAGATGTAATTGAGCCTGTCCACGTTGAGGCCGCTTACCTTTGCCTGCTCCTCATCAAAAGTAAAGTGGAGCAGCTGCTTTCTTAGCGCAGCTATTGCCGCCACAACTGCTGCGCTTATTCCGACGATAAGAACCGTGTCCTCTGTGCTGATGAGAAGTATGCTGCCAAACAAAAAGCTGAAAAGATCCACTGAGAATCCGTCGCTCGCGGAGATAAGTAGCACTCCTACGCCAAACCCTGACACCAAAAGAACTGCGATTGCTGCATCGCCTGAGATCTTTGTGCTTTTTCTTAGCTTTGTCATCCCAAGCGCCCCCAAGATGGAGACAGCATAAGCAGTCCACAGCGGATAGACTCCTGCAAACATTCCAACCGAGATTCCACCAAAGGCCATGTGTGAAAGTGCATCCCCAAACAGAGAGTGCCTGCGCAGTACAAGAAACAATCCCATCAAAGAACAGATGACGGCAATAGCAGAGCCTGCAATCAGTCCCTTTTGCATAAAGCTGTAGCTTAGAATTTCAAGGCTCATTTCTAGCTGTGATCATGCATGTGCATCTGCATTGCGGATTCGGCGTAAGTTTTGAGCAGTTCCTTGTTGGAGAAGAATTCCTCTTTTTGGCCGTGGAAGAACAGCTTTCTATTCATGCACGCCACCTTCGTTGCAAGCTTTGAGATTGCCTCTAAGTCGTGCGAGGACCACACTATTGTGATTTTGTTTTCGTCGTTGATTCGTTTAATCACATCGTAGAATTTGTTTTGTGTATCCACGTCAACTCCAGTCACTGGCTCATCAAGTATCAGCAGAATTGGATCCTTTACGAGCGCTTTTGCAATAAAGACACGCTGCAGCTCACCACTCGACAGCTCGCCGATCCTTCTGTCTTTTAGCTGATCCAAGTTGACAGTCTTTAATGCCTCTATTACCTTGTCGTGGTCTTTGTTTATTTTTTTGTAGACTCGGTTCCAAGTGAACCCATTTTTTTGCAAAAATACCGCACACTTGTTAAGATTTTTTTCTGGTAGAAGGCCCATTGAGACTATTTCGGATACAGTTGCAGGAAAGTTTGTCTCAAAGCTGACCTTTTGTGAGACGTAGCCTACGAGCGGAAGTAGTGGTAGGTATTTTTTGCCTTCATAGCCAAACAGCCTTATCTGACCGGTATAATTCTGCAGGCCCAAAACTGCCCTAAACAAAGTAGTTTTGCCTGCGCCGTTTGGGCCTACTATTCCAAGAAGGTCACCTTCATCTACGCTAAAGCTCACATTGTCTATGGCAGGCTCGCCGTTATACGATATCGATACGTTGGATACTTCTAGGGCTTTCATTGGCATTCAAGTGCAATTTTGATGTTTTGCAGATTTTCTTCCATTTTGTCAAGGTATGTGGTGCCTTTAGCAAGCTCTTCTTTTGATAGTCCTTCAAGTGGGCTAAGAGTCAGGACCTGGACACCTCCTTCTTCTGCAAGTGCTGTTACAAGCTTCGGATCAATTAGTTCTTCGGCAAAAATTACGTTAATGTCATTTTCTTTGATAAAGTCCATTATATTCTTTAGATCACTTGCAGTAGCTTCCGATTCCGGTGCGACACCAGATAACGCAAATGTCTTGATGCCGTATCTGTTTGCAAAATATGAAAACGCTGTATGAAATGTCACGATGGTGTCTTTTTTGCACTCTGACAGCTCTGCTACTATTTTAGAATCAAGTGCGTCCAGATCTGCCAAATACCTAGCTGCATTGTTTTCATAGTGTTGTGCGTTATTTGGGTCGACTTGGATCATGGCATTCTTTATTGTTTCAACTTGGCGTTTTGCCAGGATTGGATCCAACCAGACGTGTGGGTCATAGGGAAGGTCGTTGCTGTGTTCTTCGTTTTCTTCAGAATGTTCGTCATCTTTTGTCTTGATTAGATCTATTTGGTGGACAGTTTCAACAAACAAAACATTTTGGTACTCACCAGAGTCTAGAAGTTTTTCCACAAACGGCTCCATCCCAGCCCCATTGTACACGAATATGTCGGCCCCTTTTAGCTCCAGCAGGTCACCAGTGCTTGGTTCCCAATCGTGCGGCTCTATTCCAATTGGGGTAAACGTCGATACGTCAGCAGTTTGGCCGCCAACGTTTTTTGAAAACTCGTAAAGAGGATAAAATGATGCGATAACTTTGATTTTGGATGGTTCTTGTGCAGTGATTTGAGGTTCGTCTTGCGTAGTGCCGTATTGCGTTAATGCAATTGTGATGACTACGCCGATGATCCCTGCCCCGACTCCGACAAGTATTCGTTTTTGTTTCATAACTATCCATGCGTAAAATTATTAATAAGTTTATAAAATGTTAATAAGTTTAATGACTATATTTATAACAAATTTAATAATAAAATCACCATGCCGATTGTCTCAATCTCATTAAATGAAGAGTTGTTAGCCGAGCTTGACAAGCTGCAAAAGTCAATGGGTTTTGCTGGCAGGTCCGAAGTCATCAGGGCCGGCATACGAAATTATGTATCGGAGGAAAAACAAAAAAGCGAGCTTTCAGGGAGCCTTCACGCAATTTTACTTGTGGTACATAACGACGAATTTGACGACATCATAGCTGGCATCAAACACAGCTTTGAGGACCTGATAATCACACATTTGCACAGCAAGATCCACGGCAACAAGTGCGTGGAATTATTCATGCTAGATGGTGAGGCAGACCGAATAGGAGCATTTACGCGCAATTTTAAGATAAACAAAAAAATGGATACTGTCAAACTGGTAACATTATGAATAAAAAATTCTTGTTGTCTGTTGTGTTTGGTGGCATCTTGCTGATGTCGTCGCCATCTGTGTACGGCCACGGTTTGGGTATGGACACTATACGATCGATCAATGTGGGCGACAGAAAGCTGAACATAACAGTACAGATCACTCCAACAGAGTTTGCAGAAAACGTACAAAAAAAGATCATAGTAACTGCTTCTGATGCTGTGACCAACCTAAATGCTGACAACGTTACTTTGTTAATCAGCATGTTTCATAAAGGCAATTTGGTTTTCAAGGATTATTTTTTTGCGGACGATGGAAAGATCGTCATAGATGTGCGCACAACGGATGGAGAGCCACGTATAACGGCAGATTGGAACCGTGATGTAGGCGCATGGGTTGCAACCGAATCAAATCCTGCAGAGCTATCAGGCAGTGTGTTTACCTCCGGAGGCCTCTACCACTTTGAGATCGGGTTGGAGAGACTTGGCGGCTCAGAAGAGAGACTTGGCGGCCTTGGCACGTTTGTTGCAGATGTGACCTTGACTACGAATCAGATCTACGACAAGCAGACAAACGGCAGCAACATTAAGTTTGGAATAAAATCATACTATGATGAGGTAACGAATTTTGAGTACGACCCTGAAATGAACATAGTTACGTTTGAGATGCCGTTTGAGTGGACAGAACAGAACATATCTCATGTGTCGGTGGTTCACGAAGAGGTACATTTTCCAAAAACGTTTGATGCATTTTTTGCTCCAAGCTATGTTGGAAAACTAAATGGAATAAAGTTGTTCAAGGCATCTATTACAGTAGATGATTACAGCTACGAGGATCAAAGAGTGGTGCACTTTGTACTCTCTCAGGATAATTTGAGGTACCTAAAGCAGGCGCAAAAAAACGCCGAAATCGAAACTCCTCATAGCATGGTGTTTATTCTTGAGCCAAAAAGTGACATAGTTTTTCCTATGATTGCCATGACAAAAGACGAGACCATCCAAGTGGATCTGTCATGGGATCCGGCAGTGATCGAGCCAAACAAGAACACCAAGTTCATCTACACCTTCCGAGACGCCAAGACAGGTGACCTTCTCCGCAACACATCATACGACTTTGTGATTTTGCAAGATGGCAAGGAATTATACAAAAAATCTGCTAACGCCCAGATAGGTAGCGATTTTGCTGATTATACATTTTCTGAATCTCAACAGGGGCACACATCGATTAGATTCGAAAATATAGGCGGAACCGGAAAGGAGACTGAATTTGGCATAACGGTGGTGCCGGAGTTTGGAGATCTTGCGTTCATGGTTTTGTCTTTTGCATTAGCTGTGTCTTTGGCAATAGGCAGCAAGAGACTGAAAATTTAGTGTTTTTCGAGTAGTTTTTTTGCATTCAGCGGATCCAAGATGATAAGCATTCGCATCTTTAGATCACTTGAGGTGAAAAACTCTGCTGTGCATGCCACAAGGGATTGCGTCTCTATTCCGATGTCCATTGCAGGAAACTCTAGTAGAGATCTAAACGTATCGACTGCAAATCCCGGGACATCGGAGCTTGTCTTGCAGTTCTGCTCATTTGAGAGTGCGTTGAAAAACGAGCCTGAGAGGATGTTTCCTGTCTCAGAAAGAGACGACCTGCTTATCTTTGTGAATGTGCCAAGATTTTTTTTGCCCAAGAGCTTTGCTGCAAATTTTTTTCCATCTTTTTCAGGCATGTAATACAGAACACCGACGTTGATGTCTCCTGTCTGCTTGAGGTAGACTGCGGACATATTGACTGATTCAGAAAATGCCGGAGTCAGCTCGTCAAGCTCCGTGATATCAAGGAGGACGGTCTTTCCAATTTTGTATTGAACCGGCTCTCCGAGTATTACGGAGAGTGCATCCACTGTTTTTGTTGAGATACATTTGTAAAAAATTTCAGAGATTCGATGTAGCTCCTGTTCTGTTATGGCAAAGGTCTGCATGCGGTTTTCGTTCCTATCTTTGCCTTAACACCTTGTTTAGAACTAGGCCCACATTGCTGCGGTCAAATGGCTTTACGATGTAGTCCCTTGCACCAAGCTTCATGGCATCCTGAACTATCTGTTTTTGCTCAACTGAGGTCACCATGACGACCTTTGCTGCTGGATCTATTTTCATGATTGCGCGCAATGCCTGAATGCCGTCAGCTTTTGGCATGTTGACATCCATAGTTACAAGATCCGGCTTTTGGGCCTGGTATGCTTTGACCCCTTCGACACCATCTGCTGCCTCGATTATTTCGGATGCAAGGCCGTTTCCCTTGATGATGTCTTTAAGAACAGTTCTCATGAAGGAGGCATCATCGACTACAAGGATTTTCTTTGCACCATAGCTCATTGTCTACTTCCCTCCATTGTTTGTTGTATTTCAGAGCTAGAATCCTCAAGGAATCTAACTGCATCAAGAAGTACAATTAGTTTGTCATTGTTTTTTGCAATACCCTGTATGTAGTTGTGGGATTCCAGAACTGCTTGCGGTGCCTCTTCAATGTCCTTTGTATGGATTCTCATCACTTGATCCACTTCGTCGACTAGGAGGCCCGTAAGTGAGCCCTTTACGTCGGCAACCAATATTCTCTGCTTTGCAGAGTTTGAGTTGCCAGAGCTCAGGCCAAGCTTTTCTTTTACGTCGATGATTGGTATTATGAGGCCGCGCAGGTTCATTACCCCCTTTACATATGATTTTGCATTTGGAACCTTTGTGATTGACTCTACAGCACGAATCTCTCGTACCTGGTCGATAGGTATTGCGTATTCTTCTTTTTTTTGCCCGTCGTTAAGACAGAAAGTTACTGCTTGAAATGAATCAAACGAAACTGCTTGCGCCGACATTAAAACACCTCTTCTGTCCCACCTAGGGCTAGTAACATCTTTACTGAACTCATGTATGTCATTTTTATGATAAAATAATAATCTCCAGTGTGTTTGCGTTGATCACACAATCTGAGTAGATCATATTTTAGATTGCTAGTCATTTCTGCATCCCCAAAACTGATAATTTGGCATAGATTCTTTCGCGTGGAAGAACACAGGAGAAAAGTTTTGCAGCTTCGACTCCCATCATGGTCTCATCCTGTCCGATGACGAGATAGCCGTCGTTTGTAAGGATTTTATGGAATTTTTTGAAGATGAGCTCCTGTGCTGGCTTGTCGTAGTATATAAGGACGTTTCTGCATGTTATGAGATGGATTTGCCCTGCACTCAGTGACAGTATGTCACCATGCTCAAAGCTTACTGTCTCCTTTATCTCTGGCTTGACTTCGTATGTGTTGTTATCTAATTGTAAGAAATATTTTGATATTACATCCTGTCGCAGGTTCTTGAGGCTTGATTGAGCATAACGGCCATCCTTTGCCTTTTGTATTGCTTCTTTGCTGATGTCTGTTGCAATAATGCTGAATTTGATGCTCCTTACTGGTGCAGATTCTTTTAGCAGTATGGCAAGGCTGTAAGGTTCTTCACCGGTTGCACAGCCTGCACTCCAGATCTTGATTGTATTGTTGTCCTTTGCTATTTGTGGGAGAATTTGAGTCGATATAGCTTGCCAGACAAACGAGTCACGGTAGAACTCCGTTACATTAATTGAAAAGCTCTTAAACAACAATGTTGGCTCATCGCGGTCCTCCTCGAGTAGTTTGGCGTACTCTGAGCCTGTCCGGACTCCAACGCTTCTCATCCTTGCGCTTATGCGACGATTAAGGAACGGCTTTTTGAATTGCTTGAGGTCTTTACCTAACCTTTCAAGCATTATCTTTTCTATTTGGGTAAGATTCTGATCCGTGATCGTCTCAGTCGTACTCAAATTACTGTCACGCCCTTTGTTCTTTCCTTGATCGTCATTTCACCTGAAGAAGCATCAAATGCGACCCACCTGCCATTATTAGAGCCAACGTCTTCTGAAATGATGGGAATTTTTTTTTCCTTGAGTGTGGAGCGTATCGCTTCTATGTTTCTTCCTCCAATGTTGAACGTGTTTTGCTTTCCCTCGTTTCGAAAGACGTTTGCGCCTCCTGCCATTTTTGCCTTCAGTCTGTTCACATCAGCTCCGTTTGCGACAAGCCGCTCAAGAAGTATCTTTAGTGCGACATCGGCAAACTTGCCTTCAGGTTTTGGTGTTGGATTGGATGTGTTGTTTTTTGGTAGCATGACGTGTGCCATACCTGCTACCTTTGTTACTGTGTCATAGACACATACCGCAACGCAAGAGCCAACAAACGTTTGAAGTGTTTTTTTTTCCGGTGTGGTGATACCAAGGCCGCCCATTGGAATTTCTATAATGGCAGATTCTTGTTCATGTTTTGTAAAACTCAATTAATGCTTCTCCTCTAATATGTCGTCAAGCAACGCATCAAGTTCTGAGTTGGAGCCACCGATCTCGTACTTTGCATCATGAATTTGTGAGTCTACACCGTTGTTTCCCTCAGATCTGTCAGAATGATTCAAGAGGAGTTTTCTTGCGTCGTTTGGGTTCTGCATTATTATCATGTGTAGTTTTGTGCCGCTTGATTTTCCTATGAGTTCGACATCAGCAATTACAGCATACTCTACTGGGTTTACAACGTCTCTGACTGATGTGCCAATCAGTGAGTGAAATTCATCGTTTGTGAAATTGGGGGTGGACAGATCGACTCTAAAGCCGGTTCCGTTTGAGAGTGCGTTGAAAAACGAGCCGGTCATTATGTTTGCTACTTCCTGGATTGCAGAAGCGCCCATCTCATCTATCTCGCAAATGTCGTTGACGCAAAGCAGCTTTGCTGCAATCTTTTTTGCGTATTTTTGCTGTATCGTGTAAAGAATCTCTATGTAAGTGTCGCCCTTGCCGTTAAGTCTTACTGCACACATTTTGATTTCGTCTGGGTCAAGTCTGATGTTGTTGATGTTTGCTATGCAGAAGATCTGGATCTGGTGCTCAACTGGCTCACTTAGAAGTGTGGATAGTGCAACTGATGTCTTTGATGTTATGTATTGATCAAAAATGCTGGTGAGTCTTCGAGACTCCTCTGAGCTTAGTGAAACCAGTGTACTCACTTGGTGCCACCTAGACTAAAAGCGCCGGATCAAGAATTAACGCAACGCTACCGTCACCGAGGATGGTCGCGTTACTGAAAAGATCCGACGAATGTGCTTCGTTTCCTAGTCGTTTAATCACAATTTCCTGCTTGCGGTCATACGAGTCCACAATAAGGCCGTATGGCTTTCCGCCTTTATCTACAATTACAACGGTAATTTTGGCCGTGTCTGTTTTCTTTTCTTCAATTCCCAGCAGTTTGGCAACGCGGACAAGCGGCACCACTTGGTCGCGAAGAACAATCGCTTCTTCCCCGTGAATGCTCTTTATTTGACTTGAATCCACTACAACCGTAGTTGAGATACTAGATAGTGGAAGAACATACTTGTCACCTGACACGTTTATGAGAAGGCCGCCAATTATTGAGACGCTCAGAGGTATTGTCAGAAGCATCGTGGTTCCTCTGCCTTTTTCTGTGGTGATCTTGACACTGCCGCCTACGTTTTCCACCTGTGTTATTACCACATCCATTCCAACGCCTCTGCCTGAGACGTCGGTTACCTCTTTTGCGGTGGAGAGTCCAGGTGTGCCAAGCAGATTAATGGCTTCTTCGTCTGAGAGTTTGTTTGCTTCTTCTTCGCTTAGAATCTTCTTTTCAACTGCCTTTGCTTTTAGCCTGTCAATATCTATTCCCCTCCCGTCGTCTTCTATCTTTATTGCAACTTGGTCTCCGACTCCGTATGCGGTAAGCCGTATGGTTCCAGTGGTTGGCTTGCCTGCGGCCATCCTTTCTTGTGGAGATTCTATTCCGTGATCCACGCAGTTTCTTAGAATGTGCAAAAGCGGATCTGTGATGGCATCAAGTACTGTTCGATCAAGCTCAATGCCAGAGCCGTCCATGATAAGGTTTACTTCCTTTCCTAATGCGGCCGATGTGTCCCTCACTAGTCTGGTGAATCTGCTAAATACCTGGTCGATTGGAACCAGACGTAGCTTCATTGATTGGTACTGCAAGTCGGTGATCAGTCTGTCAAGCTCGGTTCTTACTTGGTGAGACTCATCAGAGCCCCTGTTGGCAAGTGTCTGCTCAAGCCTCATCTTTGCGATTACCAGCTCACCTACCAGATTTACAAGCGAGTCTAGATCTGCCATCTTTACGCGAATGGTAGGAGATTTTGTAGTGTTCGATGATTCTGTGGCCGTCATCTGGATGTCGTCTGGGTGCTCAAGCATTCGAAGATATGGCTTTAGATCGACCTTCTTTTTTTCGTCACCAATCATTTCCTTTAGAAGATCAATACATTTGAAAAGAGCGCTTGCTAGATTAGGTGTAAGCTTGGCCTGACCTTTTCGCATGTTGTCAAATATGTTTTCAATGTTTTTGCACAGCTCCCGTGTGTCGTCGTAGCCCATTGTGGCAGACATTCCTTTGATTGTATGGGCAGATCGAAATATCAGATCTAGATGTTCGTGGTTGTCTGGCTCTTCTTCAAGCTTCAGCAGTGCCTCGTTGATCGTTTCAACGTGCTCTAGCGCCTCAGAGACATACATTTCGTGATAGTTATTTTGAGACAAGCCTTTCTACCTCCTCAATTATCGCGGGTGCGATTTTTTCTGGCGGCAAGAGTACATCCACTGCGTTTAGCTCGCATGCTGCCTTTGCCATTCCAAATACCACAGACGACTGCTCGTCTTGTGCTATCGTCTTGCCTCCTCTTCGCTTTATGGTCTTCATGCCGAATGCGCCGTCGTGACCCATCCCGGTAAGTGTGACGCCAATTGTGTTTGCGCCAAAAAACTCTGCTGCGGAAACCATAGTTACATTTGCTGCAGGCCTCACCCCAAAGCGCTTTGGACCATTGACCAGCTTGACTTTAAGCTGTGGATCGACTTCTAGATGAAAATCACCAGGAGCAATAAGTGCGACTCCCTCTGTAATGAGGTCGCCGTCCTGTGCTTCCTTGACTGTGATCTCACATGATTCGTTGAGTCGCTCTGCAAATTTCTTTGTAAAGTCTTTTGGCATGTGTTGCACTACGATGATGCCGGCACGAAGATTTGCTGGCAGTCCGGCAAGTATGGTTTGCACTATGTTTGGCCCACCAGTAGAGGACGCAATTGTTACTATTACGGAAGCTGCCTGTGCCGAAACTATTGGTTTCTTTTTTGGCTTTAAGCTGTTAATTTTTTCTATGACTTGTTTGTAGGGATCGCACTTTGCTGCAGTCGTGATTTTTTCAACTAGTGTGTCCTTTAGGTTGTTTGTTCCCTCGGGATTTGTTGACGACATTGCGACAAAATCTATTGCGCCGTTTTCCAGCGCGTCAAGAACTATTTTTGCTCCATCCTGTCCGAAGCTGCTCACCAGTATTGTGGGAATTAGGGTGCCGCGTTTTACCATCTCTTCTATGAAGGTGAGGCCGTCCATCCTTGGCATCTCCAAGTCAAGCAGGATCACGTCTGGTTTTTGTACTTCGATTTTTCTTAGCGCCTCTTGGCCGTCTTTTGCTACATCGTAGACATTGATCGTCTCATTTGAGATCAAGTCTTTGATGAAAGTGCACATGTAACTAGAGTCGTTTATTATCAATACCTTGATTTGTGGCGACACGGATTTGGCAAGCAAGCTAGGAGTCTCCCCCACAAATCAGGAACAAACAATTCTGCCATCGCCCCAAGTTTCTGATAAGACTAGGGACTTGCAAATCAACTTGCATTAGATCCCGTAAAATCAATTCACGATATATCATCAAGTGTGTTTGAGATGATCATACAAAATTATGGGGGGTGCTAAGGCCTATTCTCTTAGCTTGTCAAGCTTTTGGCTTAGTTCTGTTTGTGCCTCCCTTGCCCGTTGTAGGGAGAGTTTGATGTTATGATGGTACAGTGGGTCATTTTTTTTCAGTGCGTATTGTTCCAGCTTTTCAAGCTGATTTACAATGTCGTTTAGGTAATCAAGGCCCCATCTGTACCCGTCTGCCTCGCTCATGGGCCTGCTTTGTTCGGCTTCGATTTTGTCGTATATCTCTTCTAGTTTTGATATCCCTGATGCCATACGCGGAAAACAAAACGCAGTCAGGTATTAAACAGGAGGGAATTTTTTGCCAAAGATTGTTACCAAAGTGGCAACTTAGTTTTCTCTTTGTATTTGTGCCGGCGGGATCCCTTCTGCGTCTTCTTTGAATACTTCGGCAAGCTCTGCTGGAATGTCGTCTATTGTGGGTTGCGAGTCGGTCTTTTCGGTTTTTTGTTGCGTCTGTTCGGGATTTGGTTTCTGTGTCTGCTCTATCTGTTTTGTTTTGGGTGGTGCGCTTTGTTGTGCTTCTTTTTTTCCCACAAGGAAGCTTTCGACATCCAACAAAATGAGAAGCCTTTCGTTGACTTTGGCAATCCCTTTGATGTAGTGGTATGACTCAAACGCCCCCGGCGGCGCCTGCTCTATGTCTTTTGTCTGGATTCTCATCACTTGATCCACTTCGTCGACTAGCAGGCCCGTAAGTGAGCCCTTTACATCGGCAACCAGTATTCTCTGATTCGTGCTTGAAGAGCCAGAGCCTAGGCCAAGTTTTTCTTTTACGTCGATTACAGGTATTATGAGGCCGCGCAGGTTCATTATTCCCTTGACATAGGATTCAGAGCGTGGCACCTTGGTGATTTTCTCTACGGCCCTAATTTCGCGCACCTGCTCTATTGGAACCGCATAATCCTCTTTCTTCCCCGAGCTTCCAACTATGTTAAAGGAGACGACTTGGATCGTATCGGTAGCTACTGCCTGTGTCATCATGATGCAAACACCTTTGCCTCAGAGTTCATCAATATTTTATTTTTAATTTGAGATATAGGCAGATGTGTGTTTGATTCGCTCATACAGTTGGTTTGACAAAGTCCAGTACGTGCGTTGCAAGATAGTCGGAAAGCAATGCATCCATCGCAAACATAACTACTGAGCCGATCATCATCAACAGTCCGATGTGATAGAATACAGTCTTGTACAGTCCACCTTGCGAGACTTTGAGCGCCATTGCGGAAATTACAGATGTCATGAGCACCATAGCAGGCATCATCATTGCCATGAACTGTGGGTCTATTGGCGTGATCTTCAATGTGTCTGTATTTACCTCTACTGTGCTTACCAGCTCAAAGAATATTCCGGTGAGCTTGTTCATCAGTCCAAAGACTGCCAGAGTGAGCGCGTGTAATACAATTATGATTGTCTCAAATGTCTTTGCAGTCTGAGCTCTCTTTGCCCGCAGTTCGTTGATCTTTACTGTGATATCTGCAACGTAGTTTCCTGCCACATTCATATCGCCGCCTTTGTCCATGGCATATGAGATGACTTCGTTGCCGTTTGCGATTATCTGGCTTCCAGTGTCTCTTGAGAACAGCTCAAAGCCGAGCTTCTGCTCCACTCTATGCTTGATTCGATTCTTAAAGTGTTCTATGTGGGCTTGGAGTGGGCCAAAGTCACTTCTCAGTACAGCTTCAAGCGTGCCTCCTACTGAACCTAGTGTGGCGTAGATCTCACCAAAATGTCTGATGAATTCAGGATACCACTCGTTTACCTGTTTTATTTTCTGTTCCATCTTTCTTGCGATCAAGCCTGGGTATAGAAGCGGTGCAGATGCAATTCCTATGATTAGTGTAGGGGACAGGGTTTGTGTCATGAGTAGTGCCGCACCGATTCCTGCTCCTGCTCCTATTGCCACGTATACCTTGAATCTGAATTTGAGATCTGCATCTGCTGAGGCATATCCTAGCTTGTCTCGCGGAAACATCACGTACATCATAAAGACAAAGGCGCTCATGCTTGAAGTCACTCCGATAAATGATAACAAGAGTATCCCTTCTGAGTTTTCCTGGCCCATGAGCATGCTCATGATTGAGTTTGCAGCTATCATAAAAGCAGCAGTAGACATCAGTGTGTAGAACATTTCCAAGAACAGTTTTTCGTTTTCTAATTTTTGCTCATATACAATTACATAGCTTGTAAGAGTAGACCTAAGTTCGTCTGCAAAAAACGTCCTCAACGCGTCCCCGAGTCTTATGACTTGTGCTACCTTGATGAGGAGCTGCTTTAGGTGGTCGTTTTTGTCTGGGGAGACCTTTTCTGCAATCATCTCAAGTGCCCTTGATACGCCGTATCCCCATCCCACGCCGAGCTGGTATACCTCTTTGAATGCGTCAGTGTATCTTCCGTAGTTGGTGTCGCGTGCAGTTCTGATGAGATCTATTCCTCCTATCTCACCGGTGGAGATGCTATACAGAAAGGCTACAAAGTAGACAAATTTTTCGTCGCTTTTTCGAAGATTTGAGATCGTGATATTTTTGAAAAGAGGTATTTGGATCATAATGCGTCCAGCTCCTTGTAGAATGCCTCAAGCCCAATCTCCCTGCAGTGTGAGATAGAGTCAAAGACATCGTAAAAGTTGAAGATCCTCTTTTCCATCATTTTTTGTAGGATCTTTGCCCTAAGCTCAAGCTCCTCGTAGAGTAGGCCTTCGTCCTTTTTTGACATGCCACGTTTTTCGAGCACCTTTTGCACAAAGAGCGCACTGCTTCCTTTGCCCCTGAACTTAACTTCATCAGTTCCTGGATCCCAGTTGAAGACAGGAATGAACATGATGTTTCCGCCCTCTGGGTTGTAGCCGAGGACCTCGTTGATTGAAAGAACGCGTCTGACTCTCTTTCCGCCTGGGCCCTGCACCGCACCCTGGAAGAGGGCTATGTTGAGGTTTTCTACGTTTGTCTTTGGGATTAGCATTGGCGGGTTGGTGATTCTTTGGATCAGAGCAGTCATGTTTGCTGCGTGGAAGGTGCTCACCACAGGGTGACCTGTCTGCATAGCCTGGAACGCGATGTTAGCTTCCGCTCCCCTGATTTCGCCTACAAAGATATAGTTAGGACGCTGTCTTAACGCTGCTTTTAGCAGATCGAACATTGTAACACTTGAGTGTTCGTTTCCTGTGTCCCTTGTCTGCTCGTTGATCCAGTTTGAGTGTGGCAGTGTGATTTCTGGTGTGTCTTCGATTGTGACTATCTTCCAGTTAGACGGAATGAAGGCGGTAAGTGCCATGAGTGTGGTGGTTTTACCTGACGCGGTTTCTCCGTTGATGAATACGCTCATTCCTTCTGCAAGCATCATCCACATGTATGCAGCTTCGCGAAAGTCTAGCGCTTTTGATGTGAGTACTTGGGTGATGGAAAGAGGCGTGCTTGCAAACTTTCTGATTGTGGCGTTTGTTCCCTTCCTGCTGATGTCCTTGCCAAAGACTATGTTAATTCTGGACCCATCCGGAAGCACTGCGTCGATTACAGGTTTTGCGTGTGACACAGTCTTGCCAAACTGTTCCGACATGCTTATGATCAATTCGTCGATTTCTTCTACACCCAAGAAGAGGGGACACTTGAGTGCACCAAACGATTTGTGGATTACATAGACGTTTCCTGCGCCAATAATTGAGATATCTTCCAAGTTGGGGTCTGCAAGGAATGGATCCAGTATGCCGGTTCCCGCCCTTTTTTGCAGAAAATGGTACCTAAAACCAATCCAGTCTTTTTTGCTTACTGGAAGCACCTTGAGCTTGTAAATGTCTCCGAGTGTGTCGTAATTTATAGGCGAGTCGACTATCTGGGTGTTGTCCTTTAGGTATGTCTCGATCATGTTGAACCTTTCTGTGATTTCTAATGGCGGGATCATACTTGCCGACTTGATGGCAAACATCCTGTCCGCAAGCTCCATTATCTTTCTGTCAGGCATGTCTGGCTCCACTATCACGTATTCCATGTAACCGTCATCGGCGGTGGTGTTTGGGTTGATGTGGATGTAGGTCTGCTCGCCCGTAGGATAGATCAGGTTTGGTTCTTTGAGCTTTTTGTGCTCTGCTTGGAGTTGTTCTGTAAACAGTGGCAGCGGATTTCCACGCGCTGTGTACATCTCCACGTAGTTTAGCAGATGTGGTGATTTTTTGAGCTCCTCGATAAATTTTTTGTCCCTTACCTGCGAAAAGTCAAAAGGCAAAATCTATGACCTCCCCGCACCACCCTTTAGGCGTTTGCCATAGATATCGGGACAATCTTGATGCCAAATGTCATGTCTACATCAAAGGCAAATCCGGATTCTGTGTTTTCCTTGGCACCGATCAGCTTTACAATTTTGAGTGTCTTGACGTCTTTTCCACCGATGTTGGTTGAACCAAGTTTGAGGTAGACGTCGACTCCACCTTTGACCCTCATTCTCAGGTCTGGAGGTATGTCATCAGGATGAATTGTGATTATTATGCTCATTCCGCGTGCAACCAGATACTTGCACTGCGTAAAGAATTCGAGGATCCTGCTTGCGTCGGAAAACATTGTCAGAAGAGATAGTGAGTCAATTACGACGCAGTTGTGCTCCTTGAAGCTGTTTCCTATGTACTTGCCCACCACAGGCAACAGGTACGATGATTGCTCTTTGTTCCACTGCACACCGTACATGTGCAGGGGCATGATGGTCAGCCTGTTTCTCAAAAATGCCGTAGAAAAGTTGAACGTAATTGCCTTCATGTTCTCGATGTATTCCTTTACGGTGTTTTCTGTGACACAAAGGATTCTCTTGTCGGAAGCAAGAAAGCCTTTCATGAACTGGGCTGCCAGCGCACTTTTTCCCGTGCCGTGGTCGCCCTCAATTAACATCAGTGTAGGGAATGGTATACCTCCTCCAAACTGTCTATCGACTTCTTCGTTTCCACACGGGATGATCTCAGTCAACCAAATACCTCCGTCCAGTATCTATAACATACGGTATACCCGCTACAATGTTCAACATGAATTGTGAAAAAAATTTTGATATAAGATCGTGTTTGGTTTTTTCGAACGAATATTAGAGATTAGGTCGAAGTCGCGTTGGTTGCAACTATTCCGTTGTCAGTAGATATTGCGGCGCTGACAGTTCCCGAAATGGGAGTCTGAGTCACTCTTGAGCGTATGCTTATTGACTCGCCCGTGTTCAGTATTTTCGGATCGACGTTGTCAGAGTTAAAGGCAGTAATGCACCACGTTCCGCTGCTTGGGGCGCCAGAGCACGTGCCGGCATAACTTAATAATTCGCTTCTTGTCTGTCCTGACACTGGGTAGGTGACGATGAGATTAAAGTTCTCGTAGTCCCACAACTTTTCGGTTCCCGTGTTTGCCACAGTAAAGTTGACTGCGCTTGAACCAGAAGCAGCATAGATTGCCTGCATGTTGATGTTTGTCTTGAGTATCGAGTTTTCCACTTCTGAGATCTCAGTTGACGCCTTGATGATCGAGACAGTCTGGTTGACTATACCTGGTAAGGTAAGCAGTATGTAGATTAGCGCAAACAGGACTATTCCCCCAGAAATTGCGATGCTTAGTCCCAATTTTCATCTCCGATTACGTAGACAGGATATAATCCGCATAAACTCCGTTTGGAGCAGTCACTCTAATTGCGTATGTCTTGCCCGTTGTTAGATCCGAATCTGTTATCTTGATTTGGACGGTGTCCATTTTTTGAATCAGTGTCGGTGCAGTTGAGGGATGGAACCTCCAAGTGTCTTGGCCGCCAGAGGCGCTGTACGTGATCCGTTGCGAGGATCCCACCTCGCCGTAGTAGATGTCCATAGAGGTAGGCGCAGTGATTGGGTCTATTCCAATGTTCTTTACCCATACCTCCAGTGTTTCAGGTGAAGCGGTGCTGTTGTACATTGCGTGGATCACCTTTATCTTGGTGAGCATTTCGTTTTTTTGGTTCTCAGAGGTGGACGTAAATGTAGATTCAAATGAGCCTACCTGTGACAAGACGATACCCGTCATTACGGTTGCAGCTATGATCGATGCTACAATGAGGATTCCTTCAGTCAGTATTCCTGATGCCATTTAGTCCCTTGCCTCGCGCTTTGGTCTTTTTTGTGCACTCATTCTTGCATAATATGCGTCCGCTTCTTTGTCGTTGAGGCCTACGATTTTTGAAAATCTGTACAATTGTGATATTGCCTCCTCAGTAGACATGCCAGAATTTTTGAGCATGTCGATTATGTTGTATATGGTGTGTTCGTCTTCTGGCTTGAGGCCCATGAGCTTGCATTGCTCCACAAGCAAGTCGATGCAGTCCTCGCCTTTTTCTGCAAACATTTCTCCGACAAGCTCAATTATTGCCATCATGTTTGCAACAGAAAGGTTTCCAGAAAATAGTGGCTTCATTACAGAGTTCATCGGGTTGTCAAGGTCGGTTCCCTTTACCAGCCTGTCCATCTCACTTCCTCTGATAACCGAAGATGGTGAGCTTTGAGGCTGAGCTGAATTTGCGTTGTTTCCTGCTGCCTGAATTATTATTGGCACCGGATTAGTTTGTGATTGAGTAGCAGCTACTTGTGGTGGAGGATTTGCCGGCTGAGAATTGTTTTGATTTGTTTGCGCGTTTTGCAGTATGCCTTGTTTTAGAGGGAGGGATGGATCTGAGAGGTTTGTCAAGTCTAGTGCTTCAAAGTATTTTCTCATAAAGTTGAGCGGATTTGATATCTCTGCTTGGAATGCCTTCATGTCGGTGAGTGTTCCTTCGAATGATTCCGTCAGAGTGTCGACGCTTTCTTTTGTTATTTTCATGTCTTCTTTGATCTTGTTTAGGTCTTTTTTGAAGGTGGTTAGGTCTTTTTCCACCGGCTCGAATTTTTGATCAATTAGCTCTCGAATTTTTGTTTCATCAAACCCTGCGGCCATTGTAGGTTGTACCTCTGTTGTCACCGTGTCATTCATAGTTTCAGCCGGCGGTGCTCCCCCTGCAAGCAGGGCATCCAGTTCTGCATTGGAGCCCCCTATTTTTGAAATGTCGAGATTTTCTTCTGGTGTACTTGTTGTTGACTGTGCGTCAGCTGAGCCTTCTCCAATTATTTCACTTAGTGGATCTACTTCTGTCGTTGCGGACTGGGCTTTTGGTGTAGAGTCCTTTGGCCCTAGGAATTTTGGCAATGCTATTAGTACAGATGCAATGGTACTTACTGGGATGACAAAGTAATACAGTGAGTAATTAATGTCAAATAGGTATCTTGGGAATACTTCGTAGAGGACAAGTCCATAAGTTCCCACTATGCTTCCTGCAAGGAACATTCTGAAGCCCTGCGTAAGACTACTAAGTGTTTTAGTTAAAAGAGAAAAAAGGTTGCTTGGAGCGATCATAAAAACACTCCATTGGTTTACCCTAGGTCTACAACTGTTGTGGTAATGTTTGGTACGTTTCTTTCTACCGTCAAGGCTGCGCCTGTAGGTGTGATTATCTCGACTCTGATCTTGTCAAGAGATGTTGGTCTGTCGTTGTTTGCATATGCAATTGCGACGTTTGCGTGCTCACCTTGGTCAAGGATTGCGTTGTCATTGGTGTCAACTGACCAGTATATTGTCGCAAATGTCGATGATGGTAGTGACTTTGTTACTGGGTTTGTGCTAGCTGTGCATGACGAGAGTATGCCGTTGCATGCTGCAAATGCCAGTGTTGCGTTGCTGTATGTAGTTGTAGCTGGGAGTGGACCATCATAGATGTCATCAAATGACTTTGAGTTGCTGACATATTTGATTGACGCCGTTGCTGCTGCAAGGTTGACAGAGTCACCGCCTGATGCAATCTTTATCGGGATGATTGTTGCGTTCAGGTATGGTGTTGAACAACCTTTTGCAGTAGAGGTACAACCAATTCCTTTGACTTTACCTGCCACCTCTAAGCTGCTGCTTGCTTCACTCAAACCGGATATGATAGTCGTCTTTGCCTTCTGTGTTGTAGAGAAACCCATGTTGAGAACGACAAAAGCCAAAGCTGCTGCCACGATTACAAAAGCAATCATAACAATTGCAGACTCTACGCCTATGACTCCTCGATGGGATCGTCTAT
>JBFLWI010000012.1:0-25580 GCA_040757675.1 Thermoproteota archaeon | reverse complement strand
TGATTTTTCAAAAGCCGTTTTTGGCAACTAGTTTTAATATTTTGCAGACAAATCTATGTCATGGAAGCTGAGATTCCAAAATGTGAATGTCCGCCCGGATCAAAAACCTATGAAAACGAAGACGGACTGCTGATATGCGCCTCATGCGGAGGCTGGGTAGCACCTCCGTAAAATCGAAAAACACTCATTCTAATTGCTTAATAACGGTACGTACCGTACCAATGCGTGGATGACGAAGCGCGTAACTTCCAAATCGCAGAAATCGCAGAATTACTTGTCAAAGATAATATCTCTTTGGACGAACAAGATCCAAAAAAATTGCAAAAATACATTGATTTTGCAAAGTCTGAATTCCAATTATCCACTGATGATTCAGTGAGTCTGGTAAATGAGACATTTTTCTACCTCAAATTAAAATCTGCAAAGGATGTTGACCCACTGCAGGATGCAGACAAATTCGGTGCAGGTTTTAGCTAATCACTGATCGTAGATCATTAAGCCTTTTTCTTCAAGCAGCGAATGCAAGTTGTTTACAGACCTGTATACATCGGCTTCTTTTTTCGCACCGGTACATACCAGCTTACCTGATGCAAACAACAGTATCACCGTTTTTGGATCAAGCATTCTGTGAATCAAACCTGGGAATTGTTCTGGCTCATACATGCTTCTAGGTAGAGTTCTTGCGGCATGTTCAAGATGTATTTTGCCCCCCAAGTTTATTGCAGCAACGATGTTCTGTACTACGATCTCTGCATCATTTTTTATCTTGATTCCGCCCTTTCGTAACCTCTCCACTACGGTCTGCACTGCCTTTACTGCCATCTCCTCCGACTTTGCTCCAGTGCAAACCATCTTGCCTGTTCTGAAAATCAAAGTCGCAGTCCTCGGCGTTTTCAATCTGAATACCAATCCGGGAAATTGATCAGGGTGATACTCTGTATCTGGGAATTTTTTTGTCACTTCATTGAGATCAATTTTTTGATCAACTGATGCAGAAGCGACGACATTTTCCACACTAATGATTGGTTTTGTCTGCGGCATTTGTCGTTTGTAAATAAATCCTTTATAAATACTAGGATACTCAGTGGTGATTTATCCACTGCGTGCGATATTCTTCATCAAAGATCTCAGTAGCTATCTGTTCGTCTTTGATTTTAGAATCAGGTAATGTGACATCAAAAAACCCAAGTTGACCCTTGCGTGGAATTGGTATTGCAAATTTTTTTGCCGATTTTAACATAAAGCCAAACTTGGAACCAGAAGACTCTGGACCTGCTAGGTGGTATTTTCTGTCTTGCTCCCATTCTTTTTTGGTATGGTATTCCTTTACGCCATAAAGAACTGCTTTGCCCACTATGGCGCCCACCACAAGTGATGATGCAACCATACCAAGTCTTTGGCAGTCCTGCGTTCTAATTTTGGTAGGTGCGTGAATCAAAAACTCGCCACGGAAATTCGTATTCCACTTTCTAAGCTCAATTGTTTTCTTGCCGCTTACTATAAGATCAGCAAATGGCTGTGAGACTGAGAGGCACTTGAGTGTGGCCATCTACATTCTGATACTACAACGATTTGGACCCATCTCCAAGTCAGGAATCTGCACTGGAGAAATAGGGATCGTTCCCTTGTTTATCTTGATTATCATGGAATAATTCATGGGGCGCGGTGTGGTGATAGAGACCACTTTTGAAACAAAATCTGGTTTTGCTAAATCTAGCAGAGGAAGCGATTTTGCCATCTTGACCGTTGTGTAGTAGATATTGTTTTGTGTAGGCTTTATGCCTTCACCATGGTGTGTTGGAAAAATTTTGGTCTCGTCAGAAAATTTTAGCAACTTGTTATGCAACGTTTCATACAAGTTTGCTGCAAACTCTTCTGCCTGATCCCGCAGGTCGGGCCTGCCTATTCCCTCAACAAACAAAGTGTCGCCAGAAAAAACATACTTGTCGTCTATGGAAAACGACATGCTGCCAGCAGTGTGTCCAGGTGTATGAATTACCTTCAGCTGTTTTGCACCAAATGTTATTGTATCGCCATCAGAAATTTTTTCGCTATCTATTTTGTATTCTTCTAATTTGCTAAAATACAGCTTTGCTCCCGCAATCTGAGCTAAATCCTTTGCAGCGGAAACGTGGTCTGCGTGCTGATGCGTATCTATTACTTTGGTTATTTTGAGGCCTTCATTTTTTGCAAACTCGATGTATTTTTGTGCTGGATAGGTGGGATCAATTACCACTGCCTCGCCATTGGAGCCAACAATGTGTGAAAGACACCCTTTGCCAATCTTTTCCACCTGAATTATTGTGATGTCGCCTTCTTTTAGTGGAGTTGCATTCAACACTTGATTCCACATGGCCATTCCGCCAACCAGAGATGTCGCCTCTATTCCCTTTTGGGCAAGCGCAAACGTTGCGACCATAGAACGGTTTCCATGTGAACATATTGTGACGATCTTTTTGTCTCTTGGAAGTTGTAGTGGTGTGTCTTTAGAAAACAGCTTAGACAAAGGCACATTTATTGAGCCAGGGATCTTAAAATCGGCATACTCTTCTGGCTCGCGTACATCGAGCAAAAAAATATCTTCGTTTTTCTTCAAAGACTCCCATAGTGTATCGCCGTTAATCATAGTGTCTTGGCTGCTTTTGACAAGCTCGCCCTTCCAAGACTTTATTCCATCTTTAAGATAGTGTGCATCAAAACCAAATCGTGCCATCATAGTGGCATTTTCTTTTGCAGCCGTTGCATCGTCATCCACTAAAATTATCTTCATGGATGGTGGCAGCTTTGACATGATTACTTGTTTTTGCTGCATTGATGTGCACACGGCGTTTGCGGCACCCTTGATGTGACCTTCCATGTATCTTTCCTTTGCTCTAATATCCAAAATCAAAACAGGTGCCTTGTTCTCGACAAGTTGTGCCAGCTCATCTGCGCTAATCTCAATTGAACTCAACACAGCTTGGAATTTTGTTGCCAAATTTAGAATTTTTGATCATAACTGTACGAAGGACGAATCAACAACTTAGCTTAATTTTCAGCAAGCTAGCTGAACAGCTTCTATCAGTATGTTGTGATATAATAGAAACATGAAGCAAACTCACTGGAATTACGAGGTTCGCGCCCCCTTCAAAAAGGTCATCGCTTGGGACACACTTTTCTTCGTCCTTGGCATTGGCGTAGGCGCAGGAATCGGAGCATTCCTAGCAACACTCTAGGAATCTCCACATTTTTTATCTAATTGCATACGGTGAGGATTGAGAGTTTTTTGCAGATTTATGATTTTGTGTAGTTTTAGCTTGTCTGCAAAACTGTAATCACTCTATTTGGAATGTCTTTTAATCTGGACACTGCTAACGTTTTTTCATATTCCAGGTATTTGAGGTTGTTTGCAATTTTTGTTGCTCCAAATGTGTCGTGTCCGACTCCTATTGCAACCATCTTGATGCCTATCGTCTTCAGTGATTTTACCATTGCACGAACAGCGTCAGGATCTGACGGTTCTCCGTCAGAGAGCGTCAAAAAGATGTCCGGTTTCTTTGAGCGCAAAATTGGATACATCTTTTGGTATACCTCTGCAAGAGGTGTTCCGCCGTTTGCCTCTATTTGCGCAAGCCTCTTGGCGCATGCATTGTTCCATTTTATCTCTTCTGGTTTGACAAGCCAGCACACCACCTGCTTTTGTGTGGTATTAAACACATATACTGAAAACCTGATCTTCAGAAACGAAAGAACCTCACAGAGGGCGACGGTGACTTTTTTGTATTGGACCTGCTGGTCTGTTATACTCGATGAATGATCAACTAGAATCACTATCTTTGCCTTGATTGATTTTTTAACATCGGTCAAAAATGGCAAGTGGCCTTCAATGTAAGTCTCTGCGTCAAATTCGTCGCCAGATAAAACATGTTGTTCTTTCCACGAAGTCTTCCAGTCCTTGAATTTTGTCTTGAGATTAGAAATCAAATCCTGATCATAAATTCGCGTCTCATCTACGTTTGTAGACTCTGGAATCTGAATTCCTATTGAGGCATTCCCAAGGCCTTTGTTTTCATTTTTACGGTTTTCCTCTTTTATCACTTTGAACTCTTCTGCTACTGTGCGCCCAGTCAAGACGTTTTGCACATCAATCTTGCCAAAATCGGCCTCGCGGTTTTTTGCAATCTTTTGTAAAGCCTTTAGCAGATCTGCTGGAGTGACCAAGAGTCCTGGACCTTTCCATGGAACGGAAAGAGGAATCGTAACCAAGGCGTCAATGTCCAAAATGCTCAGAATTTCTGGAACCTTTTTTTCAAGCCAATCAGTATCGTAATCTTTGTGAATTGCTTCATCTAGTATCTCTTTTGCACGCACAGCTGCTTTTCTTATTTTATCTTGGTAGCTTGACTGGATCTCGCCTTTGATGTCTCCAAACAAAAAGTATTGGTAAAACGCCTCAACAATTCTAGTCTTTCCCAGCACGTTTGAAAGATTGGGACGATAAATCCATGAATACCCATAATTGAAGATGAGCTCCTCGTCCATGCCGCGCCAGATCTTTCTTCCAAGAAGTTCGATTCTTCTGGTTTCAAGAGTATTCAAAATGAATCCAAAGGCATGATCATTTGAGAGGATCTTTTTGCAGAACTTGGCCCGCATAGATTCGTACCAAATTGACGTCCTAAATTGCCTGTATCTTTCAAAATCGCCTCCTAGGTACTTTTCGGGTGAAATGAGGCTTATTCGATTTTCTTTGAGTTTGGTGCGATTCTCTTTTTTGTCTGAAAACTCGACTATAATCCTGTCTTTTTGAGACCACCTTCTAGCTAGAAACGTCGCAATCTCAACCAATGTGTCGTTTCTAAAACGTGCTTGTTGCATCAATTACCAAACATAGATGTGATGATATCGTTTACCTTCTGATATTCTACATTTCCCCACTGTGCATACACATTTGCAAACACTATGTTTGCTGCCTTTTTTGCATCAACGCCGGCATCAAGCAGTTTGCCAAATGCAATGGTTTCACGAAGACTCGGTGAATAATACAACTCTTCAACTGCGGCTGCCTCACGCAAGGTGTTTGCAAGTTTGATTCCCTGGCGGAGTTTGTTTTCATGCGATCCTGACACGTATCTTTTGACTATCTCAAACTCTGTCTGTTCCGGTGGATAGTCCAATCTGATTCTGATTGGGAACCTGCTTAAGAGTTGTGGAGGAAGTTCCTTTGTGCCAACGTGAGTTAACGGATTTATTGTTGCAATGACAAACCAGTTCTTGTCTGCTTTGATCATCTCACCTGCAGCTTCTTTAAGCACTATCTGCCTCCTGTCATCCAATGCTTCGTCAAGTCTTAACAACACGTCGGCCTCTGCTGCATTTATCTCATCCAAATACAGGATGCTGCCTTCTTTCATCGATCTTATCAAAATGCCTTCGTCAAATCCGACCGTTCCCTCAGTCAGCGTCTTGGTGCCAACCAAATGACTTTCACGAGTTCGCAAACTAAAGTTGATCGACTCTAGATTGGCCCCCATTTTTGCCGCAAACTCTCTTACTAGTGACGTCTTGCCGGTTCCCTTGGGGCCAATAATTAAAACAAAAAGACTTGATTCGTGTGCCTTGTTGAGGATTTCAAGGGAATTATTCCAATCAAGATAGGTAGATGATGTCTGTAGCATATTTTCTCAATGGGTTTTACTTTATAAAAATGCGACTAGCTACATACCTACTCGAAATCCACCTACGTTGAAGTTATGTCCCTGCGTCTCGCTTGTATGCTTGACGTCAAGTAGGTCGATCAACTCCCTGAGGTTCTTTGTTTGAAAATATATGGCAGGACCAAGCACTTCCGTGACTAGGCCTTCACCTCCAAGTATTGTGCTCTTTAGTCCACCAAACTTGTAACTTTGTACCGAGAATTAGCACTAAGTGCCACTAGGTGATGGTTGTCAAGAACCATCTTCTCGCCGTCGACAAGATGTCTTAGGATTATTCCGCTGTACGCATTACAAAAAATCTTGCCTTCTCCAGTTGCTTTTAGCATAAATAACTAGCTGCCAAAAATTCCCTTTGTAAATCCCTGCCATTTTGTGTCTATGTCGACCTAGGAGTGGGTGCAATGTATGAGCCAGATTGTATGATGTATCCTCCATCCGTTCCGATCGGAATCTCTACAATGTCCCCAAGGGGAGGCCCAGTCAAACCCAAAATACATTCATTTTCTTTGGCAGTGTAGTTGTTGACAAAAAACGACTCATTCCCCAAAGGGAGACTTTTACTAATGCGAACGAAAAAGCCCTAGCTCTTTAGGGCAGGGATGGAAGCGAGCACACCACAGCTCAATGAACAACATACCAAAAACTATACAACTGACAATCACTCACATCTCTAGTTGAAATAATGATCCTAACCTACAACCTAAAACACGGCAGGGATCTGTCAGCAGAGTTGAAAAAGCCAGAACATATGTTTGTGCTAACTTCAATGTCCACTTTCATGAATACGAGTGCCACAGCTTCGGCAGCGATGGTCTCGCCTTTACCCAGATGAACCTCGAGCATGCTCATTGGGTTTTTTAGAATCTGAAATTCCACAAATCAAAAACAGAAATAAAGTAAAAAACTGTTGTGATTAATTTTCCCATTTTGCCAAGTGCTCGTAGGCCTCATTCATCGTTTTGAGCAGTTTTTTGTGCCATTCATCAAAACCGTCTGGCGTCTTGGGGTAATTCGCATAATGCTCGACAAGCCACTTGTTTTGCTGAGTCGTGTACCTGAGGCCGTCTGCAAGCTTTTTGTTTAAGGCTCCACGAATTATCATGCCCATCTTGCCAATCATTGAAAAGTCCGGATGTTCGCCACGGCTGATTGCCTCTACGTCAAGATTGCCCAAAAAATGCTTCATTCCGTAATTGATCTGTTCGTTGGTGAGCATCTGCAATAATCTTCTAAAAACTTCGAGTCCTGCAGTTTTGTATCCGTACTCTTTTACATAATCTACATTGTACTGCCACAGTCCATTTTCCGTGACGTCGCCAGACTCTATTGCTGTAACTACATTTTTACCTATTATGGTTCCAGCAATGAGCGCAGGACCAATGCCACCAGCATCAAGTGGTTTTGGCATCCATGCAGAATCACCAACCAACATAAACCCATTTGCCACCATGCAGTCGTTTTGTCTTCTCACTGAAACTTGGAAATTTCCAGTGGCATTGTGTGCGTCTTCAGGATCTGTTGACAGTCGTGGATTTTTGATTGCTCTATTTCTTGCAACATACTGGTTTATCAGTCCTGTGACATCGTCGTGCTTGCCGAGCCTTTTGTTCCTCTTATCCAAAATGGTTTTTTCAACGCCGAGGCCTATGTTGACTTTGTTTTTGCCTTTTGGAAATACCCACCCGTATCCGCCTGGTGCAATGTCTTGATCTAAATGAATCAAACAATAATCTGGGTCGAACTCAGTTAGGTCTTCTTCGCCTTGATCAAAATACATTATGTGTCTTCCAGTCGATTCGAGGTCGGTTCTGTCGATCTTTCTTTCCATCTTTGTTGTGTTTTTTATTTGATTTCTTAGCATCGAGGTGACTCCCGTCGCATCAATCACCACGCGCGCCGTCTTTTTGTAAGGCTCGTTGGTTTTTTTGTTGAGACCTTCTACTCCAACCACTTGATTACCATCGTACAAAAGACCTGTAAGATTTATCTCAAAATCCACGTTGACTCCGCGCTTTTTCACCTCTTTGTACTGGGTTTGCGGGAGCTGTTGCCTGTTGAGCAAATATCCGTCACCATCAAATGGTATTGCCGTCTCCCTGTCTGGCGACAACGCCATGACGCCCTTTACCTTGTGTTCGATTTCGGGTTTGGACCAAGTTACTTTGATTCGTTCACTCATGTAGTCAACTGCCTGCTTTGATACTGCGTCGCCACAGATCCAACCGTTGATTGACTTGCGTCCAAGCAAAATAGGCGGATTTCTGTCAATTACGAGAATCGATAGTCTCTGATTAGAGTAATGAGCTGCAGACTGGGCCGCTACCATGCCGGCCAATCCGCCACCGGCCACAATAATGTCGTAATCTAGTTTCAACTATCCAACAGCTGAAAGAACATTATTTAAAACAATGCACATATTCAATTTTTGGGTCAGATCGTCGCGGCGTCTTCACAGCTGCGTTGCTCAGACTGGAGCGGCTTTGTAGCTCTTCATTCCCAACTATTTACTACTCTAAATGATATTAAATTCTGTCTTGGCTGAGAATCTCAGTATATGTCTTTATCAGATCTTTTTGCGTGTAAATCGGCGTGTGGATTTTCAGCTTGATTGGATCTTCGTCTCCCGGAATTATTTTGCCCAAAACTAACTGCTGCTTTGAAATCCTCAGATAGAGCGCAGACTCGTCGCATCTATTTTGGAGGTCTTCAATTATTAGCGACATGTTTTCTTTTGGAATGTCTCTGACAAGCTTTGCAACAAAACCCTGCGCCTTTTTCTTTTTGAGCTTGCACAAAAGCAGAGTAATGGGATTCTCATAGTGTCCCTGCAGGTTCTGTACAGTGAACTCTTCTTTGTCTAGATCAAACGTTTCATTGAATGCTGCAAAGATCTTTTCCAGATCTTCTGTTGCATGAACAATGACTTGAATGTCTACTTCGAGCTTTCTTTCCAAATTTATGCTTCGAGCAGTGTGACCTGGGCTTCGGCAGTTCGGATGAGCTTTACCTTCTCGAGTCCAACATGCCTCATGCGGATGACTTTCTTTGCTGCAGCCATGATGTCTGAATTTATCTTGCCATAGCAGGTAGCCTGGACAAACTGGTCTATTGTCATCTCTGGTATGGTCTTGCCCATCACATCCTTTGCGATCAGTCTGAGGGCGTGCTTTCTTGAGGTGTTGAGCTTTTTGTGAGTCAGAGCTATGACTTTGAGTCTGAAAAGATAGTTGTCTTTAGTGCTTACGTCCATGACAAAGTTGATTTTGCTTGAGCCTCGTCTGATTAGGCTTCGCAGAAACTCTTTTGCATACTCGTACCTTTTGAAAATAGAGTACGCCTTGTCTCCTTCTATCTTGCTTATCTGAAAGTAAATCTTGTATTGGTATTGAGAGGGGTCACCTTTTAGAATGTCAAACAAAGTGACTTCAATTACTCGCCCTATTGCTTTTTTCTCATCTGTAATTGGTATGTAAGCTATCGGTGCGTTGTTAAATGATTCTGGGGCAATCACTGTGACCCATTTTTTCTCACGCCACTTGTCCTTAACTCTTGAACCCTTTCTTTTAGCCAATTAATAACGAGCCACTGAATCCAAAATATAAGTTGTGCTGGCTAAATGAGCGCAGAACCAAGATATTTTTGCAAAGGCTTTGGCACACTGATGTGACCGTCCCTTGTCTGAAAGTTTTCCATGATTGCAACAAGCGTTCTGGTGGTAGCAACAAGTGTGCTGTTAAGTGAGTGGACGTACTGCGTCTGCTCGTTTGTTTTGTCCCTGAATCTGATTTTGAGTCGTCTTGTCTGAAAGTCAAGGCAATTAGAACACGAGACAATCTCACGATACGCGTTTTGTCCGGCCATCCATGCTTCAAGATCATATGTTTTTGCGGAGACCTTGCCAAGATCCCCACTTGACAAAACCATGATTCTGTAGGGAATCCCAAGCTGCTGATAAAATTCTTCGACTATTGCAAGCATGCTTTCGTGCTCCTTCCACGAGTCTTCAGGCCTCGCAAAGACGTACTGCTCTACTTTTTCAAACTGATGTACACGAAAGATCCCCTTCTGGTCGCGCCCATGAGCTCCGGCCTCTTTCCTAAAACAAGGGCTGACTCCAGCATATCTTAGGGGCAGATCTTTTCCTTGCAGGATCTCGTCTGAATGCATTGCTGCAATCGCGTGCTCTGCAGTTCCAATCAAAAACAGATCCTCGCCGTCCACTTTGTAGATGACGTCTGTAAAGTCATCTGCAATGATTGCGCCCTCCATGGATCTTTTGTTTATCATGTATGGCGGCTGCACCAATGTGTATTTTTTTGACTCCAAAAAATCCAGTGCGAATCCAATCAAGGCCTGATTTAGTCTGACGAGTTGATTTTTGAGATAGTAAAATCTGGCACCTGCTACCTTTGCAGCCCTTTCCAAATCTACAAGATCGAGACTCTGGGATATGTCTATGTGATCCTTGACTTTAAAGTCAAACTTTGGCACCTCGCCCCATCTCCGTATCTCCTTGTTGGCAGACTCGTCTGGTCCTATTGGGACGGATTCATGGATCAAATTTGGAATGCTTAGTGCAAGCTTGTTGTACTGTGCTTCGACTTTGAACTGTTCTGCTTCAAGCGCTGCCAGCTCAGCCGAGACTGTTTGCATCTGGGAAATCGAGTCACTTGCATCTTGGCCTGACTTTTTTTTGGCAGAAATTTCAATTGAGACTTGGTTCTTTTTCTTTCTGAGCTCATCTGTCTTTATGATGAGTTCGCGCCTTTTTGCATCAAGCTCTACTAACCCATCTAGGTCGAACTCGACTCTTCTGTCCTGCAACATCTTTCGTATGATTTCGGGTTTTTCCTTGATCAGTTTGGGATCCAGCATCATTCCATCACTTTGAGTGCCATCTGTACGTGTGCCAAGACCTCATCAATTGTAGCGGTAAGTTTTTTCATGTTGCCTGTACTGTGGAAATTAAAAACAAGTGCGTTATCAAGATTTTCCATCTCAAATGTAAGCCCTTCTGGAAAGTCCACGTTGTCTGGCTCCAAGGCAGCTATGACGGCACGTGCCTTTTTTTGCGAGATGTTACTAATTACTATCCGAATTTTTGATTCCATGTTCCAAAAAATCCAAAAATCCGTCTAGCTTGTCCTTTGTAATCCTGGCGCCTGCTGCTGCATCATGGCCTCCACCAACACCATTGAATTTTTCAGCGCCAGTCCTCATCAAAATGGACAGATTTACACCAGACCTGCAACCAATCGACTTACGAGATGAAAACTTGACTGTGTTTTCTTCGCCATTGGTCCTCAGAATGATTATCTTACCTGCATTCTTTGGCGAGCCTGCAAGCAACGAAGATATCGTGCCAGTCATGGTTTCAGGGATCACGCCCTCACCGTTTACCATCAGGTAAGAAGGCGAGTCGTTTATTCGCCACCTCTCATTTGTCAAAATGTTCATGTATTCTCGAATCATCTTTCTGTAATCGGCCAAAATATTTTCCCCCTCTTGAAGCATCCTGTTTCTGTCCCCTATACAAATCGCAATCCCAACTCCGGCCCTTCCTATTCTTCCACAAGAGTTGAGCATCGTGGAAAACTCACGAGCATCACGCAAAAAGCTGCGGCGCTCCTCGCTTGGGAAAGTGTATGTATACCCAATCAACTCCTCCATGATCTGCGTTGCGTTTTGCGAGCTTGCAAACTTGGTTATTGCTTCAAGCAAGTTGCGTTTTTCGTCATCTGTGAGGTCCGACGGTGTTCTAAAACGGCCACCCTCCTTTAACTCGATCCCAGCAGATTTTAGCAATGAAAAACAGGCGTCACGATTCCACGTAAGTCCTTCTATGAATGGTTGAGATGTGAATGCAAGCGAGTCCGCAAGCGGCCTCGTCTCGCGTCCAAACAACAAAAGATCCATGTCGACTTGAAGTTGCCCTGAGTTCTTCGCCTCTTCTACTATCTCGGCGTTTTTGCCAAGAAATGATTTTTTTTCTCCCTGATCCTGCCTGTCTCCAAGTGCTGAGACCACAGCGATTGGAGCCAAATCAGAGTTCCTCTTGTCAAGTGACTTGGCTGCAAGAAATGCCATGCCTCCTGCGCAAATACCTGTGCCGCCATCGATGCCAAATTTCCACGCATTTATGACGCGCTCATTATCGTACTCATCATCGGCTATTTCGTGATGATCCAAGACAAACCAGTTGGCACCAAATGACTCGTCAAGCTGTTTTGCAAACCCTCCACCCAAATCCGTGATTATGTGAAATTCGCGCGAGTCCTCCTCCATGTCTTTGATTGCATGCAAGTTCATCTCCTTGAGGGTTCTTACGGTTACTTTGGCACCTGCTCGGATCAGCGCCTTTGTAATTATGCTGCCGGATGTGATGCCATCACAGTCTATGTGCGTGAGTACTGCAATCGTTTTTCCGGATTTTATGCAATCAGATATGGTGTTGGAAAATACCGCTAAACTCTCTTCCAGTCTGCTCATCACTCAAGTTGAGCTACGACTGACTTATATTTCCAGTTTTGAGGAAGCACGCCGATCTTTTTGTAATAAGTGGATATTCTGTGGACCTTTGCCTCCACAAGCTCAAGCGATCTGACATTTCTTTTATCAGAGTTGTGGGATTTTAGGTGTCGCTGGAGGTTGAGGGCCTTTTTGACTATGTTGTTCAGATCCTCTGGAATCTCCGGCTTTATTCCATTGTCCTCAAGTATTTTTTTGACGGATTTTTTGACAATTGGTTTTACCAAGGGAACCGCATGCTGGTCTCGCATCTTGATTCCGATCTGGCTCATCGGGACGCCATCTTTGCCATATTTGACAACAAGTTCTTCTACTTCTTTTGGGGTTGATGTCAACCACGAAGGGGTTCTCATCGTAATTGGTCTAGTCGAGTGCGACTGACCATGTCTGTGTGTATGTACACGTCCCATGGCGTGGGTGTTCTTGGTTCAAACATAAACGTTACCCCACATAAAATGTCTGGATCTGGTAATTAGAAAAAAGTTAAATAGAAACGATAGCCCTCAAGACAACAGGTAAACACTATGAATAAAACACTATTTGGAGCAGCACTGCTTGCTGTGACTGTTTTATCAGTAGGAATGATGACCGGCGAGGCATTTGCCCAGTACATGGGCAATGTAGACCAAAGCGGCAAGACTGGTAAAAACACTCTGGAAGAGACTCTGAAACTCGCAAGAGACAGAGTTGAATATGCAAAAGCAAACCCAGCAACAGGTTCTGGAACTCCATATCTAGCAGCAGACGGTGTCTTGGGAGCATCTGCAATCGCCGCAGCAGTCTTTGGAGGAATCGCCGCAGCATTCTTCTTCAGAGCACGAAGCGGAAGATACGCAGCCCAAGGAAGAGGATAAAAACAATCCAATTCTTTTTCCTATTTTATTGATTTTTTTCACTATCTCTAGGCTGCGATCATAGCGGATTCTGCCACTCAGAGAAATGTATATATCGTACGTACTGAGGTTAGTAATTCAATGACTCCATTACTCGGTACAGTGTTCAGTATTCTGTCTACCGTATTTGGACAATTGGGACCAAACTATGACCCATTGTTCTACGATGTCATGGTTTACATCTTTGGCACAATGATGTTTACTATCTTCCTTCTGGGAATCATAGCATATTGGCTAAGAGTCCATGGCTGGTCATACAAAGACAACCGCGAAAGATGGGTTGATGAGTTAGACAGACACTTTGAAAGAGAAGGTATCGGTCTGATACCAGACAACGGAAAATACTGGTAAAACTTTCTTTTTTCATTCTTTTTAGATTTCTTTATTCGTATTTTGTCGACTTTGACAATTATTGCGGCGGTAAAAAGTCCTTGTCCTTGGACTCATCGTAAGCCTTTGAGGTAAACTCGGCCCTATAATGGGCGCCATTGATCAGAGGCGTTCTAATGAACTCTGCAGACTTTTTGCCGTCCACATAAACTGCGGACTTGTCTTCTTGCATGTCTCGCAGCTTAAAGTCCCAAACCCACAAAAAGTGTCCTATCTCAAATGGGTATTCTTCAGTCCACGCAGCATGAATTGTGCCGTCATCAGACTGGGTATAAAGCGCTCTCTGGCAACCATCTTTGAATCCAACATTGGCAGGAATTGGTATCTTTTGCTTGTCTACGTATATCTCAAGTGTGGCAGTCACGTGGTAGTTGATGTCTCTGTCATTTATGCAGACTTTGAGAGGGTTGTCGACATTTAACAAAATCTGGACGCCTGAGCTCAATGCAGCGACGCCTATGCCTATTATGGCAGTTATGATGAGGTATCTGATGGTTTTGCCCCTCTTACTTGGGTCGCCCATCCCAGGCCAAATCATGTTCAAGTTCTACTAGGATTACATAAAGTCGTTTCTCTACAAGCGTATAATAAAATGAAAAGAAGGGTGTGTTGGTTTAGATTACTTGCCAGGGGCGAGTTGCGAATGTGATTACGTAGCCAACTCCGATGATGATTGATTGGTACATGATGTTTGTGTATGGAATTGGTTTGAGTATCGGGTCGCCAGTAACTACTACTGTTTGTCCTGGGCCTAATCCTGGTCCAACTGAAGCTATGTTAAGCTGTGTGTGTACGTGGTATACGCCTGGCTCCAATGCCTTTGCCCTGATCTCATATGGGATTACGGCGTTACCTGGTAAATTGAAGACGTTTCCTGGCGGGGTTCTTGCTAGGACTTCCCATCTGTTTCCTGCGTTGGTTGACTCTGAGAATATGGAGTTCCATCCCCTTAGGTCTCTTTCAACAAGACTTACGAACTTGCCTGAGATGACTAGTTCTTCACCTGTTTGCAGTGACTGTCTGTTGAAGGTTTCGTCTTCAATCTTTACGAAACGGCTTTGTAGCTGTGCTTGCACACCGTGTGCCTCTGCAGTCTGAACCATTTGTGCCAAGTTTGGACCAAATGTTCCAAGTGCTAGAATCACTCCGAGTGCAACTACGAATACTTTCTTGTCGACCATAGTTATCCCGTTAATTAATCACAGACTCGACATAGAATGATATATGTTTTACCGTTGCACTACAATAATGATCACCAGAATTTTTGTCTCAAATTATGATCTAATTGTTAAACATCAATGTTCAATATAGGTACCGTGTTTTCAGCATTATGTGATATTTTGTATTTTACAATAATTAATGAAGAATTTATCGAAAATTTAAGATTATTTTCTGTAAAAATTTGATGAAATTAATGCCAAAATTAACTCATGTTTTATATATGCATGAACTATAACCAAGAAACATGGCACAGATGCCGGCACTAATCCCAAAAGAAGTTGAGATCCAGAGACTCAAGAAGATCTGGCTCATCGTTATTGCAATGGGATCAACAGCAGCATCAGTGGAAGTAGACAACTTCGTAGACGGCTCTCTACATCAAACCTCTATCAGAGACTCTGCATTCACTCCAGCACACTGGTGGTTGTACTCACACTTTGTGGCACTACCACTCGGTTGGGGAGCAGTAGCAATCTATGATAGGAGAGTGCCAATTCTCAGAGGTCCAAACAACTCCATGAACACAGGCCTAAAGATGACCATCCTAGGTTACCTGGCAACCATGTTCACAATCGGAGTCAATGAGATGTGGCACTTCTGGTTCGTAGAGGAAATCTTCGCAGTTCCAAACCACTGGATGTTCAACATGGGCGTAGTCGTAGCATTCATGGGCGCATTAGCCTATGTCGTAAGAGTATATGCTAGACTGGTCGAACTAGGTGCAGAAACACCAGGTGAGAACCCATACGTCGCTGAAATGTACAAGATGGCCCTAGAAGGCAAATTGTACAGCAGATCTATCCCATAAGCAAAACCCCTTTTTTCTCATTTTTAATTTTAAAGCGTAGATCGCAGTAGGCCCACGCATGTAGAAAGGCTTAAAAGTATTCTACCGGTTACTTAAACAAATGACTCTACCAAAAGGATTTGGCTCAGGTGGCGGTGGCGCAACCAGTGCTGATGTAGAGAAGATGATTGGCAGACGTGTTGAAAACATGGTCGGCCTGATCACCATATCATACATAGCAGCATGGCTGGCAACCTTTGGTGGAACAGCTGCAGGATACTTCTATTATCCATGGGCTTATCCAACACCAAGCGGTCACTATGCCTTTATCGTCTTGACCATTGTCGAGGCAATTGGCTATCTCTTCTGCGTAAAAGTCGTAGAAGAAGGTACCAAGAAGAAGAGTAACGGTATCCTTGCCGCAACACTCGGCGGAACCGCTATCGGAACAATACTGATCTCTCTGTTCGTCGGAACATAAGAGAGCGTTCCAGACTTTTTCTTATTTTTAATTTATCATTCTTCATTGTACATGCCGCGCTCCGATCTTCGCGAGTAACTAAAATTTTATATACTCACTCTCACCGTACATGGATCAATGGTCTGGCTTAGACGATGTACTCACTACTTGTTCATAGTAGTGGTTGCAGTCAACTCGACCCTGCTTACAATTAACGCAGGCGACTACATCTTCTACACTGACTGGGCCTGGACTTCGTTTGTCGTATTCTCAATATCGCAAACGTTGATGTTGGTAGTCGGCGCAGCCTACTATCTCACATTCACTGGAGTTCCAGGAACGGCAACGTATTACGCGTTGATCATGACCGTCTATACGTGGGTTGCCAAAGGTGCATGGTTTTCACTCGGTTACCCATATGACTTCATTGTCACGCCGGTCTGGCTACCATCAGCTATGTTGATGGATTTGGCATACTGGGCAACAAAGAAGAACAAGCACTCACTGATCCTATTCGGTGGTGTCATGGCAGGACTGTCATTACCATTGTTCAACATGGTAAACCTGATCACGGTTGCCGACCCATTAGAGACTGCATTCAAATATCCAAGACCAACTTTGCCACCATACATGACTCCAATAGAGCCTGCCGTAGGCAAGTTCTATAACAGTCCAGTTGCACTCGGTGCAGGAGCAGGTGCTGTATTGTCAGTTACCATGTGCGCACTGGGATGTAAGCTGAACACGTGGACGTATAGATGGATGGCAGCTTGGTCCAAGTGGGACTAAAACCCTACACCCTTTTCCTTTATCTTTAGTTTGAATCTACCGTACGGTCTAGATTAAAAAATATTGCACACGTTGTGATCTTTTGTTGTCTTGGGTTTGGATATGATTTTTTGATATCAGATATTATTGAAAACAAGGCAGATTCTCTCAGTCGAGCCAAGGCCGTTTGTCAAGTGGGCGGGCGGCAAAAGACAGCTTTTGTCAGTAATTGAAAAGCACGTACCGGCCGAGTTTGGATGCTACTATGAGCCGTTTTTGGGAGGTGGGGCAGTAATGTTCCATTTGCTTTCAAAGAATCCTGATATCAGGTGCAAAGTATCTGATCTTAACTCTGATCTGATACTTGCGTACATCACAATAAGGGATAGAGTAGAGGAACTAATCGAGTCGCTTGAGAATCACGCAAAGAACTATCACAAAAACCCAGACTCATACTATTATCAGGTAAGGGACAATGAGCCGACAACCCAGATTGAAAAAGTTTCACGGTTGCTGTTCCTAAACAGAACCTGCTTTAACGGACTGTACAGGGTCAACAGCAAAGGCAAGTTCAACGTACCACTTGGGAGATATTCGAATCCAAATATCGTAAACGAGGAGAATCTTTACGCTGCAAGCCATATTCTACAGTCAAAGAGGATCTCGATTAGCTGCAGGGACTTTTCATCGGTTCTGCAGGATGCAAAAAAAGGTGATTTTGTCTACTTTGATCCGCCGTACCAACCTGTGAGCAAGACTGCAAACTTTACCAGTTACACCAACAGGGACTTTACCTACAAGGATCTGCAAAAACTAGTGGATGTATCAGAAAAACTCGCAGACAGGGGATGCAAGGTGCTACATTCAAATTCAAACTCAAAAGAGGTTCGCAAATTATTCTCAAAAGACTGGAAGGTAATTGAGATTTCTGCAAACCGTGCCATTAACTCCGACTCTACAAAGAGAACAGGACAGACGGAACTGCTCATCAAAAATTATTAGGAAAAGCTCCGAGCGGGATCCGAACCCGCGACCTTTACCTTACCAAGGTAACGCTCTACCAGGCTGAGCTATCGAAGCACAAATTGGTTCCCAAGTAAATCCTAATTATACCTAAGGAAATTTTGCAAAACGCTAAACCGTTAAATCTTTGTCAAAATCAAGCAATGTCGCAGGAGTAGCCGAGCCTGGCCAAAGAAAGCAAAAGCTGCTTTTGGATGCGCGGGACTTAAGATCTAACAATGGGTGATCCCGTCTCTTAGGGGTTCGTGGGTTCAAATCCCACCTCCTGCATCCCTTATTTGGGATGTTTTATTCCCTTAGAATTCAAAACTTCATAAACGTCAGGCAGTGAAAACACAAAACCAACGTGGACACAGTCCTTTTCCTCACAAAGCTGGCAAAATAGTTCTCCCCTTTGGATTGCAACCTCGGCAATTCTGTTTTTGATGTTGTCCTTTAGAACCACACGGTCTTCGTCTACTGCCACTTTTTCTAGTTTTGGAGCATATTTTGCAAAGGTTTTGTCTTTTTGCATCATCTGCTCAAGCATGTATGTGACGTAACCAGAAAAGCTGTTTACGCCCTTCATCATCAATTCCGTCTTGTTCTTCTCAAATACGTCGTAGAACTTGTCGTAGACTTCTTCTGAAACCGTGATGGACTTGAATCCTGCCTTTGGCATACCTGTTACCGTACCATTAGGTACTGTACTATTTAACGGTTTATGTGAGCGAGTCCAACTTTCTAGTGGTTGATAATTTGACCTTTTGGCTATCAGCTGATCTGCCAAACCAGAAAACCAAAAAACAGCATAAATAATAACCCACCATAATAAAATCATCTTTGGCAAGAGGATACCAGCAAGATCAAGTGCAACAAAAACTAATTGAGATTTTATCGGAGTCAAAGACGGGACTGTCGGGAGTAGAAATAGCAGAGAAACTTGGAATTAATCGTGCTACAATGGCAAAATACCTCAACGTGTTTGCAGCAGAAGGACTCATCAGACAAAAAAACATAGGTAACGCAAATCTGTGGTTTATTGACTCTGCTACGGAGCACCTCGAGTTTCCAGCGGATTATTTTCGTGTCAAAGAAAAATTTCTAGAGTACCTCGGTACTGGCCTGCCGCAAAACGCATATCAGTTAATTCGAAACTGCCAATACTCTGGAGCAAACACGCAAAAGATCGTAAGCGAAGTGATACTGCCTGCAATCTCTGCAATAGAAGATATGTACCTGAAGGCAAAGATAGGCAAGTCCGAATCTAAGCTGGTCGGCCAAATCGTGACAAACTCGTTGCAGATACTAAGCCTTGCCCAAAACGATTTTGATCCAAAAAAGAACGTCTTGGTGCTTGCCGCTGATCCACAAAGCGAGCTGTATTCGCACGCAGCATCATGCGTCTTTGGCTCACTTGGTTGGCAGAGTTTGGATCTTGGGGACATGTCGGATGCAATAGATGTACTCTACGAGCTTGACTTGCAAAAGTTTCTTGCAAAAATCTGGAGACAAAAACAAAGCATAATGGTAATAGTGGTGTTTTGCTCAACCGAAGAAGGCGCAAAATTCTTTTCAGAATCCATAAACTCTGTCAAGCCCAAGTTTGGCAAAAACCTCCACACCGCAATATACTCCAAGGCAAAAAACATCAAGGCCGAGTTTGTGAGCGACAGCTTTGATGGAATAATACAGTGGGTGGACTCGATGGCAGCTACTGTTGGCTAAAAATGATGGGCCGAGAGAGATTCGAACTCTCGACCTTTCGATATCTGAAAGGTTGTTTTATCAGTCGAACGCTCCAGCCAAGCTGAGCTACCGGCCCTAAAAAAATCTCAAATTGAACGGTCTTTTAACGTTGTGGTCAGTTCTTCCACTTTATTGAACAACCAATCGACGGATCAAAATCTTTGGCAATTGGCTGGCCTGCAAGCAGTTTTTCTATGTTTGAGATCATCGTCTTTTCTGTCGCCTTGTCTTCGGGCTTCATAGCGTTGTCAATTCTGCCATGAAACACCAGCTTTCGCTCCTTGTCAAAGAGGAACGGGTCTGGAGTGCAGACTGCACCGTATCTTTTTGCCACTTGCTGGGTCTCGTCAACTAGATACCAGAACTTGATTCCTCGCTCTTTTGCAAACTTTTTCATGTTCTCAAAGCTGTCATCGGGGTATGCAACTGAATCGTTGCTGTTAATGCCCACGACAGCCACCTTGCCCTGAAATTTGTTTTGGATCTCGTTTATGGCGTCCACTTTGGCCTTGACATAGGGACAGTGGTTGCACATAAAAATGATAAGTATAGCATCATAGCTGGCAAAGCTTGCAAGCGAGTATTTTTTGTCGTCGATTCCAAGCAGTTCGAAATCTGGAGCTTTGTCTCCTTTTTTGAGCTGGACTTGGGATTCCATTACAACCATGTCTTGCGCACAAATTTTTGCAAATAAAATTCTTGCCTCAAGAGGACAACAATTAAAATCATGGCGGCAAAGTCACTTTCTGAGGGCTGATAGTTCAGTGGTAGAATGCCCGCCTTGCACGCGGGAGGTCAGGGGTTCAAATCCCCTTCAGTCCACTCTATCGATCTTGCGTAATTCGCACTGCAATGGATGGATTTAAATATGATATTTTGAAAGGATTGTTGGAATGGCAGCACCATCATTTGCAGCAGAATCAATCGCTGTATGGATACCACTTATTGTCGGTTTGGCACCAGGTCTAGTTTACTGGTTTGTTATAACCGGCATGAGAAACAGAAAGTAACCATTCATTTCTTCTCTTTTATTGGTCACATTTTGTTAAAGCTTCTAGTCTACATTGTTTAGAATATGATATTTCTTATGTGATTAACCCAGTAGTATAACTAGAATCAAATGTACAGGCTGCTTGTAGCATCACTAGTTTTCCTACTCTTACCATTTACTCCGATTTTTGGACAGCTTACTGAAACACCTTCGACTCTCGGTGTCAAGCTTACCTCTACTGCGCCGTTTAGCTACAAAGACGATGAAGGCTACACCATAGTGATTGGCGAAGTCGAAAACACAAAGACGTTTCCAGTCAAGAACGTAAAGATTTGGGTGGGCTTTTACAGCAGCAAGGCATCGGGCTCCAGAGGCGCAGCTCCACTTGAAACAGTCACAGGAACCACCCTGCTTGATGTAGTGCCGGGCAAAGGCAAATCGCCGTTCATCATAAAATCAAACAGTCCAAACCCTGAGATATCGGAAGTGACGATTAACGTACTTGGATTCAACTCGGCCGCAGCAAAGCAGCAGGTCTTGGAGATAAAACCACAAACACTGACTATTGGTGATCTGGTGATTCTTCCCGCCACTGTTACAAACGGCGGCCAGGCAGAAACTGCAGCAGTAAAGGTTCACCTCATTGCATACGATGCATTCACACCGCCTAGAATTGTCGGCATTGAAACAGTGGAAATCGATGAGCTTGGTGCAAAGAAAAGCCAAGATGTCGAGTTTTCTGCAAAAATAGATTACCGTGCAACATCATTCAAAGTAATTGCAGAGTCAGATGAATACCAGTCAAAGATGACTGACATTACCAAGGTATCTTTGGACACGCTGACGCGATTAGTTTCCATAAACAACATCGAAGTGAGCGACCTCATAGGAGATCGTGTCTCTGAAATCAGAGTTGGTGAAACAGTCAACATATCAAGTGATCTTACAATTCAGTATTCTGCACTCACAAAACCAAGTCAGCCGTATGTTTATTACGCCCAAGTCAAACAGTTTGGCGAAAAGGCACCAGTTGAGTTCATCGGAATTGTTGAGGGGCAGTTCAGCTCTGCCGGTCCACAGCATGCAACAGTGGAGTGGACTCCGCAAAATGAGGGTGGATTTTTCATCGAAGCATATGTGTGGGATCCAGAAGGGGTGCCACTTGCAGCACCAAGCAAGACCGTCTCGATAGTTTTGGTTACACCATAAATTTATTGTAAGGTATACATCACATACCATGGCGCAGTTCAAAGTGGTCGCAACCGGTGGCACATTCGATGTGATACACCAAGGGCACATTGCACTGCTTGATGAGTCATTTTCCATATCTGAGAAGGTCATAATCGGCCTGACAAGCGATGAGCTTGCCAAAAAAAAGGGAAAAACATTATGGCACAATTACTCACAAAGATTTGACTCACTAGAGCAGCTCATCAAAAAAAAGTTTCCAGGAAAATCCTATCTCATAAGCAAACTTGAGAACGATTTCGGGCCAGCGGCAATTGAAGGAGACATAGAGGCGTTGGTCGTAAGTGGTGAAACTGCGTATCAGGGAGATATACTCAACGAACTTCGAAGACAAAAGAATCTGCCTTCTGTGAAAGTGGTGGTGGTCCCACTAGTTTTGGCAAAAGATGGCAAAAGAATTTCCAGCACGAGGATCAGAAATTCTGAGATCGACGCACAAGGCAACCTACTTTGACAAATTGAATCGTCTTGTTTGATTTATCGAGATAAAACAAAAAACATCGAGTCTAACCTAAATTGACCATCATCAACAACATGATGAAAAAATTCGCGCAGAATGTGACTGGACTGCAGCAAGGCCTTCATCCGGAGAGTTTAGCCTTTTGGTACGAAAAAATAATTGAAGAAACAAAAGAGATGGCGCCTCCCTGGCTTGTGGACAAAATCAAAGTAAAGCAGGATCCTGTACTACCAATGAAATTCAATCTGGATATATCAAAAAGGGCAGTGAGGTACTTTATGATGGCAGTAGACAACAACTTGGACAAGATGCCAAGCTCTACTAGATTGTACTTTTTGAAGGTGCAAGAGTCGCTGTCCAGCGAGATGGACAAGTCGCTTGTCTAACTCTTCTCTATTTCGACTAGCTCACCGATTGTTTTTGTGTCTGTTATCTGGCTGACATTGTCTAAAACAGACTGGATAAAATCAGCGAAGCGCTCAACTTCGTAGCTGTTTTTTAATACGATGGAATGTGCCGACTTGTCTTTGAGCGAGATTACTACTTCGTTGTCATAGGCGTTGATGATTGATGAGATGAATGTCTCTTTTCCATCTTTTATGAAAATGAGGCTTGCAAGCTTGGCTGCTTCGTGTTTGTCTTGGCAGACTATCTGTATCTTCATTTGTCTTTCAGAAGAAATTTTTCCAGCTGGTCTTTTGCCTTTTCTCTTTTTTCTTGGTGCGAGCTCAAAAACTTTGTGACTTTTTCGATGAGTATTGCCTTGAGCTCACCTGTGAGGAGCTTGCCTGATTTGTAGTCATCATAAATTGTCTTGAGTTTTTTGTCGTCTGGCTCAAAGAAAATCCTCAGGTACTGGTATGATACGTCTATGTCTGGATTGCCGCCAAGCTTTCTATGCTCTTCGACGGTAGGCTGGCCACCTGAGAACGCGTACTTGTTGATCTTCTTTTTTACAACCTCGGGTGAGTCAGTAGTGTATATCGTGCCACCTTCTTCGGATGCAGACATTTTGCCTCCTGGGCCTGAAAGTGACGGTATCATGATGTTGTGGATAAGTGCAGGCTTTGGCTTTCCAATCCTTGGCGCCACGTCACGCGTGACTCTAAAGTGTGGATCTTGGTCCACACCGAGTGGAATCAGCACTGGCCTGTCTTCGATAAAGCAGGGTGCGGACTGCAATGATGTGTAAAAGATCATTCCGACGTTTGTCTCGCCAGTAAATCCGAATACCGCCCTTGTGTTGGAAAAGTTGATCTTTTTTGCGACTTGGGCTGCAAGTGGGTACAGCGTTTTGATGTTTTGCGTGTTGATGATTATCTTTGTCTTGTCTGGCTTGAAGCCTAATGCGATAAAATCAAGGGCGTTTTCGTGCGCAAAGAGATTTGTTTCCTCCAAGGTGAGATTTTGCTTTGCATAGAATTTCTCATCATCCGTAAGTTGAAAGTACATCGTGGTGTCAAATTTTTCTTGGAGCCATTTTGCAAAGACCCAGGGAACTAGGTGTCCGATGTGAGTGTGCCCTGAGGGACCACGGCCTGTGTATAGGAAAAATTTCTTCCCTTTTTCATAATCGTCCAAGATTCGGTTGAGATCTCTATGTGAGAAAAAAATCCCACGCCTTAGCATGAAGTGAACCTCTCCGGTTATCTTTTCTATGCGTTTTAGGAGTGTAGAAGTGATCTTTTCAGTGCCGAATTGTTTTATGAGTTTGTCATAATCGATCTCTCCTTCAACATGCCATGGAGTCACAATGAAGTCATCAGGAGACATTCACGTTTGAGTTAAGTTAAGGTTTAAAAAGTCTTTTCAGCCATGTGCAACAGGGTTTAAACTATTCTGGTTCCATTGATAATCATTGTCTAGAGCAATGTTACTCTTTGAAAACAGTATCAGGTCCGAGCAGACAAGAAGCCAGTACAAGTACTGTCTGGATCGTTTTGTTAAATTCTACAAACTCCGTGATGCAGAATCCCTGCTGAAGATAGACCAAAAGCAGCTGCAGATCATGATAGAAGATTACGTAATGTATCTGAAAAAACAAATCTCACCAAACAGCTTCAAGGCCCCACTTTCTGCAATCCAGGCATTTCTGATCATCAATGATATATCCTTAAACTGGAAAAAAATTAGAAAGCTTGTCCCGGCTGAAGTAAAAAAATCAGGTGAGAGAGGTTATTCCACAGAAGAGGTAAGGCAAATTCTTGCAGCTGCAACCGACAAGAGATCCAAGGCCATCATCCACTTTCTTGCAGCGTCAGGTGTGAGGATTGGCGCACTGGAAGGCCTCAAGGTGAGGCATCTGGTGAACCTTGAAAACGGCTGCAAGGCTGCGCTAATCTACGAAGGTTCAATTGAAGAATACTGGACGTTTCTCACACCAGAAGCATCGAAGGCCCTTGATGCATATCTGGAACAGAGGAAAAATGATGGTGAATACATGGACGGTGAAAGCCCAGTTTTCCGCACAAAATATCAGGTTGGAATCAGCAAGGCAAAACCCCTCAAACTGCAATCCATCAAGGGTATTCTGGAAAGGATCATTGAGCGAGCCGGAATCAACACACAAAAATCCAAACGTTATGAAGTTCAGCGTGCCCATGGATTCAGAAAGCGATTCAACACCATTCTAAAACTCAACAGGGAAATCAATCCAAACATAATAGAAAAACTGATGGGCCACACTCACGGCCTCGACGGAGTATATCTGAAACCCACAAGGGATCAGTGCTTTGCAGAATATAAGAAGGGAATCTCTGATCTTACCATCGACAATCATGAAAAACTGGCAGCAGACAGGAGAAAGCTTGAGCAGGACAGAACGGAGCTTGAAAAGCAGCGGATTGAAAACCAGACAATGAGAAAAGAGCTAAGAGAAATGACAGGAAAACTAGTCAAGGTGACAACCATCGACGCCAATAATCCAGAAGTGATTGCAATAATTGACAAGATAATCAGCCAAAAGCTTGCAGATCGGATCTGATCGCACTAATAATTTCTGAGTGCGCCTTTTATTTCCAAAAACGGGAACATTGTTCTATTGTGCCTAAGATATGAGGATGACAAAGGTGCAAGACTGGAAATCCGTACGGATACCGAGGACATTCTAAACGACATCAAGGTCCTGATTGACAGAAAGTTCAAGATTGGATCTGATGACACCGGAATCATCACAAATTTCAGGGGAACGATAAAGATTGACCTTGTAAACGAGGTTCTAATGATTCTTCTTGAGCCGAGCTAGTTCCGGCAGGGCCAAGGCAAAATGGATGTGGATGCAGTCATGGGATTCATCAATACTACAAAAGAGATGATCATTTTGCAGGAAGATCTCAGCTAGTTGATTTTTTTTGGAGTCCTTGATTATTAGTCGATTTTCGTGAATGC
>JBFLWI010000011.1:0-26461 GCA_040757675.1 Thermoproteota archaeon | reverse complement strand
ATATTATAAAATTGGAATTACTTTATTGCAATATTTTCAAGCATTAAAGATAGGCCAAAAAAGAGTTCAGGCATCACGAGAGTATCTCAACAAACTTACAAACAATCGTGCAATGCCGGCACTTGCGTTACGCGATACAAAATCCAACATATGGGAACCTGTAGGCGAAGAAAATTTTTACGCCATAGTGGACGAATCAAGTGGCTTTGTACTGACTGACAATAGCGGTTACATAATCTCTTTGTGTGACAAAGACGGATTTTCAAAGGCAATAGTACAGGGAGTCACAAAAGAGCAACGTGACCACTTGATAAACGAGTTTGAAAAGGATAAAATCCCAAAATTTCAAGGCAAAGTGATTTTGCCCATATAACCACAAAGAAAAACCTCGAGCGTGTCAACAAATATGCATGAAGCAGATTTTAAATTGTGTCAAGGTTGTAAACTAGGAATGAACAAATTCACCTCGGAAGTTGAAGTCAGAGGACACCTTATCGACTCGATGATACTTACCAAAATCTTTGATCTGATAATGGACCTGGGGGGTGAATTCGAGATTCTTACAATACAGGTTGGCAAAAAGAAAAAAGATCCTAGCTATGCCAAATTGCAAATACAAGGAAAAAACCAAGCCCACCTTGACAAGATCTTAGAACAGGTTTATCGAGTTGGTGCCACGCCTACGGTTGGAAAGCAAGTCGTGCTCAAGGCAGCTCCAAAAGACATGGTGATGCCTGATAACTTTTACAGCACGACAAACAACACTACGCAGATTCTTCATCGTGGCAAGTGGATCACAGTGGATAACATGATGATGGACAAGTGCATCGTCGTAAAAAACGGTAAAGCAAGCTGTGTTGCAATCCGTGATGTCAAAAAGGGGGACATGGTGGTGGTTGGAGAAACAGGAGTAAAGGTAATTCCGCCTGAGAGGCCTCGTGAAGGCTCTAATGTTTTCGAATTCATGGGAAGTAGCAGCTCAAGTGAACGACCAACACAACACATCGCAAAAAAAGTTGCACAAGATATTTACAAAACAAAAAAACAAAATGGTAAGATAATTCTTGTAGGAGGCCCTGCAATAGTGCACACAGGGGCAGCTGATTCAGTAGCAGAGCTCATCAAACTAGGATACATTGACGGCATACTTGCCGGCAATGCACTTGCAGTTCATGACATAGAGTACGCTACGCTTGGCACCTCACTTGGAATGAACGTGCACGATGGCTCACTTGCAGTTAAAGGCCACAGAAATCACATGGAAACAATCAATGCAGTATTCAAAGCAGGTTCAATCTCAAACATGGTAAAGACTGGTAAACTAAAAAAAGGAATCATGTATGAATGCATCAAACGGAAAATCCCATTTGTTCTTGCAGGCTCGATTCGAGATGATGGCCCTCTGCCTGATGTAATAACAGACACTGCAATTGCACAACGAAAATACAAAGAAGTTCTCAAGGATGCAAAAATGGTTATCATGGTGTCGACTATGCTGCACTCAATAGCAACTGGAAACATGATTCCGGCAAATGTCAAAGTTATCGTAGTGGACATAAATCAGCCCACGGTTACAAAACTCATGGATAGGGGTACGTGGCAGGCACTTGGAATCGTGACTGATGTTGGCGCTTTCTTACCATTAATCACACAAGAAATTAAGAAGCTAAGGAATTAGCAATATCTCGTTTAGTACGTGTGGGTTCTCAAGAGCAGACAGATCTCCGAGGGGAGCTCCAGTAAGTTTTGCTTTCAATAACCTTCTCATTATCTTGCCTGTACGAGTCTTTGGTAGGTCTGATATGCGATAGACAAATTTTGGCTTTGCAAGCTTGCCTATCTTCTCTGATACGAAATCACGAATTTCGTTTGAAATGTTATCATTTTCAGTAGTGTTTTTTAAGACGACAAAAAGAACTATTGCTTCTCCGCTAATCTCATCTGGGATTGATATGACGCATGCATCAGAAATCTTGGGATGTGAGATTACAATCTGTTCGATTTCTGCTGTGCTGAGCCTGTGACCTGCAACATTGATGACATCATCAACTCTCCCATACATGTACCATAGTCCGTCGTTATCCACCAGAACATAATCACCGTGAAACCAGACATCTCTGTATTGATTCCAGTATGCATCAAGATATCTCTGATGATCGTTTAACAGACCACGCGTCATAGTTGGCCAAGGTGACTTAATTACCAGGAATCCCTTTTTATTACGTAGCGAGTTTTTTTCTTCATCAAATACATCAAGATCAAAGCCAGGGCATGGGATCCCAACGGTAGTCGGTTTGAGTTTCATGCCTGGAAAAACAGACAACATGGCGCCTCCGATTTCTGTTCCTCCAGCCAAATTCATTATTGGGATTTTTTTATTGCCAATTTTTTCGAACAACCACCACCACGATTCTTCATCGATTGGCTCACCGGTTGTTGGAATTATCCTAATTGAGTCAAGACAAAATCGCCGTCGCGGTTCAAGGGCATATTTTCTGAACATCCTTACTGCAGTCGGCGAGGTACCAAAAATAGTCACACCATATTTCTGAACCAGCTCCCACAATCTGTTTGGATCAGGCCAGTCTATTGCACCATCATATATCACTGCAGTAGCTCCAATTTCCAAAAGCCCATAAACATTCCATACTTGACCTGTTATCCACCCAATATCTGCGGGCCAAAGCAAGATATCATTAGGTTTTAGGTCAATTAGGTATGCTGCTTGATGCCCTGCGTAAACGGCAAACGCGCCGTGCGTGTGTATGACACCTTTTGGCCTACCAGTCGTGCCTGATGTATATAAAACAAACAAAGGATCTTCAGAATTCATTATCTGTGCCTGACATTTTTCAGGTTGTTTTTCTGTGAGTTCGTTGTAATCTATGATGTCTTCTGAAAAATCGTATTTGTCGACATTCTTGTAAGGAGCTACGATTATCTTTTTTACATTGGTTTCTTTTACAGCTTTTTGTATTACTTCTTTTTGTGAAACAGGTTTTCCTTTTCGGAAGAATCCATCAGAAATAAAAAGAATCTTGGCATTACAATCTTGAAGTCTAGTTCTTAGCGAATCTGTGCTATAGCCAGAAAATATCACAGTTTGTATTGCACCAATCTTTGCACAAGCAAGGATTGCAACAAATGCGTGTAGCATCATGGGCATGTATATTGCCACGACATCGCCTTTTCTTACGTTTAATGTGATTAGCGCATTAGCGAGTTTATTTATTTTAGCTTCAAGCTTCGAATAGGTAATAGATAAAGTCGTATCGTCTTCGGATACAAAATGATATGCAATTTTGTTTGGAGATTTTTTTGCAAATTTTGTAACCGTCGAGTTTATTATGTTGAGTTTACCATCGACAAACCATTTTGGCCAAGGTTTGCCATTAGAAAAATCTGAGACGATTGTATACTTTTTTTTCCACACTATGCCAATATCATCATTTACTGCATCCCAAAACCAATTCAAATTACGAACTGACTTCCTACAGAGATCATCAAGTGAGGCTAACTGATGTTTCTGCATAAACCTATGGATATTTGAGCTCGTTTCCTGCTCCTTTGTGGGATAAAAAACAAAATCGCTCAACTGATCAGACATTATACGCATTAAATTTAAATCAAGAAATTTCTATGCCGAGTCTTCGTGCACAGGCAATGGCAGTCTTTCCGTCTTCATCTGAAATGCCAGCATCTCTGAATCTGTTGACCCATTTCGTTTTGTAGCCACGAGTATTTTCTAGGTAGTATTCCCTTAATACAGGCACCACTTTATGTTCAATTTCATACCTTGTCTTCTTCCAATCTTGGTTTTCAAGGTGGCTGAATTCGGGCAAATTGGACATGATTCGCACAAGTTCGGCCTCATCTGCGTCGATTTCGTCAAAATCACTCATATCAAACCGATTTTTTCTTTAAATATGCTCAAAGTCTTCATCGGATCTGCCTTGCCCTTTGTTCTCTGCATTACTTTGCCTATGAGATAGTTGATTGTCTGGGGGTTTTCTTTTGCTTGTTGAACTGCAACAGGCTCTTCCTGGATTATTGAATCGATTATTTTTCCAAGTTCGGCCTCATCTGTAATTTTTCCTAATCCTATTTGAGAAACAATCTCGGACACCGGTTTCCCAGTTTTAACTATTTCCTGCAATGCATTTTTTGCGGATGTTCGAGTTATTTTGCCAGATCTAATAAGATCCACCAAGTCGGACAGATGTTTTGGTGTGATCTTTGAGCTTTCTCTTTTTTCTCTTGTGTCGACTAGGCCCATCAAGTCTGTAGTGATCAAATTTGCAATCTCTTTTGCATTTGATTCATTATGTGCATGCTCAAACAAATCAGAGTAATACTTGCTAGATGAAAGAACATCTGCCACCTGTGGAGGGATACCATAGGCAGTAATGTAGCGTTCTTTTTTAGAACTAATGCTTTCTGGCATATTCTTTTTCCATTGTTCCAATAATTTTGAATCAAGGATCACCCACGGTATGTCACATTCGAGAATGTATCTATAATCTTCATCTTCTTCTTTAGTCCTAGATGATATTGTGATCTTTCTTTTGTCATCCCAATGACGTGTCTCTTGGATTATTGGAATGTCTCTTGCTTTGAGGCTTTCTTGTCTTGTGAGTTCAAAATGTATGGCTTTTTCCAGATCATAAAAAGAGCCTATATTTTTTATTTCGACTCTTGCACCACCTTCAATGGAGACATTTGCATCAGCACGCATCGCACCCTCAAGCGTTGGGTCTGAGACACCAAGATTTTCAAGCAAATCCGACAATATGTTCAAAAATATTCTTACTTGTCTTGGGTTATCGAAATCAGGTTCAGTTACAATTTCGACAAGCGGTGTGCCTGCACGATTGTAATCTACCAAGGTGATTTGTGTGCGTTCTGATGTACCTTCGTAAATGAGCCTACCTGGGTCTTCTTCGAGCTGAATTCTGCGAATCCCGATGTCTTTTCCCTCAATTGTGATTTTTCCTTTTTCACCTATGCTTGTAGGTCCATACGTATTGAGCTGGGTAATTTGGAAGTTTTTTGGTAAATCTGGATAAAAATAGTTCTTCCTAAAGAATCCAATTCTTGGAGGAATTTGGCAATTTAACGCCAGTGCGATCATGGTGGCTTTTTCCACTGCTTTTTGATTTAATTTCGGCAATGTACCTGGGATCCCCATGCAGACTGGACAGATGTTCGCGTTTGGCGCAAACTCTCTGTAATTTGCCTTGCATGAGCAAAACAGCTTGCTTTCAAGTTTAGTTAACTGACAGTGGATTTCAAGCCCTATCATAGCGGAACACCAGGAAGCTTTGTCTTGCTTTGGAGTGCATATGCTGCCTGTAGCAGTTGTTTTTCTTGTAGTGTGTTTGCATGAATTTGTATGCCTATTGGTAATCCGTCATGAATCTCGTATGGCACCGATATGGCAGGAATTCCAGTAAGGTTTGCAGTTACAGTGTTGATGTCTGCAAGATACAGTGCTAGCGGGTCTTCAATTTTTTCGCCAATTCTAAATGGAAGGATTGGGACAGTGGGCGAAATCAGAAAATCAAATTTTTTAAATGCGCTTGCCACCTCTTTTTTTAATTTGCTTTTCACTTTGAGTGCTTTTAGTAAATATTTTCCTGCATAACCAGCAGATGGCACAAAGCCACCTAAGATCATTCTGCGCGTAACTTCTGGACCAAATTTTTTTCTGGCTTTAGATATGTATGATTTGAATTCATATCCCTCCAAATCAAAATCGTATCCATACCTAAGATTGTCGTATCTTGAAAGATTGCTTCCGGCCTCAGCAGTAGTAAGTACATAGTAAGCGGCTATGGTGAATTTTACTAGATCTAGTGATATTTCTTCGATTTTTGCCCCAAGCCCTTCAAATGTGGAAACGGCCCTCCAGAATGAATTTTCTACATTCCTGTCTATTCCGTCACCCTTACTCATCTCTGAGATTATGCCTATTTTTTTGCCACTAATTCCAACATCGATTCCGTCCAGATAATCTTGGTTTTGGTTATCTATGGTAGTGTTATCGTTTTTGTCTTTGCCTGCAATGTGATTTAGGAGAAGAGCAATGTCCTCGACTCGTCTTGCAAACGGTCCGATTTGCTCTATGCTGTTTGCAAAAGGTACAAGTCCGTATCTTGAAATCAAGCCGTATGTAGGCTTCAAGCCCACAACAGAACAAAAACTCGCTGGGTTCCTAACTGAGCCGCCTGTGTCGGAACCAAGAGAAACTACACATTCCATGGCGCTTACTGACACTGCGCTGCCGCCAGAAGAACCGCCCGGAACGTAGGCGGTATTCCACGGATTCTTGCTTGGACCGTAGGCAGAAAATTCTGTTGTAGCACCCATCGCAAATTCGTCGAGGTTAGTTTTGCCGACGATTATTGCATCTTCCGATTTTAGTTTTGAGACCACTGTTGCGTCATATGGTGCAACAAAATTCTCAAGCATTTTTGAAGCGCAGGTGGTCCTTATTCCTTTCGCGCAAATGTTGTCTTTGATCGAAATTGGCATTCCATAAAAAGCACCCACATGCTCCTTCGACCTGATTTTTTTATCGATATGTCTTGCTTGTTCTAGTGCCTTATCATTTAGAGAAATATATGCATGCAGTTTGCCATCATATTTTTTTATGTGCTCGAATGTTTTTGCTATAAATTCCTCTACTGTGATGTTACCATTTTTTACATTGCTGACATATTCTACGGCGGAAACTGCAAGATTCAACTTAGTTCATCTTTGGTGCTCTGATGTAATTTCCCTTGTAATGTTTCAATTCAGATATTAATTTTGACTCAAATGGAATGTATTTGTCCTCTCTAAGATCATTTATCGATACTTCTTGAACCGAGATCTCTTCGGACTCAATATCTGCTTCATCTAATGTGTCAAAGTAATTTAAGATCTTTTGAATGCGTTCAAAATATTCGTCAGGATTCTCTATTTCTATTCTCATCAGTTTTGCGACGTGTTCTATGTCTTCCTTTGTAACCATTCGTATCACCTAAGGTGTTAGTCTATCTACATCTCTTGGGTAAAATGTAGTATCTCTTATGTTTTCAGTACCTGTAAGTGCCATCATCAGTCTTTCAAGTCCTATTCCACATCCTGCATGGGGTGGGATGCCATAATCAAATGCTCTCAAATGATACTCAAAGGCGTCGATTTTGAGACCTTTGTTTTTCATGCGTTCCTCAAGTTCTTGCCGTTTCTCGACCCTAGTGCTTCCAGATGACAACTCTAAATCGCCAAACATCAAATCAAACGATTCTGATATTTTCGGATCTTGCTTGCTTACTTTGACGTAGAATGGCTTTGGTCCAGTCGGCCAGTCCCTAATAAAATAAAAGCCATCGAGACCTATTTTTTTAAGATTTGAAGGATACAGATCGTCGCCCCATTCTGTCTTTGCACCGGCTTTTTGCATTCTGTCTACAAGCTCAGAATAGGTGTATTGTGGAATCTCGCTTGGCAGTTGTGGCACGATAAATTCCGCATCTGCATTTTCTTTTGAATATTCTTGAATTGTTTTAATTGAAATCTGTATTATTTGTTCAATTCGTTTCATGATGTCGTTGTAATCGACATATGCCTCTTCTAGGTCTATTGAGATTGCTTCTGACAGGTGTCTGTTTGTTCTTGATGGTTCGGCTCTAAATATTGGCGCAATTTCAAATACCTTCTCGAAGCTCATTGTAAGTTGTTCTTTGTATAATTGTGGTGATTGGGCCAAAAATGCCTCTTTGTTATAGTAAAATATCGGAAATAATGCAGCTCCGCCTTCTGTTGCTGTAGCAATGATTTTTGGCGTGTTGATTTCCAAAAAACCGTTTTCGTAAAAATAATCTCTAATTGATTTTAGAACGCGGCTACGTGCCTTGAATATATGCTGCAGTGATTTGCGTTTAAGGTCTATTGATCGTATCTCAAGTCGCGTGTCTATGTTCTTGACTGTTTTTGCATACGGCTCAAATGGTGGTATTTTTTCTACATCGGAAAAGACTTTGAGTTCTATTGGAATTATTTCTACTCCACTTGGCGCTTTTTTTGATGGTCTTACGATGCCTTTGATTCCAATTGATGAGTGTGCCTTCAGCTGCGAGATTTTTTGATGAATGTCTTGTGGACAAGTTCCGGTTTTTGCTACAATTTGGACTTCACCTTCTTTGTCTTTAAGCATTAAAAATGAAATGTTTCCATGGCTTCTAACACTGAGCACCCAGCCCATCACCACGACTTCAGCGTCAGCCATTTGTGATGACAATTGGTTAGAATAATGCGTTCTGCGCCATTTTTCAAGATCTGTTCCTATCATACGATGCATTTTGGTCTATTCTCCACGGTATTTATTTCATGAAAAAGAGATTTTTACTGCGTGAAAGGATAGTCTGTTAATAAGCCTACGATCAGGTCTTTTGATTTATTGGTTGCTCACCAGTTCTAAATAACACCTGATCAATACTTGAAATGTCGTCAAGATCAAACTTGTTCAGAGATTTTCGCTTTATCTTTCTAACCAATGTTATATCACGCTTAAAGAACATGTTTACACTCCAGTCTATGGCAACTTTGAGTTTCTTCTCAAATGTGGGGAGCATAGTGAGGTAATATGTCTTCCACACGAGCCATGCGAGCGGACCAGATAGTTTTCTGCCAGAGATCATGGCAATACCATTTCTTTTTCCTATGATTGCCATCATGCCTTTGCTCTCATAGTTGAATTCTTTTTGGACGCCATTTTTCATTGCAGACTTGAGATTATGTGCGACTATTTTGCTTTCTCTAAGTGCGTGTTGAGCAGTAGGCGGATATAGACTTCCTGTTTTTTTGTCTGTTATCGCTGCACAGTCTCCAAGCGCAAATACGTTTGGATAATTTGGTATTTTGAGGTTAACGTCAACTACAATTTTTCCTGCCTTGTGCTCACAATCAAGGTTTGTAATTACAGGATCAATTGTGACTCCTGCTGTCCAAATAAGCGTGGAGCATTTGATTGTTTCACCGTTTCCTAAAAACACATAGTCGTCGCCAGCATCAACTGCCTTGGTATTTGGGATTATTCGTATGCCCGCATTTTGAAGAGATTGATACGCCTTTTGCGCCAACTCTTCGCCCAATTCTGGTAGTATTCCATCTTTTGCAGAAACAAGAATCATTTTGATGTTGTAGGGATTCACATTTTTGTAGTAACTTTTTGCAGAGTCTCTGACGAAATCATTTATTTCACCTATTGTTTCAACGCCTGCAAACCCTGCACCAACTACCACCACGGTCAATAGCTTTTCTTGAATTACTCTGTCTTCCTCCCCGTCAGCTATTTCGAGCATGTGTATGAGATGAGTCTTTATTGCAATTGCGTCCTGTATGGTTTTAATTGTAAAGGAGTTTTTCTCAATTCGTTTATTTCCAAAAAAGTTAGTTCTGCTACCTAGCGCAATCACCAAGTAATCATACTCAAGTACCTTCACCTTGCCATCAAAAGGGCGAGTTATTGCGACCATCTTGTTTTTCAAATCAATTGAGGAGACTTTGGCCTGAATGAATTCAGAATTTTTACAAAACATACGCAATGGAATGGATATGTCGCTTGGGTGTATGACACCAGACGCCAGTTCAGGCAACATTGGAGTAAACAAAAAAAAGTTGTCTTCGTTTACTAGCGTGATCTTTACATCCTTGCCTGCAAACGCTTTTTCAATTTGTCGCAGTACTGAAATTCCAGCAAATCCGCCGCCCAGTATCAAGATTTTATTAACAGATTGCAATATCGACTTTCCTTTTGTTTATTACAAACAGGCTTTGGCAGTCATTGTTTTTTCTTTGGTGAAAAAACAAGATCTTGCTCGTCTTTGTAATTAATATACCAAAAACCCTAATGGTGTTATTTACCATAATGACATAAAATGAACAAATTCCATTGGGCGTCCTTCTTACATAGTGCATAAGATGAATTATCCTTAGGGTGCAAAAGTCCTAGTTTGTTTGTAGAAAACGAACTAATTCATTGGTTCCACGCTTGCATGTATTTTTTGAACAGTTTAAGAAATATTTAGCCACAAAGATCATGTCAATTATGAATGAAAACTCTGACATTGTAGATTACATAAGAGAGCTCAGAATGGTTCTGGCAGATAGTATTGACGTTCTCCTGAATCTGCAATTTGAGGAAGATGGTGAAGAAGATGAACTCGTACCAATCACCAGCGCCGTAGATCTGGTGGACATGAGTTACGACGTAGCTCACTCAAATAAGCTAAAAAAAGCCGAGTCTGAGTTTTTGAAACGACAAACTTGATCATTTGTATAAATCTCTAAGATACTTGTCTTCTGCAACAAGTTCGTTAATGCCTGCTAAAACTCCCGCAATTATGTCGTCTGCTAAGTTGAAAACGGGATGAATGGTCTTTCCTTTTGCGTCTTTGCAACTAATTTCTATCATTAAATCGTGATCATCGAATCCTTTCTTTCTTGAGATTATAGTTGCTTTCTCTATGCTAGCTGCAGAAATGACAATTTTTTTAGAGTTCTGAGATTCAAAGATGATCTTGTCATTGCCGCTTTTCTGTCTTTCTAGGATGAGTTTGCCTCCTAGAACTTGAGTTTGCCATCCTGGATATCCTTCGACATAATCGCAATCAAACTCGCGTTGATCTGATGATTTAGTTTGTTTTTTGCCAGCAAGTGCGCTTTCCCTAAGAAAGTTTGCTTGTTCTCTGATGTATTTCCAAAGATTGTCTTCAAATTTTTTTGCAGTGTATATTTTGGTTAATGTGGCAGCAATTCCAATGACTGGAACAACAAATAACGGTGCAGACATAATCAGGTTTTTACCCCACTCACCTGTTCCAACAGTAACCTCAAAATTGCTCGGCGTACCCCTAATTGATATGTCAGTGCTTCGTCTTGCTCCAGCTGCAGTTCTTAGTGCACCAAGTTTTCTTGCTTGAATGAAACACCATGAGATGGGCTGAGTTTGATCTTTTGAAAAGGCTACTTCGAAGTTGTTCTCGGTAAGGTACGTTTCAATTCTTGTGGCAAGTCTTTCTATATCCACATTGTAATCGTGGAAACGGTGCGTTTTTGTCATTTTGTACTAGTTGTATTGTACACTATTTATGATTAATTAGTAGATCGTGGGAGCAAAAAAGATCTCCCACGATCTTGGCTGGCACAGCGACTTTTAGTCGGCCGGTATGGGGATTCTTAAGAAAGAATAGGCACGAAATATTAAAACAATTACGTAGAAATTATCCAGTTTTTTGTCTTCAATATTTTGTTAAAGACTGATTAACAGGTTGATTCCAATACACATGTGGAAATTTCTTACGAAGAGATTTCTGATCTTAGAAAATTTATTTCCGCATTAAATTACGCACAGGATAGTGTTGTAATAGTAGAAGGAAAACGTGATACGGCAGCCTTGAAAGGACTAGGTTTTACTGAAGAGATCTTAGAGTTCCATAGTTTTGGAGGCATAACAAAATTTGCGGACTCTGTTTCGGATTACAAAAATCTGATCATTCTTTTTGATTTTGATAAGAAAGGGAAATACCTCACAAAAAGAGTGATTGAACAACTTGAGCGAAGGACCAAGATCGACATGTCGTACAAAAAGCAGTTGATTGCAGTCACTCGAGGCAGGATACGCGCAATCGAAGAGTTAACTCGGTATGTGCCTTTTATACGCGGTACAGTAGTTTGATGCCTTGTAATTAGGATCATCATATTGCATTGATATTGTTTGTTTAAGGTAAAAAACCACACTTACTTAACAAAATTAACATAAATCTACTCATGCCAATATTTACAGATGGACACAGCATAAGCGAGGATTTGTTGGAAAAAATCAAGAATTCTATCAATGAGGATGTTAATGAATTCGGCGTTTCCATCTTTGAGTTGTATTACAACCAAAAATCTTGTCAAGTACAGTGCTTCATGGAAGCACCAAACGAGGATGCAGTATTAAATTATCATAAGAAGCTAGGCATCAAGTGTGATTACGTATATCAATTAGAAAGAATTCGTACAAAAAACATGATTAATACTGAAAGATTAGCTGCTATAGGTGAGTTGGCCGCTCGTCTTGCACATGACCTACGAAACCCACTTTCTGTAATCAAAAATACGGTGGAAATAATGGAGACAAAACCAAAACTCCGAATTGAAGATAAAATAATTTACTACAACAGATTACACAGAGCCGTAGACAGAATATCCCATCAAATAGAAGAAGTTCTTGATTTTGTGAGGCCGCTTTCTCTTACTTTTGGAAACCATCTTCTAAATGAGATCATATCATCAGCAATTGAAAAAATAACACTTCCAGATTTGGTGAAAATCAGCATGCCGCAGAATTTTGTTTACCTTGTCTGCGACGCAATAAAACTTGAAATTGTTTTTACTAACTTGATTATGAATGCAATTCAAGCAATGAATAATGTCGGCCAAATTCACATTAAAATCTTCGATGGCAATGATTTTGTCACTATACAAATTACAGATACTGGTTCTGGGATTCCAGAAAGCATCTTGCCAAAGATATTTGAGCCTTTATTTACGACAAAACAAACTGGGACTGGTCTTGGTCTGGCAAGCTGTAAAAAAATCATTGAACAACACGACGGTACAATAAACGTCAGTAGCACAGAAGGCGTTGGCACCACATTTAGGCTTTATTTGCCAAAACGACAACTAGCCTCAAACGTACAAAATAATCTAATAGTTTCACAGAATTAAAAAATAAGAAAAAGAAGCTTATTTGCTTCCTATAATAAAGACGACGCTTGCAGTCGTGCTTACATCTTGCTCTGATGAAAATATTGGTGCTCTTGCGGCAGATTCAGATACGGTGCCGTCATACGCTGCCTTGTAATAGGGAAGCGGTATTGGTGGCGGATAACCAAACTCTGATAGACTCACATGCTTGACTCCAATTATTTGATAGTTGAGTGGTGTCAGAGCTTTTTCAGCCTTCGACTGTGCGTTCTTTATTGCTTCAGCTAACAGATCGTCGCTCACCTGCATCTGTCTTTGGGGAGACAGTGTAAAGTACACGGAATCAACTCTATTTGCTCCTACAGCTACTGCTCCGTCAATTATGTCTGATGCTAAACTCATCTTTTCCGTTTCGACACGTATGATGTTTGAAACGCTGTATCCTATCAGTTTCTGTTTGTACACACCAGTCACTTTGTCCTGGTACGATTCGTACACAGGGTAAATTGTTAGCTGTGTAGTGCTGATCTCATCGTCGGTGATACCGACTGCTTTTATCGCATCAACGATCGCATTCATTTGTTCTGTGTTTGCATCAAATGCTTCTTTTGCTGTTTCTTTTTGTATTTCGACTCCAAACTGTATGTTGACTAGGTCTGGATCAACAGAAGTGGTTGCTGTTCCGGTCACAGAGAGTGTCTTTTCTCTTGAGGGGAATGGTGTCGGCTCGGTTGTTTGCGCTTGTGCCTCCAGCCCTACTGGAATCGCACCAAGCGAAAATGTCAACGCAAGAACAATTCCTGTCGCTGCCGCAAGTGTTACTGTTTTGTTCATGTGTGAGATTAGAAGTGTTTGCTTATTACCTTTGATTAAAGTAGGATTTAATCGAAAAGTTTATGATTTAATTTCTGCCGTCACGCGAATCTCTTTGAAAAACCATAGGATGCAACTTACTAGAAAGTGTTAATATGACGTACCGTATCACGCTTGATTTATGGGCGATGCAGAAGATCCAATTGGAATAAATGACAAAATTGAGATTCTTTCTACAGACGATCAGAGAATCAAAACAGTAGGCGAGCTTTTAAGCTCCGATTCAAGCAGAACGATTCTAAAATTGTTATTCAATGATCAGATGACTGCAAATCAAATTGCGCAAAAAACAGAGATCTCCTTACCCTTGGTAATATATCACCTAAAGAAAATGCAAGAAGCTGGAATTGTCAAAGTAGCACAAACTGCAAAAAACACCAAATCACATGATATGAAATATTATACTGTAGACAAGTTTGCCATAGTTATTTTGCCGTCAGGCCTTACGGAGAAAGCAAAATCCAGCAAGTCCCTACTCAATTCATTTAACCGCATCTATCGTTTCGCAACAATAGGTGGTGCGGCAATTGCTGCTTGGTTCTCATCCCAATTCATCCAACAAAATCAAAAAATAACCATATCTAATGAACGGACGGGGCAGGCTGACATAATGATGGGGGCAGAGGAGGCCGCACAAAAATCTCTTCAAGCTCCTGCACCGCCTCCTGCTGAACTGGCACCGTATACGATGCAAGCTGATGCGGCACAGACTGGCGAACCGCTTACAGACATTTACATCTCAATAATTGTGACGCTTGGAGTAGTAGTAATTGGCCTCATAATTGAGAGGATATTCCGAGCGCGCCGAAAAGAGTAAAAATTACATAAATACATTCCAATCATGATGTTGACCAATAAAGAGAAGGCATTGGTAGTGATCTCAAATGCAATTTCAGTATACTCAGTTTATGCAAAGAACCCAGACACACTACCAAAAAACATGTCCCTAATTGACTTTGTCTTAAAATCCACGCCAGAGGAACTAAAAAAAGAGATTTCGATGGATCTTATCGATGAGATCTTTGAGTTTGTCTCAAAAACACAAGCAGAGCTTTCATAAAGCCTCTAACTTAACAGTGATCAAATTACCATGGCTTCGATTGCTACGCTTGGCTCACATTGTGCTCTCCAAGTTCTAAAAGGCGCAAAAGATGAAGGGTTTAAGACATTCCTTGTCTGTGAAAAGAAACGAGAAAAGCTCTATCGAAGGTTTGAATTTATAGACGAGCTGATTTTGGTTGATTCGTTTTTAGAATTGCTTGATTCTAAATGCTCTAAAATCCTTGAGAAAAATAAAGCAATTCTGATTCCACACGGTACCTTGATTGCGCAAATGACTACAGAACAGATAGAGTCGATTAAGACGCCAGTATTTGGCAACAAATGGATTCTCAAATGGGAGTCAGACAGAATGTTAAAAGAAAAACTTATGGTAGAAGCAAAGCTAGACATTCCCCCATCAATTCCCAATCCGAAGCAAATCAAAAACCTGACAATAGCAAAAAGACACGGCGCGGCAGGAGGAAAAGGATATTTTCTTACAACAAGCGAAGATGACTATAAAAGAAAACGTGACAAGCTCGTGTCAAGTGGCCTCATAAAAGGAGACTCTGATTTATATTTGCAAGAATACGTTATGGGCGTTTTGGCGTACCTGCAATATTTTTACTCACCACTAAATGAAGAGTTGGAATTTTTTGGTGTAGACAAAAGACACGAATCCGATATAGAAGGATTGGGACGAATTCCAGCACCTCAACAAATGAATATGGATTACATTTCCTCGTTTAACGTGATTGGCAACAGCCCGATGGTGTTACGTGAGTCATTGCTAGAAGATGTGTACAACATGGGTGAAAGATTTGTCGAAGCATCAAAAAAACTGGTTAAACCGGGAATGAATGGGCCATTCTGCATAGAGGGAGTTTATGATCAGGATGGCAAATTTTGGTCATTCGAATTTTCGGCAAGGATTGTCGCTGGCACAAACATCTACATGAGTGGCTCACCATACTCAGTTCTGTTGTACAAAGAGCCAATGAGCATGGGAAGAAGGATTGCGCGGGAAGTAAAAAATGCAATCAAAGCAAAGAAATTAGATAAAATTACTACCTAAAGACAGATTTTGTCCTAGAAAGAATCAATGCGATGGAAGATACAATACCCATGACTGCTACTGCTCCTAATGGAAATTCTGGAATGATGTTGGTGCCAACTATCTCTACTTCTTCTGAACCAGATTCTATCGGAAACGTCATTGTCGGATCTCCATTACTGTATGATATGCTGTAATCGGTTTCAAGACCATCGACTAAAACAATAAACTCTCCATTTGTGGCACTAAGTAATTTTGATGAAAATCCGATTTCAAACATAGAGTTAGTCACATCAGCAGTGCCAATTAGTAATGATGTCGATTCCTGATCTACTTCCATCGCAATTACATTACCATCAAACTTGTATTTGATGTCAAATGTTTTTCCCTCAACTACGAGTTTGTATATGCCAGAATCAGCAAATGAAATCTGAAACCACGAAAGTATCATAATGGCCATAAGGACGTAAAGATATCTTTTCAACATACACGTAAACAGTACTTATGCATATAGATTTTTCAATAATGTTATTCTAAAATGTCTACGTATTCATTTATGGAAATTTTCCGTTTATCTTCCATACTAATTCCGATTTTTCATCTGCAATGACGTTAAGCAATTTTTGTTCCGCACCTTCGACTTTTTGCATGCTTTCTTGAGAGATTTTTTGCACACCAGAGCTTGTATTCATGAAGGGCAATGCAAACAATGATGCCACTGATATAATTATGCCAATTCCTATTACGGTAGCAATCTTGGATTTTGTGGAATACTGCATATGATATCACCATTCACAAAAAAATCAAATTAATTATTAGTTGATCGTTTCAAACAAAAACGTTTTTGATTCCTAAATATCAAAGTGTGATTCTTCATTAAAACCAAATTTAATCAAAGATTATAATTCATTGATTCGTAGGTAGGAGAAATGAACAAAAAATCAGCTTTGATAGTATTTGGTTTAGCCATATTATTCGCCATGCCTCACCAAAACCATATTTATGCAGAACAAAACGCATGGATGTTTTATGGAAAAGGGAAAATGGTGGAAGGCCCACTTCCAGGCGACGTAATTCGCACATTGATAAACAATGATGAGGCTACAATTATCCACTTAGGTGCAAATGGGATGGAGATAGTACGCATGGACATCAAACCCAGTGAACTGTGCATTCAAACTGAAACTACACTTTGTTTTGAAGGCATAGTGACGCAAACAAAAAATGTTATTGCTCATAAAGTAGGTGACGAAATCAGAATAACATTGGATCTGAAAAACAAAAAAGAAATGGTATCATTCATTTCAGGAGCCATTTCTGGCGCTTCTGTGACAATAGATCTTTCAAAGATCACAATGCGTCTGAATGAGCCTTCCGTCATATCATTAACACAAGAAGGCGGTATTGCTGGTATCCGAAATGAAATAACGATCGATACCACAACATGGGAGCTAGCACAAAACGGCAATGTGATAAAATTAGATGCCAATTCGATCAACACAATCTCAAGCACAATTAAAAAACTAAAATTTACCGCTGTTGATGAAGAAAACTATCTTCCAGCGGAAGGCTCTGCAGATTATTTCAGATATTCTTTGAAAATATCTCAAGGTACTTTACAAAAAACAATAGTGTGGACAGACACGTCTGAAAACGTTCCTAAGCCAGTGTTTGCAATAAGAGATGTGATTACTGGGGCAACACATATTGATTCGGAAGAATCACCCCAAGTACAAATCGCAAAGGATTTTGTTGTATCATCACCCACCTTTGCTTTTGATGGAATGCCAGACACTCTCACAGTGCTTGATGAAGTTATTTTGGAACCATTTTCAGAGCAATATGTCATTACAATCGGATTTACTTCGTTGCATGGTGGATATGGGGACAGAGCAGACCAAATAGTAACCCAGGCGCTAACGCCGCATGAGATCATAATCACAGTGGTGGAAAATGAGGTCGTTTCTGCAGTAATTGATGGTAAATGGGACGAGCTAAACCAACAAATATTGGAAAACTAGCTTATTTCAACTATGACTGCAGCCTTTTCTGCACCGCTAAGCTCTTCTTGCACAGAGTTAATGATGTGTGAAGCAGAGGTAAGCCCTGAAAGATCTATTAATTTAAGGTTGTTAAGTACATAGACTTGGGGAGCAATATCGCTTGGCCTTGACTCCATAAAGTCATCTAGTTCTTCAAGAATTGAGATTCTGCCTCCCTGGAATATTCTCCCATTTTTGATTGAGAGTTTTTGCCTTCCAAACCTATCTATGACAAGTATGTGGTGTCGATTTTTCTTGCTAAATAATTTTTTTTCTGATACGTGCCCAGTAAATACAAAATAATGATCAGTTTCATAACTCAACTCCACCAACTCTTTACTTATCTCCATAATTTCACTTGCACGACTCAGTGCTTCATCTAGTGTAAACACATTTTTTGCATTGTCTGAGCTATCTAGTTCTACATTACCGGTTGCAGATATTCTTAACAGTGATTTTTCTGAGATGTATTCGCTGTTTATGACGATCGATTCTGGTACAGCTCCTCTGTCGATCATCATGGCATGAATTTTTTTGTGTAGCTCTGAAATTTGTTGTGGTGTGGGATTTGTAATGGTGTGCTCGATTTCTTCTTGAATCATAGAAGAAGCCACACCAATTGACGATATTACTTCTGCATGTTCTGCTTTTTGATACTGAATACCAAGTTGTTTTGCTACAAATGGGACAAGTACAGATGCTCCTCCACCACCTCCAATTATCTGAGTTTTTGATTTGTCCATTTTGAATTCTTTGAGTATCCTCGATACGGTTTTTGTTATTTCAAATGAGGCAGTTTGGATTATTGACATTGCAGCTTCTGGACCTGTGATCCCAAGCTCTCTTCCCAAAATCTCCATTGCGATTTTTGCTGATGTTTGGTTAGCGTATGAATAATCGTTTTTATCTATCATGCCCAAGGCATTTGCAGCACACGTGTTAGTTATTGCAAAGGTTTCATTTTCACATTCTATTGCGGCGTATGGTTCGATATCGCTTTCTTTTGGTTTAACCATGATCAGTTTTCCTTTCTTGAGTGTTTCCTCATCTGCAAAGCAGGCATAACGCATACCTGCAATGTGCGCGCTTCTTGGGCCTACTTTCCAGACTCGTTTGTCTTTGATTTTTATCATGCTTCCTCCCGCGACACCTAAAATGCGCACATCCATTGAGCGGATACACGTTGGATGATCTTTAATCGTCACGTATCGAATTTCCGGTTTACCATTTTTTATGATACAGATATTGGTGCTTGTCCCTCCGACTTCTATGAATATTCCATTTACAACCTTTAGGTACAGTAACGCACCTGCTACACTAGCTGCAGGCCCTGAAAGAATGGTCAAAATTGGTTTTGTTCTAAATGTATCCATGTTAGTTACGCCACCATCGCCTTTCATTATCATTAATGGTGCTTTGACGCCGGCATTTCGAATTGCATCTTCTACAAAGTTTGCAACCTCAAACGTCTTTGGAAGTACGCTTGCATTGATTGCTGCAGTCAGCGTTCTTATTTCGAGACCATAAATTCCAGATATTTCGTGAGACGCCGTAGCAGGTATGTTACTAGACATTGCGTTTTTCATTACAAAGAGTTCGTTTGATGGATCATCGACGCCAAATGCTTCTGTCGCAACAATTACCTGCACCCCACGTTTCTTTAACTCATGTATGGTTTGCTGAATTTCAGATTCTGTAATTAGATGTGATGTGTCAAGAAAAACGTGTTCAGTCTTTAGTGTTTGATCCGAATTAAATTTGGCGTCATTGAATAAAGTCCTTTTTACTATCTCGTTTTTTTCAGGTGTAACGCCCATTGATACAATTCCTACCTTGGCAGTGTCGGCTTCAAGCAATGCATTAATGGCTTGTGTGGTGCTGTGAGCAATCAGTTCTATTTCTGATATTGATATTTTGGTTTCATCAAGTAATTGTGTTAATGCTGTAACTATTCCTTCTGAAACTCCTTTTTGTGCCTTGTGTGTGGTAGGAACAGTGGATTTTCCGATTATTTGACCTGTTTTGATGTCTATTGCCACAGCTTTTGTGAATGTTCCGCCTACGTCAATTCCAACCCTAATGCGTCTCGAACTCATCGACTTCCCTTCGTGACTTTCGCATTGCGGCTATTTTTTGTTCTCGTCTTGGTCTGAGAATCAGCACGTATGATGCTGCCGTAAGATATACTCCAAGTAGGATGATTTGGCCTACGACGGTTTCTAAGGTGGGATAAATCCCAGTCATTGTTGCCAAGTTGATATCAAGTCTTGGTATTGTCCCAAGCATGCTAGTGTACGGTACTATGTCCAATATCTGTAGTTCCCTTATCGCATTGCCCAAAAACGCGATGGATAGATAGGCGCCAACCCCCATTGTAAGACCAAACAACATTTTAAGTGGCAATCGCTTTCCTAGCTTTCTTGTTACGTAATATACTGCCAATAATGTGCCAAGGCCCACAACGAATCCAAGACCCACATACAACTCCATATATTTTGCGAATCCAAACATTGCTTCGTAGAATAAGATGGTCTCAAAACCTTCCCTGTATACGGTAAAGAATGATAACATTACAAACACTACAACACCACCAGTCGTTGATGCCTGCCACACTTTGGCCTTGACAAACTCCATCCATTTTTTATGTTCTATTTTGTTTAGTATCCAAAAGCTGACATAAAACAAAACAGCTGTTGCAGAAAGCGCTGCAACTGCCTCAATTAATTCTCTGTTTGCGCCAGATATCTTGATCAAAAATGATGCAACATACCAAGTAACTGCAGTAGCGCCAATTGCAATCACTATCCCATAATAAACATAGGGTTTGAATCTGGTGTTTCTCGATGCTTCCAGATATGTAAGAATTGCACCAAGAATCAATACTGATTCAAGTCCTTCTCTGAAAATCACCGCAAATGATGATGTGAACGCTATTGTGGGTGCAAGTTGACCAGTTCCAGTCACAAGTCGTTCTGATTCGTCAAGGCTTCGTCTTATCTTAATTGTCGTTTCTTCTACCTTTTCATAATCAGCTTGTTGATTAATGAGGTTTCGAAGCTCTGCAAACTGAATTTCAACCTCAAGCGTAAAATCTGGGTCTATTGTTCGTAACGGGATTTCCACATTTTCATAACTGTCCAAATATGCGGTTCTAGCCGATGTAAAAGCTGCTTGGTAGTTGCCTTCCTTGTATTGGACTAGCATGGTTTGCAGAGTGGCACGGATAAAATCAATCTCACTCATCACACCGGATTTTTGATCATTCGTGGCAGAGCCCATTGGTTTTAGTTCTTTTTGTGTAACACTTGCTGTGGCTGTTTGGAGGGGGGTGCGTTGAATGCTTAAGGCCATTCGTTCCGCATTTTCAAGATCCTTTAGAATGGGGTCGTTGATGAACGCTTCAATTTCTTCAACCGATCTCTTCGCCTTAATCATAGCCCTGAGCTCTTCTCTCATGTTTATTTCCATGGTGTGCAGCAGATCCGCGTCGACTATTTCTATGTCTGCTTCGAGGTATTCAAAATTATCAAGGTATGCAGCGATTACAAGCTCTTCGGCTTTTTCGTAATTGTTATTTTTTAATTCAGATATGGTTTGTGCATACAGTTGTCGTATGGTGTTATACAAATTGCTGTGATCAGTAACTATGGCATCGGTTCCAGTCAAATCGCGCTGAATAGTGGTAATTAGTTTGCCAACTGAAACAAAATCCTTTTTGTCTACCAATTGTGATTTTAAATCTACAAAAAACGCCTCAATCTCTCCTTTTTGTCTTTGGTCAAATGATGAATCGGAATTAAAAAGCTCAATTGATCGGTCTACAAGTGATGTTGTAATGACATATCTTTCATGATCATTTTCAGATAGTGCTACTTGGTAATTTTCATCTGCTATCGCGAGTAAGTTTGCTACTACAATTGGTGTTTGTTGCGATTCTACAAAATCGTCAAAATGCTGTTCGATTTGGGCTATGTCTGATAGTGCCGCACTTACACTTTCTGGGTTTTGAATCTTAGATTGAATATCTATCATTAACAGATGAAGATCGTCTGCAAATTCCACACCTGATTGTCTCAGTGTGTGAAGTTGTTGCCCAAAGTAATCATTGGTAAATTTTGAATATTTTTTTGCACCTTCCAAGTCACCGTGTTCAAGACTCGATTTGGTTAGCTTGGTTCCTATTTTTACTACCTCACCTGTAGTGTGTACTATAACATCATTTTGTGATTGAGCATAAACAAGCGAAAGAGGCACGATTAGCGCAACGACAAGAAGCCCTTGCCAGAGTCTCATACTTTGATTAGGGAAAGCTAACTTTATTTAAAGCAGGGATATGTTCTATATTCTTAGAATGATGGGTTAGTTGGACTGGAGGTTTAGTGTCGGCGTCATTCCACCCACAATGATTTCTGCTTTTTTGATCCTACTTTTGTAAAACTTGATTTTTTTTCCAGCATCCGAGATGACGAATTTGTCTACGTATACCAATGTGAGGTTCTCAAGGTTTGCAAGGATCTTGTAAACTGTCGATATTGACATTTTTAATTCATCTGCAATAGCTTGGGCGTCTTTTGCCTTGGTGGTAACAGAAAACAAAACCGCCCTAGAGTATACGTTAGCAAGTGTCTCTATGATCTGCTGTGTTACATCATATTGGCTTAATTGGAATATAGAGTTTTTTGCCATCATGTATCAAACAAAATCAGTTTGGCGCTAGAACCAAGACTGGCTCTGGTTTTTTAATTGAAATATCTGCTTTGCTAATTCTACTCCTATACACTTTGAATTTTCTACCCTTATCGGAAATCATCCACCTTTCTACATGGACTAGTGTTAAATCTTCAAGGTCTGCCAATTTTTTGTAAACTGAGCTTAATGGAATCTTGTATTTGTCCGCAATTTCAGCTGCAGTACGACCTTGTTTTATGAGTGAAAATAGAATTGTGCGTGACTCTGCATCTGCAAGTGCTTCAATTACTTTTTGCGTGACATCATATTTTTTTAATTGTGGGAGAGTAAATTTGCGGCTCAAACAGTGTTTAGATTGTTTTGGCATTTAAATAAAATGTTATCGTTCTAATTTTATAGAATGAGAACTTAAAACCAAAAATAATGGTATTTGAGGCACAGAATTATTGAATTTCTTTATGAGTTAGCTTGTCTGGCTGGAACTTTTGCCACAATATGCCTAAAATCAGCGCAATTGCAAGCCAAAATACAGATACTGCGATAGCCGAAGTTACCCTAAACCAATTTACAAGTTCCGATGGTGCTGTAACTGCGTCTGGATTTGGTGGCATTGCAACAAACACTGCTAACATAAAAACAGCATAACCGGCAAATGCAAGACTCTTTTTGTTCAGTTTTTTGTAAACCTGATAAAATCCGAGTGCACCAAAGCCAGAAATGGCCATAAAAACAACGTACAAAGTCTGTCTAAGAATGATGGTTTCTGGATTTCCTACAGTTGGAGGGTTAGCTGGATATTTTGCAAACGGTATAAGGTACAATGTGGCCCACATTATTGCAGAAAGAACAAGCGCTTTTTTGGCTAGGTGTTGTCCTGGTAATGCGTTCTTTGCATATGCAAAAACGATCCCAAACAATGCACCAAACGATGTTCCAAGTATTGCTCCCGCAAGCATTTGTCCCCCTTTTTGCCATGCGCGGTAAGAATAGTATTCTGCCCAAAATTGCGGCGTATCTTGTGCTTCGCCTGACTTGAACATATTTTGATTCTCAATACCTATGGCAGTATCTAGATGCGGCTCGACGATGGCAAGATTCACTAGACCGTGAATAACACCAGCTGTGCAACCGGAAATCAAAACAAGCGCAATAAAAAGAAGTGTTTTCATGACGCCTCACCTAATGGCAAGGGAAGCCTGCTGCATGCCTCATGTCATGTGTAAGTTCATGTATGTACATGTCCGCGTATGCTTGATCACCAAAAACAACGCTTAGTAGGTGACCTTGATCGTAACCAACAACGAACAGTCCGAATACAAAAATTGTCGCAAGAGCTATGACTGCAATTTTTGGAACTGCTTGTTTTGATATAACGATCTCTTTTGAGTGGACCATGTGTGCCGTGCTCAATTCAATGTATTTAAGTTCTTGGACGATTTATCCAATATATAATAGATAGCCATGAAAAAACAAATCCAAATTTTACAAAACATAGTGTCAAGAAAAGGTTCAGCTAAAGTTTTGACTTTTTCAGTACCACATGTATTCAAAGCATTGCAACTTTTGCACAAAGATCAATTCGTTAGTCGTGCAACCTTTTGCAAACAACTCCACATGGGCGAAGGGGCCGTAAAAACAATGATTGGGCATCTAAGAGAAGAATCAATGGTAGGCTCGACAAAATCCGGAACATTTCTTACCAATAAAGGACAAACCTATATCAAAAATCTACTGGAGATTATTTCTGCAGAATCAGAAATTAAAAAATGCAAAATAGCACAAGGCAAATTCAATCATGCTGTGATTTTAAAAAAATATGGCTTTGCCACCAAAACCGGAGTGGAGCAGAGGGATTATGCCATATTGTATGGCGCACTAGGTGCGACGACGTTGTTGTACAAAGAAGACAGATTTGTATTTCCAAATGAACATGTAGATTGCTTTACCGACGATCCTAAAACTAGAGATACCTTACTTGATAAACTGAAGCCGCAGAATGGAGACATGGTAATAATTGCTGCTGCAAACGATTCATTTGTGGCAGAAATTGCTGCAAAGAATTCGGCCTTGTGGACACTTGCAACACACAGTAAGTAACAGCAAACTATTTGAAGAGTCCAACTAGTGTCAAATTATGGCAAAATATCACCTTGCAATACCTGCGATAATTGGGGTTATTGCAGGAATCTTTGCTGCTGTTTATTTCACAAATCCTAAAGATACACAAAATGACTTCACCGTTCAACAATTGCTCGACATTGGATCACCACCGCACGGCTCTGTCTTGGCACCAATTACTGTTATCGAGTTTGGAGATTATCAATGTACATTTTGCTACAAATTTCACCAATCTAGCCTAGGCACATTAACTGAAGAATATATCAAATCTGGCAAAGCAAGGCTCGTATTTGTCGATTTTACGCTGAATGGTGAAGACTCTGTCTTGGCAGCAGAAGCTGCCCACTGCGCAAACGAGCAAGGAAAGTTTTGGAAGTACCACGATGAGTTGTACAACAACTGGGGTGGAGAAAGAACAGGTTGGATCAACGAACAGTCTTTGATAGAATTTGCACGCAACACAGAGTTGAATCTAGAAAGATTTATCGAATGTCTTGATTCTGGAAAATATAGGCAGCAAGTGATTGACACATACGACTTTGGGCAAAAAATAGGAATTAATGCGACACCATCTTTTCTAATCATAGCGGGCGATAAAATAGTCAAGATAACTGGTAATCAGCCAATAGATGTATTCAGAAAGACGCTTGATTCAATGTAGCCCTTTTTGCCTTAACTCCAGTGCTATGTGTTTGTCGTATTTTGGATTTGCCTCCAAAAAGCCTCTTAACACCATCGTCTTTACACATTCTGCAACATACTTTGGCTCAACGCCGCCAAATTTTCTTGCTCTTTTTGAGACGTCTTGAAAAAGACTTTCGTTTTCCATGTTTGTAGTCTGACACATATTGACTCTGAGCAATAGTCCTAAATTGACCAACTTTCGCATCGAGACTTTTCTACCTTCAAGATAGATCTCCGAAACCAGATCTTCGATGTGGTAGAAACCTTGCTTGGTTACACGGTACCGCAAAAGCTTAGGATACTCTTCTGCTGTAATACAGTATGGCTCTGATTGGTTTTCCACGCCTCGCAATCATTGCCTTGATTAATTACTTGTGCGGTATTTTATGCAAAAAATTCATTCCAATTTGGAAATTTGCTCCAAAACTTCTTAATATTGAGGTAATGGTGGTTTGAGATAATGGGTAAAATCAACGTAGAAAAACAAGACTCTGTTAAAATTTACAAAATAAAAAAGACACTGGATGAGTTGTCACGTATCTCTGGAAGAGGAACGGAGCTCATTTCTGTATACATACCAAAGGGAAAACAGCTACACATGGTAATTAACAACCTAAGAGAAGAACAGGGTACTGCAGACAACATCAAATCTGATCTTACCAGAACCCACGTGGTTGATGCCCTTTCAAGAGTTCAACAAAGACTGAAACTGTATAAGAACACACCAGAACATGGCTTGGTGATCTTTTGTGGTGCGTTGCCCCCAGAAGGCGGAGGACCAATTGGGAGCGAAGTGATCAAAGTTTGGGAGATAGAACCACCAAAAGATCTTTCTACATTTTTGTATAGATGCGATGACCATTTTCATGTGGATATTTTAAAAGACATGCTCAAAGATGAAAACCTTATTGGATTTTTGGCAATTGACACAAAAGATGCAGGATGGGGTCTTTTGCATGGAAATAGAATCGAGGTTTTAAGAGAGACAAGCTCAGGTGTTGCTGGAAAACACAGACAGGGAGGTCAATCAGCTCGCAGATTTGAAAGACTTCGAGAAATGGAACTTACGTATTATTTTAACAGGGTTGCTGAGGTAACAAAAGAATTTTTCATTGATATTTATCCAATCAAGGGACTGATTGTGTCAGGACCAGGCCCAACAAAAGAAGACTTTTTGAAATCCAATTATCTTGATTATAGGCTACAAGAAATGGTGATTGCC
>JBFLWI010000010.1:0-27238 GCA_040757675.1 Thermoproteota archaeon | reverse complement strand
ACTAATTAGAAACCCCGCAGGTAACGAACTGCCAAAAAAATATACCTGATCTATTTTTTGTTTACCATAAATACAAAATAACGCATAGGTAATCACTTCAGTGCCCAATGAATGTCCCATTAATCGAATTCCCATTGTAGGATTTTTTCTTTTGAAGTTTAAGATGAACTTTGCAAGATTCAATCCATTCTTCTTTGCAATCAATCTTGCGACTTTTGTTGCCTTGTGTTCGCATGATTTGTATTGGACACCTTTTACATTAGAATCATAACTAAAACCAATCACTGGATATTTGTAGCCAAGTTGGCGTAATCGTTTTTGAACTATCTTGAATTTCTCAAGTGCGCCTTGCTTGTTATTTCGCATCCCGTGAACCACGATTGTAAATTCAGGATGATTCCCAAGTTCTTTTTCAAAGAATTTTTTTGGATACAAATCATATGGTTTCTTTTTTAGCGTCCTTCCAGTGACAAGGTCATAATAGCCACGTGTAGAAATTCTTGGAATCCTAGCTGGCAAATTTTTCCTTGCGTTTTTTGATGTCCTCATCTTCTACTTTGGCAAACAATGGCGATATTTCACCTATTTTGTGTGAAGGTTTTAGCATCAATTCTGAAATAGAATCCCATGATTTTTCTGCGATTTTGCCGGACAGTCCAAGCTGCTTCCAGATCTTTTCTGCAGACGATGGCAAAAACGGATACAATGCAACAGATATCGATGCTACTGCGTTTGCAGACAGATATACGCATGTATTCATGCCTGCATTTTTCTTCCAAGGTTCTTTGTGCTGAAAATACTGGTTAAAGTACATTGAAAATTCCATTACCTTTTTGAGTGCTCTGTCCAAGTGATTTTGCTCAAGTAGCGTGCCAACCTCCGACGCAAAGCCTTTGATCTTTTGCTCTGCTTCTTTGTCTTTGTCATCAAATGTGTCTGGTTGTGGCACCACACCGTCAAATGTTTTCTTTGTAAATCCCAGTGCACGGTTTACCAAGTTCCCAAGGTTTCCAATCAACTCTGAATTTATCCTGACTGCAAAGTCATCCCAGTCAAAATTCAGATCGTCTTGCGAGTACGGATTTATCGATATAAGATAATACCGCAGATAGTCTGCAGGATAATACTGAAGAAACTCCTTTAGTCCAATGTACCAGTTCCTGCTCTTTGAGATCTTTTTTGATTGTAGTGTGAGATGTCCTCGAGTCGGGATGTAATCAGGCAGTTTGTACTCTTCGTTTATCCCAAGGCGCATTGCAGGCAAAAACAGGTAGTGGTGGTATACTATGTCTTTCCCAATAAAGTGGTAAATGTCGGCCGAGTTCCAAAATTCTTTTCCGTTTACTCCCTTGTCGTTTAACATTTTGAGAGAAGTAGAAATGTATGCTAAGTGGTTGTCAAACCAACCGTAGAATACCTTTGACTCATCGCCCGGTATTGGAACACCCCATGATATGTCACGTGTTATGTCCCAGTCCACAAGGCCCGATTCGATCCAGTTCTGAACGTATTTTTTTACATCTTTTTGCAGGTTTTGGTTCTCATTGAGCCATTTTGTGAGCTTGTCGCCAAAGTTCTTTAGCCTAAAAAAATAATGCGTTGTCTTTTCCTTTGTTGGAACCGCGCCACATATTGCGCATTTTGGATTGTCGATTTCTTGTGGGACACGCCCGCATTTTTCGCACAAATCCGAATACTGGTCTTCTGCCTTGCAGTACGGACACGAACCAACAACATACCTATCAGGCAGGAATTTTTTGTCGTTTTTGCAGTAAAACTGGATTATCTCTGATTCGTAGATGTGTCCATTTTCCTTTAGTTTGTTGAAGACATACTGGACAAACGCTATGTTCTCTGGCGAACTTGTGCGGTAAAAGAAATCAAAGCCAATATCAAATGCAGAAAAATCCTCATAATCACGCTTGTTCCAGTATGCAACATATTCTTGTGGTGTTTTCTTTTCTTTTTCTGCCTGTATTAAAATCGGCGTGCCAAAATCATCTGATGCACAAATATAGTATGCCTCGACACCATTTAGCTTGAGAAACCTAGTTGTCACATCGGCAGGCAGGTATGTGGATGCCACATGTCCTAAGTGTATCTCTCCGTTTGCATATGGTAATGCGCTAGTTATGATTGCTTTTTTTCTCAACAAATAAACTTGATTTGCACAGCTTAAGAAGCTTCTTACCAGTTCTCTCTGTAAGATACTTGTTTTTTGGAGAGTTTGTCTATTTTGACGCCAAACGCATCCAGTGCATCTATTGCTATTTGCGTGTCAATTTCTGCAGGCACTGTGATTACACGCTTGCCTATCTTTTTGTGGTTTTTGAGCAGATATAGTATCGAAAGAATTTGGTTTGAAAAAGATTGAGCCATTACCTCTGGTGGGTGGCCCTCTGCTGCCACAAGATTTGCAAGCCTTCCTTTTCCGACAAGGTAGACGCGTCGTCCATTTTGTAAGGTGCATTCATCAAGGCCTGGTCTTACTTCGCGCACAGATTTTGATTTGTTTAGTAGGAAGTCGCTGTCTATTTCGACATCAAAGTGTCCTACGTTTGCCAAAATCGCACCATCTCTCATCTTGAGAATGTGTTCTTTTCGTATAATGTCGCGCATCCCAGTACAGGTAATGAAAATATCACCTATTTTGGAGGCCTCTGCCATAGGCATTACCTCAAAGCCGTCCATGTGTGCTTCAAGTGCCTTTACAGGATCTGTCTCTGTAACTATGACCTTTGAGCCCATGCCGTGCGACCTTGCTGCAACTCCTTTTCCTACCCAGCCATACCCTGCGACAACTACGCGTTTTGAGGCAAGTAGCAGGTTCATTGCCCTTAGTAAACCATCAATTGTGCTTTGGCCTGTGCCATACCGGTTGTCAAACATGTGTTTTGTGTATGCCTCATTTACCACAATTACCGGATATCGCAGCTTTCCTTTCTTTTCTATTGCCTTGATTCTTGTGACTCCTGCGGTTGTCTCTTCAGTCGAGCCAAGGATTCGAAGGCTTTTGTATTTTTTATCAAAATGTAATTTCACATTCATGTCTGCACCATCGTCTGTTACGATGAGAGGCTTGTGATCCAAAACCTGCTCGATGCACCAGTCATATTCTTGCGGAGTTTCGTCGTTCCATGCATAGATGTGGATTCCCTCCGATGCCAAAAATGCCGCAATGTCATCTTGGGTGGTGAGTGGGTTTCCAGCACATGCTGCCACGTTTGCGCCAAGCTCCTTTGCACCCATCAGCAACACCGAAGTCTCTTTTGTAATGTGCAAGCAAAATCCTATTGTGATACCTTTCAGAGGTTGTGATTTCTTTAATCTATTAATGGTATTTGCAAGGATCTGCATGTGGCTTTTTGCCCACTCGTATGAGAGCCTGCCCTGCTCTGCCAAAGATGGATCCTTTACCCTGCTCAATATCGTACACCACTTACGTACACTAAAAAATCTTCTCATGATAATCTAAATATCCAGCATCATTTCAGACAACTCGATGGTCTGGAAAAAAGTAGCCGAAAAAGGTGATATCGAAAAGGGCAAGGGAAAAGAATACAGCATAGACGGAAAAAGAATTGCAATCTTCAACCAAGACGGATTCCACGGAATCGACGCACTATGTGTCCACCAAGATGGCTCCATTGCCCCAGGCAAGCTCGAAGGAGACATAGTAGAATGCCCGCTCCACTTTTGGCACTATAACATCAAGACAGGGGCGTTGCTTGACTATCTCAAGGATGTAAAGCTCCAGACATACAAAGTCGAAGCACGCGCAGACGGAATCTACGTAGACATCTAGATTCGGTACGGTTTTTAATTCAATACTACAAACCACAACCAGTGAATACCAAAATACTAGACGAGATAGTCAAGCAGGATTATGCCAAGATCCAAAGCAACATAGAAACATTTTTGAGGCAACAGTTGACAAATGCCGAAGGTTTTGTTTTTGGCCTAAGCGGCGGCATCGATTCAGCAGTAATTGCTCACATTTGTGCACGATCATTCAAAGACAGATCACTTGCCCTAATCATGCCTGACAGCAAGGTCTCGCCAAAGGAAGAGACCCAAGACGCTTTGTATCTAGTAGACAACCTTGGTATCGATTACAAGTTGATTGATATCAACATGATTCATTCGCAATTCGCAAATATTATCGAGCCACATGATATTGCACTTGGGAACCTACGAGCGCGAATTCGGGCAGCCTTACTATACTATTATGCAAACCTGAAGAACTACCTTGTGGTTGGATCTAGCGACAAATCGGAATATCTTATTGGGTATTTTACCAAGTTTGGGGACGGCAGTGCAGACATTTTGCCGATTGTTTCATTGTACAAATCCCAAGTAAGGGAATTTGCAAAATTTTTGAAAATCAAAGACTCGATCGTATCAAAGAAAAGCAGCCCCCACCTCTGGAAAGGACATACTGCAGAAGACGAGATAGGCATTACTTATGATGAAATAGATGCTGTCCTGTACTGCTTGATTGACAAAAAGATGTCAGTTGAACAGACAATAAATGCCACAGATATAGATAAAAACAAAATCGAGAGAATCCAACAAATGCACAAGAAAAGCGAACACAAACGGGCAATGCCACCAAAGCCGTGAGAAAAATGAAGATCTTTGATACCCTAAGCAACCAGGAAAAAGAGGTTTCTACAAAGAATGTACGAATTTATCTGTGTGGCGTTACAGTGTATGATGAAGCTCACATAGGCCATGCACGCACAATAATTGTCTTTGATACGCTGAGGCGGTTTTTAGAATCAAAAGGATATTCTGTGAATTTCGTTCAAAATTTTACAGATGTAGATGACAAGATAATCAACCGGGCCAACATAGAGAACAAGAGCGCTTCTGAAATCAGCACCAGATACATTACGCATTATTTTGAGGATTTTGACAGATTAAACATCAAACGAGCTACAGTATACCCCAAGGCGACAGAGCACATTGCAGACATGATTGAATTGATAAAGAACCTAATCGATGTGGGTGCAGCTTATGTCTCAAAAAACGGCGTATACTATTCTGTCTCAAAGTTTTCAGAATACGGCAAGCTCTCAAAAAAGAAGACAGAGGACTTAATTTCTGGCGCAAGAATCGAAGTAGATGAGACAAAAAATGACCCCCTTGATTTTGCGCTTTGGAAGTTTGAAAAAGACGAGCCGACTTGGCCCAGCCCGTGGGGCAACGGCAGGCCCGGTTGGCACATTGAATGCTCCGCAATGAGCCTTCGGTATCTCGGCGAGGAGTTTGAGATACACGGTGGCGGTCGCGACCTCATCTTTCCGCACCATGAAAACGAGATCGCGCAAACGGAGGCAGTCACCAAAAAACCGCTTGCCAAGATCTGGATGCATGTCGGAATGGTTACAATCAATGGCGAGAAAATGTCAAAATCGCTTGGCAACATCAAGTCAGTCCGGTATGTGTTGGACAACTGGGGCCCAAACATAATTAGGCTGTTCTGCCTCTCAGGCCATTACTCCAAGCCAATAGACTACTCCGAGGACCTCTTAAAAGAAAACCTCACCAAGTGGCGTCAAGTCGAAACAGCATATTATGAGATGATAATGTCGGAAGGCCAAGGCGACACATCTGAAATATCCGGCCTAGTATCAGAATGCAAAGCAGAGTTTGATTCTGCACTTGAAAACGACTTTAACACCGCACTTGCAATCAACTCCTTTTTCAAGCTGGTCAAGGGCGTAAACAGAATAGCTGCTTCTGAGGCAATGACCAAGTCTATTGCGGATACAGCATTGCCCGAATTTGAGAGGATGCTAGACGTGCTCGGCCTCCAAGTGCAGCGTCTCACAGAATCAGAAAGGCAGGCAATCACCAATTTAATCAAGAAACGAGACGAGTTGCGCGCACAAAAACAATACCAAGAAGCAGACAAAATACGAAGCCAGATTTCTCAGATGAGCATAGTCCTGCTTGATCACAAAGGCAAGACCATCTGGATGAAAAAAGAGAAAATCAAAGCGGACTCCTAGTGTTTTTTTGATGTAGTGACAAGGCATATGACGTCTCTGTCACGCAACTGATATGTGGTGGGAAGCCTCAGGTTGTACCTGATGTCTTTTGCATACAGCAACCCCTTTGTGAGATCACTGTGAATCTCTTTTGCCAAGTCCATCACCGTTGCCCCATCTTTGAGGAGGATCAGGTCAGGCAGCACGTTTCCTTTTTTATCGGATAGTCGCTCTTCGTCCGCTACCGGGTATACCGCATTCATTTTGAGCAACTTGAAGACGATCACGTTTATTGCGAACTGGACGCCGGTCCTCATGTATTCTCCCATGATTTCTTTTTTGATGAAATCAAGTGCGTTTTTTTGTTTTTGGCTCAGCTCATCAGGCTTTAGTATGTCAAACTGCTCAGAGCCTGGTGAGTACTTTATGAGATTTTTTTGCTCTGCTCGTCGCAACGACAACTCGCTGTCCGCACTTGCAGGCACCACTATCATGTCGTTGTAGCGTTCCCTTAGCCGTGCAAAGTTTTTGTCTGCTCCCTCTATGTCGATCTTGTTTGCGACAATCAGGGTAGGCTTTGATATTTTGCGCAAGATGGTAGCAAACTTTTTGCTTTCCTGAAAGTCTATTTCGTCAAACTCCTTGTCCTCAATTCCTGCCACATGTAACGCCTCTTTTACGTGATAATTGTTGACACCTATTCCTCTATACAGATCTGCTATTGCAACTATCTTGTCTGTTCCCAAGTGAATTGCCTTTGAGACTTTGTCCCTGTTTCCTTCAAGAATTTTCAGATACCACATTATCAGTTCTTCTTCAATGTCTGCAAAATCAGATATCGGGTCGCCACTTCCCGCAGCAGCTATCTTTCCTGATGAGTCAATGCTGCCAGACACATCAACTACATGTAGCAATGCGTCTGCCTGTGCTGCAACCGAGAGGAACTGGTTGCCAAGGCCCTTTCCCTGCCAAGCATCTTTAATCAAGCCAGGCAGATCAATAAGCTCAATTGGGATATAACGCCACCCGTCCACGCATTTTGAGTTCTTTGGGTTGTCGTGCATGTTGAATTCAGGATGCACACAAAGCGTGATTGCATATGCAGTAGACGACTCTGGTTTCTTTGTAGTGAACGGATAAGTGGAAATTTCCGATGAAGACAGCGTCGCCGAATTAAAAAATGTCGTTTTGCCCGTGTTTGTCTTGCCGATGATTCCTATTTTTATTGCCACGATTAAATTTGCGTTCCAAAGTATTTATTCATGACTACGAGGATTTTCTTTCAGCTTTGAAATCGTGTTTTTTATCTCATCTATTGACCAAGCAATTTCGTCGAGTTCTTCTTTTGTAAGATCCGAATCCCACTTGTCTAGTGTCAGCTTTGATATCTGGCATGCATGGAACAGTAGATTCCAGTAGGGATGGTGTTCTGCCGTGGCGTATGAAAGCTCAGATACCTCTTCTAGCCCGTTTTTTGCCCTCTCAAGTGAGCTTGTATTTTCGCCGATAATTCTCACTATGTTTGCGACCATATCCGGCACCAGCTTTACCATGACGCCTTTTTTTGAGTAAGTTGTGGCCAACTCTTCAAGGGAGCGGTAAAATTCATCAAATGATGCACTCATGAAAACAACCGCTGGTGTTCGGCAAGCATGCACCGATTAAAGACGACTTGGATTCCTGCCCTTCTTGCAAGGTCCTCTGCTTCTTCGTTGTGGATTCCTTCCTGAAGCCATATCACTTTTGGTTTTAGCTTTATTGCTTCTTGAACCACGGGAAGCACCTGCTCCGATGGTCTAAAGACGTCCACGATGTCGACTTGTTGGTCAATGTCAGTCAGGTTCGCAAACGACTTGCGCTCAAGTATCTTGTCTGCCGTAGGGTTCACCGGAATTACGTTGTAGCCGTGGTTTATGAGGTATCTTGGCACATAGTTTGCCGCCTTTTCCTCATTTTTTGACATGCCTACAACTGCGACATTCTTAAGCGATAAGATCTTGCGGATTTGCTCGTCTGTGTGAGGATCTCGTTCCATGAATAAGATTGACACCAATGCGATTTTAACGTATTCGAAAAATTCTTTATACGTAAAAATGCCAACTAAATACATGGAAGAAGAGCCAAAGGACGTAATTGTTTTAGGAGCCATAAAAAAGGGCGCCAAAAAATTTGACAAGATCCAGGCCAAGACAGGAATAGCGCCAGAAGAGCTAAACAAAATACTGGAAAAACTAGAAGAGCGTGGCTTTATCCGAGCTGAGAAAAAGAAGGGCCTCTTTAGAGGCGAAAAAATTGAGCTGCAACTCACAGAAAAAGGCTCAAACGAGCTTCAACAACGAGTCCACGAGATGGAGCAAAAGTGGAACCAGATGGTCCAGCTATACAAAACGGGTGACAAAAAACAGCTTCAAGAATTCATGGATCAAAATAGAATGGACTTTCCGATGATGATGTTCTTTGGCGTGATGAACATGATGATGTTTTCCATGATGTTTTCCATGATTGGTGCGTCGATGCACAGCTACGTGCCACCAGAACAGGTGCCGCCCGGCGCAGAAAACCAACCGGCCGATGTTGGCGAAGGTGCAGATGCAGGCGGCGACATGGGTGACGGTGGCTATGACATAGACATCGGCTTTTAGCTCAAAAAAATCGAAATTATAAATCTGACATAAAATCAGACAAACTGTTGTTATACACATCTTCTGACAACACTGGGTTAGTCAAGGTACTGCAGTTCCTCAAGGCCCACCATTCTGAGTACCTCTCAGGCGAAGACCTAAGCGAGGTTCTAAAAATCAGCCGCGTTGCAGTCTGGAAACACATCAAAAAAATTCAAAATCTCGGCTACAAGATAGAATCAAAACAAAACCTCGGCTACCGCCTCATCGGCATCACCGACTTGATGCTGCCTTGGGAAATAACAGACGGCCTCAAGACAAAACAATTGGGAAAAAAGATCTATTACTTTGATTCAATAGACTCCACACAAAAATTTGCTACCAGTATTTCAAAAAATCAAAATGAGGATGGTACCGTAGTTATATCCGAAATACAAAAGGCCGGAAAAGGCAGACAGGGGCGCACCTGGATCTCGCCAAAGGGTGGAATTTGGTTGTCAATTGTGCTGAGACCTAGCTTTGATGTTGGTAAAGTCACACTGATGCCATTTGCTGCCGCTGTTGCCCTCTCAAATGCCATTCAAAAAACACTCAACATCACAACTGAGCTAAAGTGGCCAAATGACCTCACGCTAAAAGGAAAGAAAGTAGCAGGCATGATAATTGATGCCTCAATTGAGTCAACGCGAATCGAGAGTCTTGTCTTGGGAGTCGGCATCAACTTTAGGGTAGACCCAAACCAAATAGAAAAAAAGATCAGACGTGGTCCCAACTTTTACGGAGTCTCCACACTCGTAGAGCAAAAAGACAAGTCAAAGCCTGCCAAGCTTGTCCAGTCTTTTTTAGAAGAACTTGAAAAGGTACTGACACTTTTCGCATCAGACAAGACACAGATCATCATAAATCAGTGGATGAAAAAATCATCCACCATAGGAAAGACAATCAGCGTCATCACCCAAGATCAGACCATAGCCGGCAAAGCAGTCAAGCTAGACAAGGATGGTGCATTAATAATAAAACAAAACTCAAAATCAATCAGAGTTACTGCAGGCGACGTAATCTACTAGCTATCTTTTTCTTCTTTTTGATTTTTTGGTACTTTTTTTCTGTCTTTTTCTGTCGGACTTGGCTATGATTGAGGCCTCTGTTTTTACTATGTCCTTGAGATCTGCTTGTATTGAGAGCAGCGAGGCTATGATTTCTTCGAGTTTTTTTGTATAATCCTCGTAAGCTGAGATCAACCTCGACTTGCCCTCGCTACTTTTGGTAAGATATTCGTTTATGCGTATGATGTTTGTAGTATCAATCATCTCAGGCAGAGGCGGTGCAGGCGAGCCAAGCTGTGCAAGCTCTTCTTGTGCTTTTTGAACTCGGAGCTTTAGCTCGGCAAGATTGTCCCCAAGACCCACCATGATAAATCACAATAAATCTTATGTTATAATCATTTTTGTGGTTTTAATTATTCAACTAGTTGGTTTTTCAGCGTATGCGACGAAGATTTTTTCGTTTCTTAGCTCGTCGATTATCGCCTTTGTTTTTGTTGCTGCGCGCGAGATCATCTCAAAATATGCTCGCGTCTCGTCGTCGACGAATTTACTGAGGCGTTTTGAGAGAATCTCGTTTGCATTTGAAATCACACAGATTGGATCAACCAATTCGTTGATTAGGTCAGTTCTCTTACTCATTTGCTCGCTTTTGTAGTTGGTTTTTCTTTTTTGTTTTAGGTTCTCGCAATATACCGAGTTGTATCCCATCATCGTGCATTCACTTTGCGTGGCGCAATCATGATTTCTACTTGCTTGGATTTGGTCCATAGCAATGAGCACAAGCTGAACATGTTGCTGACCATTTCTGCCGAATTGGTGTGCATTACAGAATCGTTTTCATCGTTTAGGTCCATAGAGGTGCTTAGTGCCCCAGACATGATCAGTTGTTTGTTTTCCTCAACGATCATCCTGCTCTTAGATGGTAGCTTTCCTAGTCGGATCTCTGTTGGGTTGAGTCTGTCGACAAATGCCAATTCTTTTTGGCTGGAGATTTCAGTCAATATACGTACTTCGGTGCCATTTTCTTTTAGTAACTGAATTCTCTCAGGAATCGCAGTATGGTACATCCTCATTAGGTCATCTGAAGGCGCAACAATGTAGACCATACCTGATGCTTTTTGGAGCAGCTTACTTATTCTGGAATAGATGTTTGAGCGGCCTTGGATTATCACAAATGATGACACTTCCTGTATGTCGCTTTGTTTTGTAATTATGCTTATGTCTTGGACTATTTTCTGAGACAGGTTCTTCATTGTAGTTATTTCATCCTGCTTTCTTTCCATGATTATTTGCAGTGCTTCGGAGGGTGATACCGCAGAGCACAGAGTAGGGTTGGAAAAAGTAGTAGTCACCACACCCATGTTTCGCAGCCTGTTTAAGGCACGATACGTCTTGCCCCTGTCAATATCTAATTTTGATGAGAGTGCGCCAACGGAGACTGGGCCTGTCTGGAGCAATCCCATATACACTTTAGAGTCGATTTCTTCAAGGCCAAAAAAAAGCCAGCGCCTCAACCATTTCTTTTTGATTCATGGTATAATCCCCAATCTCCATTTACCGAATAAAATATGAGATGTTGTCTGTTCAAATTAGACAGACAATGGCCTAATAGATCTATCTAGCAGCACCCATGTTTTGAAAATTATATAATCTTGGGTTTTTGCACAATATGCAACTTGGAGATAGTCATTGAACCATGGAAACGCCTTGTCATACACGAGGTAATAGAATACAATTTTGAAGACTGGATGAGGCAGATTGCATTTAGTAGCAAGACTGCGGGTGGAGCCATTCCTACCATCAACTGGGCAAATGGCATAGTCTTTCAATCATTTAATTTTCCAGATACAAACTCCATAATAGATGAAAAGCTCAAAGGCATTTTGCATTGGTCCTCAGTCATGTTTGCGATAAAAGAAAAATATGAAAAACAGATCATAAAAGACAATGCGACGATCAACCTAATTGACGTGAGTGTCAACGAAGTCTTCAGAAAGCTTGCAGAAAAACTCAAGGAATATTCCACGAAAAAATAACACATAATCATTCTAAAACTCTAGAATGTGGCGATTAGCTCAACCTACACACAAATAATCAGTGAAATTGGATAAAAGCCCTAATAAGTGAAACACGCATATACATATCTGATGATCTCGTCACAAGCCAAATGTCCTTCATGTGCTAAAAACACGCTTCAGACGGACATGACTACTGGTGAAATGTATTGCAGAAACTGCGGCTTTGTTGCAGCAGAAAAACTCGAAGAGTCAGGTCCCGAATGGAGGGCCTTCTCAAACGACGAATCAGACCGAAGTCGAGTAGGAGCAGGCACCTCACTTACAATGCACGACATGGGACTGTCCACCGTGATTGGCTCCACAGACAAAGATGCAACAGGTAAACCACTGTCTGCATCAATGAAGAGCTCAATTGACAGACTTAGAACATGGGACAGTAGAACTCAGGCACACACATCAGCGGATCGAAATCTGCGCCAAGCACTAAATGAGCTTGGAAAGATGAAAGACAAGATGGGCCTTGCAGATTCTGTTATTGAGAAAGCGGCTTACATTTACAGAAAGGCGATGGAGAAGAAACTTGTCAGAGGCCGCTCAATTCATGGCTTGATTGCAGCTTGCCTGTACGCAGCATGCAGAAATACTGAGACACCAAGAACTCTGGACGACGTAGCAGAAAGCATCAACATAAGGCGAAAGGACGTAGCAAGATGCTATAGGCTCATATACAAAGAACTTGACCTCAAAATGCCTGTTGCCGACCCAACGAAGGGAATAGCAAGAATAGCAAGCATGGCAAACCTAAGCGAGCGAACCAAGAGAAAGGCAATAGAAATCCTAAACAAGGCAAAAAAGATCGGCATGGTCGCAGGAAAAGATCCGATGGGCCTTGCGGCTGCAGCACTGTATCTTGCATGCGTATCAAATGGTGAGATCCGCTCACAAAAAGACATCTCTGTTGCAGCAGGTGTAACCGAAGTCACCATCAGAAACAGATGTGTGGGACTAAAAAGTCTCCTAGATAACTAGAGATTTAAAACTCACCCGAGTATCAAAGCCATGGAAGTAGCTTGGTCAGAGTGGCTCGATTTTAATTCAGAACAGACATCAAAGCTTCCCGAATCACCTGGCGTATACATGATGCATGCGGCAATGAAGATCCTGTATATAGGCGGCACCACAAATCTGAAAAAAAGTATCACGGACGCCCTGACGACTAGTTGCGTATGCGATTCCAAAAGGTTTCGCTATTTTGCAACAAGAGAATACGACGCATTAAGCAAGAGTCTCCTCAACGAGTATAAAGAAAAACACGATGGGAATCTGCCCAGATGTATGTAGTAGGTTATTCCTGTCCTTCGATTCCCATTAGTGTCAACGTTGAACGTATTTGGTTTATCTTTCGTATCTTCCAAGTTATTGTCTCGCGTATGTTTTCAGTTTTTTCTGAGGAGAGTTTTGCCAAAACATCGTAGGCGCCGAATGTGCCGTGTACTTCTTTGACATTATCAAGCGATTTGAGTTGTGAGATGACTGATCCTTCCGCACCCAAATCACAATTAATCAGAACATATGCTGTTGCCACATCATCATCCTCCTGCATCAACGGTTGGTGTGTATGGTGTTGCAATCATTTTGTAAATATGCGTCATTGAGTGGGTTACGTATCCAACGTATTTATCATGAATTACAAAAAAGACTAACAACTTGGCATTTTTGTAATTAAACATTAAACAATCTTTTGTAGACGACGGATAATTCAGCTCGTAACTAAAAGAATGTTCAAAGTAGCTACCTCTTGTAGATTGTTCCTTGTTTGTATCAAGCAGACATACACAACAATACTAGTCATGCATAATATGTCAAGATAGGTCTGATGGACCGAATGCCATAATTCTCCCTTGCCAGACCATGGTATCCCAACAGGTCCTTCAGCACCATTTTTTACAATCTGTTAGGAACAAAAAACTCAACTCAACGTTGTTTATTTTTTTGACACCATATAAGATAAAATATGATGTTCATATAGCACTACTACATGTCAGAAAAAAATGTCACAGACATTGAGCAGAAATATGACCGACTGACCCACATTGGTGAGCTCACATCAAGAATAACTCATGACATGAGAAATCCACTAACAGTCATTATCAATTATGCCATGATGGTTAGAAAAAATTCAAAAAACAAGCTTGATAAAAAATCACTTGATCAACTCTCACTAATTGAGAAGGAAGCAAGAAAGATGTATCGCTTAATTGAAGATGTCTTAAATTATGTAAAGCTACCCCCACTCAAGTTACAAAACCATTCATTGCACGATATTTTGAAAAAAGTAATAGAAACCAACCAAATCTCAGACGATGTCGAATTCCACCTGCCAAAGAACAACCCGCAAATAACATGCGATATTGACAAAATGGAAGTAGTCTTTGGCAACTTGATCACCAACGCAATTGAGGCAATGAATGGTGTCGGCACGATAACCATTTCAGCACATGAAGACAAAGACGATGTCATAATTGAAGTGGAAGATTCAGGTCCTGGAATAGCTGAGGAGCACCTATCACAGATCTTTAAACCGTTGTTTACAACAAAGGAGACAGGCACAGGACTTGGACTTGCAAGCTGCAAAAACATCATAGAAAGACATAGAGGAACAATCTCTGTGAAAAATAACCCAACTACTTTTATCATCAAGCTGCCAAAGGTGCAAAAATCTAGCTAGCGATGTTCTTTTTTCGCGAGTAAAAATATGCGCCTAACCCTGCTGCAAACACGGCCGGCACAACATAATACAACAATCCATAGTCTTGTGTCATCACATCAGCTTTGGATGCGACTTGCTGTGCTGGGTTTTCAAATCCGCTGATTAGAATCTTGGTTTGTGAGGCACCCTCCATAGCAAACGCAACGTGCCAGTTCCCATATTCATCTATGCTCTGGATGAATTCGACTGGTTTTTCGTTTACAAGTACGTCGAACTTCTCACCATCAGATATTTTTGGAAACTCGAAATTGACAAAGGTAGGCACTTTGAACGAGTTTATACCATTTATGTACAGTTTGGTTCCAGTCTCATCAAATCCTGCTACTGTAAATGAGGCAGTGGAATCATACCTAAAGTCAAAGCGTTCCCCATTTCTGAGTGCATATAGTGGCACTATGGTTTCATCACCTATTGCAAAGCAGCTATAGTAGTTGACATCATCTGCAAATAACGGATCAGGATACATTGTGAATTCAATTATCTGGCCTGGTTCGATCTTGTCTATCTTTTCAATGTTTTTGCCGACATCCAAAAAGACGTGTTTGTCGCCGTGGATGGTCGCATATACTTTGATATCATATTCTGTGACGTTGCCTTTGTTGATTATTCTTCCGGTGAGATGGCCATCTCTATGTTTTTTGAGAGTTTTGTCATAGATCACCTCAACGTTTGAGTGTGTCACACCATCTTGTTTTTGGAAGCTCACAAGTGGGTCTTCAAGTAATGCGTTAGGGTCTGTAACTTGGGGAATTTGGATCTTAAATGGAATGTCCTTGTTTGGGAATACCGTTGGGAGCTTCTGCGTGACTGTAATTTTGTCTCCTGCACTGACCACAATTGTTACCGTCGGAGTGATTGCGTAGCTTTCAGTATTTTTAACTGCGCCTACAACGGTGTAAACGCCTTGTGAATCAAAATATCCCACATACTCGTTTTCTGGTACCCAGACGTCTGCGAATGCAGGCATCGTAAAAAGTACCAAAACCGCAAATACGAAGGTAGTCGGTAACATGTGCTAAAATGGTATTTTTCGTATCTTAAACCAATCTAATATTTTCAGTTCTGGTACTGCTCAAGTATCTTGAGTACGCTAAATGGGAACTTTGAAAAGTCCATGTCTTTTTCCGCAGAGACCAAAAGTATCTCATTTTTCAATGGGAAGCTCATGACTATCACCTTGTCCCTATATGACATTGCGAATCTAACCGGTCCAAGCTCGGCATCAAACTCTTGTCGCATCCTGACCCGAAGTGCAAGCTCAAGGTACAGCATCTCGTCCTTTTTTTCATCCTCAAACGGCTTTTTGCCTTCAACCATTCCACCCGCTATGAGTTTGCCTTTGTTGTTAATTAGGCCCACAAAGCGGATCTTTGAATCTAGTTTCTTTACTGCATCGCAGACTTGTTCTTTATCCATTATTTGCCACCATGAGATTAGTTTGAGCCATATTAGAAAGGCGATCTTTTTATTGTGAAAACTTGTATTTAATTAGCATGTCACAAGACGTCAATCTCCCGCTCGATTATTTCAAACACGTTTCATTGTTCTGGACCGACCTGCTACACCTCATGTCGGGAAAACCCGTGGCACTCACCTCTGTTGGGCCCATGAGGAACTGGACAAATGACATGAAAAAGATCTCAACTGAGCTGATAGAGTCATACGAAAGCATGGTGGAATTTAACCAAAGGCTAATCGAGTACTACAAGCAACTTTCAGAAACATGGAGTGAAGCACAAAAAAAAGTAGATGCCAAGGCAATAAGCCTCCCAACTGACTCCGAGCAACTTGAGGCCTACAAGCGGATCTGGATCGACATTTTTGAAAACGACTTTACACAGTTATTTGACTCTGAGAGATTTGGCCAAAATTATGGCAAACTTGTATCAGCAGAGCTGGAGCTCACAAAGCATTGGGAAAACATCCTAAATGTTGCGCTCCACTCATTACGACTGCCGACAAGAAAGGAGATCGACGAAGTCTACAAAGAGATACACCAGCTCAGAAAACGAGTAACCAAACTAGAAAAGGAGGTCGCAAATGCAAAACGACACGATTGACCCAAGATTGGTTCAGGAATTCCTTACATTTACGAAAAATGTGGCCGATGCGCCAAAGCTCGTACCTGCACCAGATGAGATAACACTCGAATCAAGCCCATACGATGTCGTGTACGAAGAAGACAAAGTAAGGCTGCTCCACTTTCGGCCGCTTGTTGAAAAACAAATCAGAGTTCCACTCGTCATAAGTTATGCGATAATTAACAGGTATCACATTCTGGACATTCAGCCAAAGAAAAGCTGGGTTAGAAAGCTGCTGGAAGGCGGAATAGACACCTACCTGATAGACTGGGGAAACCCATCCAACATCAACAAGTACCTCGATTTTGATGACTATGTCAACACATACATGGACAACTGCATCGAGTATGTAAAAAATGAGACTGACAACAAGAGCGTCTCAGTACAGGGATATTGCACTGGTGGTACAATTGCAGCAATTTATGCATCTCTGTATCCGCAAAAGGTGCGAAACCTCATAGCTACGGCACCAGTCATAGATGGATGGAAGGACATTACCGTGGTGAGCAACATGGCAAAACACATTGATGTAGACAAGCTTGTCGACACCATTGGAAACATGCCACCTGAGTTCATGTATTACTGCTTTTCAATACTCAAGCCGTTTGAGCAGGGCCTAGAAAAATACTATAGATTCTTCAAAAACATCCACGACAAAGATTTCGTAGACAGCTTCCTCAGAGTCGAAAAATGGTTAAGCGAAACTCCACCCATACCAGGTGAGCTGTTCAGGCAATGGATCAAAGACGTGTACCAAGAAAACCTGTTGATTCAAAACAAGATGATAGTTGGTGGTAGGCGGGTGGACCTCAAGCAGATAACCATGCCCATTTTCATCCAGACGGCAGTAGGTGACCACCTCGTTTCACCAGAATGCAGCATGCCATTGTACTATGCCGTAGGCAGTGAGGACAAGACACTCCGCGTGTACCCAACTGGGCACGTTGGCATGATTGCAAGCTCATACTCGCAAAAACAGATCCTGCCTGAGCTGGTCCAGTGGATAAAAGAAAGATGAGTAGATGTTATTTGCTCTTTTTTCTGTCAAGCGGCATAATCAGCACCTGAACTAGGTCGCCTTCGTTTATCTTCAAGGCTTCACGTTCTGCTTCAGGAATGGAGATTCTACCATTGCTTCCAACAGTAGTCTTGAATGCACCACAACCCATAAAGTTCTGCATCATACCACTCATGTTGAAGAGCTGCTCCATTGCGTTTTTTTGCAGCGCCGTCATGTTGCTGACAAAGCTTTGCTGGGCTTGTGCGGTTTTTGCTGTGAGATCCTTGATTGTCTGTAGCGGGTCAAACTTTTGGTTGCTTTCCATATAGGAGCACAACGCCTTTACGAACTCGGCTTGTGCCTTGCCTCCTTTTTGCACCCATTGTTGAAACATCTCTGCATAATTTGTTTGGTCGTCATTACCAGTCATTGGTATTATTTACCACAATACTTATTTAAGCCTAGCTGCGATTTTTGAGAAATTCAAGAACTATTTTTGAAAAACCGCTTGGGTCTTCCACATACGGATTATGACCGCAGTTTTCCATCTGGTAAAACCTGCAGTCTTTTATTTTTTTGACAAAATACTCGGCATACTTGACTGGAATCACCGGATCAAGACTGCCCCAGACAATCAGTGTCGGCACATGCAACAGTTCAAGCTTGGCAGAGATCTCTGGTGCGTTTTTGAGTCCAAGGAGTGTCGACATGAATGCAAACTTGGCGTTTGGCATCCTCATGCGCTCAACGAAGCTTTCCACAATCTCATCGCTGACTGGTTTGTTGTTGCCAGTCATCATAGTAAATGCATTCTTTGCACTGGTCGGATCCGGGTACAGTGCAGCCATAATATATGCATCTAGGGCAGGGGTGGACTGCCTCATGGCCCCAGCCGGGGAGACAAGCACGAGCTTGTCAACGGTTTGTTGGTTTTGTGCAGCATATTCGACTGCGATCTGTCCTCCAAGCGATGAGCCCATCATTGTTGATTCTTTGATTCTGAGTTTTTCCAGAAATTGCCCAATAAAGTTTGCAAAAAATTCTGTGGTGTAGTCGACGTTTGGTTTGTCACTTTGGCCAAATCCGATCAGATCCGGTACAAGTACGGTGAAATCCTTGCTAAAGTAAGGAATGACTCGCTCCCATCTTTCTGCAGATGCACCAAGACCGTGAATTAAAATCAGATTTCTTTTAGAGGAGCCTGCCTTGAGATAGCGAATTTTAGAGTTGTCAACGGTGACAAATTCTTGTTGCATCCGTTATCGTCCATCCGAGTATACAACTACATAAGTTTTAGCATGACGTTTGATCGCAGCCAACAAATACCTCAATATCATTTACACATCTCAAGATAACACCGAATTTAGGGTTTTATGATACCATTTTTGACTAAAAACGCAACACTATTTATGAATTCAGCATCAGAGATACTACCATCTGCCCACCAGCACGCATCGTTTTTGACCCATGCAGGAACCGTCTTCTCAGAGCCGGATTGTTGAATGGCCTGTATCACGATGACATCATGTGAAATCAAATACTCAATGCCTTTGAGGAAATCTCCATCTGAGATTGAACCTTCACACCACCAATCTGCTGTGTTTTTTATCCATGATGGGATTTGGTCTTCATTTTTGCTTATCAGCACTGGGATCTCCGATCTTGCCAGCTTGTTGCCACCAAGGTTTTCGAAGTGAAGGACTAGCTTGTCTGCGGCATCTTTTGGTACTGAAAAGACGATTTCGTTCCATTTGTCTTTTTCATCGGTGCTTTTTGTGCTTGTCTTGTAGAGTTGTTTTCCGCCAGATTCTATCATAAAATCAAACGTAGTTGAAACCACTTTATCGAACAAAAATATGTCATGTATTTTGAACATAAATGTGACATCATCATCTGCAAAAACATGCCGAGGTTTTGTAGTCAATGCTATTTTGTACTGAACGTTGTCAGTTGCTGCCACAACTAATAGATCGTCTGTTTTGGGAAAGATCTCAAAGTCGATTTTATCTAGAGTTTTCTGTGTTTCATATAACTTGAAAATCTCATTTTGATACACCAGCAGATGGATGACCCTATTTTCTTTGCCAAAATCATCCACGGTGATTGATTGAGCGGGAAGCTCAATGCCGTTTATTGTTGCGCCATACTCTGAGACCTGCAATGAACCAAATGTTTTTGGAATAGATACTTCTTGATGTATGACGGTGGTTTGATTTATGTTGGATGCAGTCCACTCAAATGGCATCGTAAATTGTATTGATTTTGTTTTTGCATCATAGTTTAGCGAATCAAGCGTCTCATAGTAGGTTATCGCCTGAATTTTTTGGATGCCGTAATTGTCGTCATTTATTTCAAGTACGCTGACTTCGGGAAACGAGATTCCAGACTCAAAGAGTACCGGCTTGTTTTTTGACTTTGAATAGTTTTCTGCCTCCAGTATGTCTATTTTGAACTTGTACAATCCGCCGTGTTTGAATATGTCACCTCTTGCTTCAATTGAGTCTTTGCCACCAATCAAAGACCCAAAGAAGTCACTGTCTGATTTTTTTGCGATCGTAATTTCTTTGGAACCGTCTGGAATCAAATCAAAGACAAGTATTCCGTTTGCTGCATCAAAAGTCCCTTCAAAGATAGGCGTCGATGCTTTGATTGTCTGTATGTGGTACTTGATGTTTCGCACTGTGATTCCGGTGTTTGTGTCAAACATTGCAAATGTGATTTGTTTTCTACCTGTTGCGTTGTCCACATTAGAATTTACCTCCATTGCCACCATTCTACCCTCAAGCATTTGCGGTGGTAGTGTTTCGTAACCTATGCCATGGCCGAATGCAGCATCAAATGAAATTACAAAAAACATCACAAATGCTACAAGCAGGAGTTGTGTTTTCATCAAAGCCATTTTTATTAAAAAGAAAATATGAAAGATTATCCCAACGCCCTTGAATGCTTGTGTGTGTGGGGTCTTTCGCCTGGGAATTTTCTCCGCATGTGTGCAGAAGGCCTTCCATAGAGAAGCTCCAAGAACCATGCCTCGTGTTCTATTTCTTCTCGTAGGATGTCTTTTGCCACATCATATGTTGCAGGATCCTTTCCGTACGTCATCTGACAGATTTTGTTCCAGTTGACGATTGCACCTTGTTCTGCTTTGAGACATTTTTCCATTATTGCCCTAATGTCTGTCTTGTTTGGCGGAAGTTGTAGAAACTCGCAGCCAGACATTTTTATGAACTCGGTTGCGTCGTTTGGCAGGCTTCCTCCAAGCTCATAGATTCGTGAGAGACATGATTCAAAGTGGCTCAGGTCCTCCAATCTGGCATCCTCGATTACACCTTTTATTCCCTCACCTTCGATGCCCGTGCAGTGCATTCTAAGGTTCGTGAAATAATAGTACGCCGTAAACTCGACTGATGCGTTATAAACTAGAAGTCGTATGAGCTCGTCTATGTCCACGCCATTCTGCTTTAGTACGTTGACGCCTACTACGTTTGGTTCGGTTTGTTTACCCATAAGACTGACAAGAGGTGTTGAAAATAAAAGTTAACTGATTGTTATCGGCTCAATAGTGGAATACGGTGTCACCGATGGTCTTTTTCCAATCAGCTCGGATTCCAGGCTTACCCTTTAGCTTCTCAATGTAGTTGAATGCGGACAGCCCTGCTGCTGCGCCGTCGCCACAGGCAGCAACAATCTGCTTGTATGGGATGTTTGTCGCATCGCCTGCTGCAAATATTGCGGCATGCGACGTCTTGCCTCCATCAGAGACTTCGATTTCGCCTTTCTGGTTAATGCTCACCAAGTGTTTGACAAAATCCAAATTGATCTTCGAGCCCATCTCTATGAAGAGCCCATCAACATTGATCGTTTTTTCAACACCAGAGTTATCCACTAATGTGAGCTGTTGTAACGTGTTGCTGCCGGAAATTGATTTGATTGACGTATTTGGAATCAGCTCAACATTTTCTTTTTTCTTGATTGCCTCTATCATGTCTTTGTCTCCGCCTAGTCCTCCACCTTTGTAGATCAAATACACTTTTGATGCCATTCGTGAAAGCAGAATTCCTGACTCTAAGAGATATCCACCCACGCCAACTGTCGCAGTGGTGCGGCCCTGATAGAACGGCGCGTCACATTTTGTACAATAATGCACGCCTTTGTTTGCAAACTGACTTTCATTTGCAACACCGAGGCTGTTTGGAACCTTACCTGGGGCAAGAACTATTGCTTTTGCCACATATTCTGAACGAGCTGTTTTTACTTTGAGTCCACCTTCCATTTCATCAATTTTTTCTACCGTATCATACGTCATTTCGCCTCCGAGCACCAGATATTGATTCTCAAGTGTCTTTGCCAAAAGTGGGCCGCTTGACATCATCATCCCAGGATAGTTTTCAAGTTTTGGTATGAGGTTTAGCTGCCCTCCAAGATCTTTTGATATCACAAGACATGATGCTTTCTGTCTTGCGACGAAAATTCCTGCAGACAAACCAGCTGGCCCTGCTCCAACTACAATTACTTCATACTCTTGGACCAATTATTTCACTGAAATGAGGGAGGTCAGGTTGTTGATTCCATCTATATTGTGTATGTTGACATCTATTGCATTCTTTATTTCCTGCATGTTGTCGGATTCCAGTATTATCAAAACATCATAAATTCCGTACACTGTCTTGACTTCTTTGACAGCAGGTACCTTTTTTGCTTGCTCGATTATGTTTTTTTGTTCTTTATAATCGACATTAAGTAAAACGTATGCTTCGTTCATATCATACCCTCATACGCTAGCTAAAAAAAGTTAGCTTTTTTCAAAATCAAATCTACCAGTCGACGGCAGGTCTTTGAAGATGGTCATTACCTTACTTGCAAGGCTCTCAATGTCCACTGTGGGTTCCGCAGATATCAATAATACAAACTTGGTGACTGGAAATGGGAAGCTTATCAGGACTAGCCTGTCCCGTCTTGCTGCAATATAGTTTATTGGTCCGAGTGTTTTGTCAAATTCCTTTCGGAGTGAGATTCTTGAGGCAAATTCCATAAACCCGCTCAATTTTGATTCGTCATCTTCAAGCGGTGTGAGGCCTTCCTTAAAACCCCCTGCAACCAACTGGCCACTCTCGTCAATTATTCCTGCGAATCGGATCTCTTTTTCCTCTGTGAGCTGCTTGCATTTTGAATCATAAAATTTGTGCTGTAAGGATTCGGCCATTATGGTACAAAGTCGCCTCCAGCATAAAAAAGTTGGTAAAATTGAGATCTATTAGGCACAACATGTTGCAATGCTCATCTGAGCTTTTCTTGATTGTTGAATCTGTTGTCTTTGCTGCGTATTTTGAATATCTTGGCATAATTGTTAGAGCCAAACAAAAAGAAAAGATACGCCCAAAGATACGGTATGTCGATTACATGACCGCTATAGTATTCTTCGTCCAACGAGAGAAAAAGAAAGCCATAGTCAGCTATAACAAAACAGAGCATTCCAATAAACAGACATGACCACAAAAAGCTCACCTGCCCCTTGAGGAACAAAACGAGCCCAATTATTATTGGGGTAATCGACACTGTATCCAGCACAGGATATGCAATACCAAGTATTGCTTCAAAGCTGATTGAGTTTTCTTCAAAAATCGAGCTTACTAAAAATCCAGCTACCAACACAGTAACTGCAGATGCAGAAAACATCAACGTCTTAGAAATCGATCTTCTAAATGGTTTTAGATAAAAAAAAGTAAATAGGAAATAAATTGGATATCCTGCCAGCCAAAAATAATCCGCTTCTGATGGCCATGGATCACCACCATCCGTCAGATCGTAAACCAACCAGATGCGTTCGGCGACAAACCACAGTATGACAACCACCGTAAAACACATCCACGCCTTACCAAGATCACCACGTCCTCTATCTCTTATCAAAAACAGTATTGACGTAAACAGTAAAAGAGCAGTGATGAATAGATTTGCAAAATCTGAAGTAAGTGTGGCATACATTTGGCCAAAATAATTTGCAGTAATTACTGCAATTGCAACTATTGCCAGTAGCGATAGGGGAAAGACCTTACTGAGTGGTGATGTCTGAGTTTGCAAGTTATTTAGCAAGAACGAAAAGAAAATTGGATATTGATTGTTGGTCTTCGAATTTTTTGAGTTTGTCTCTAATTGTCTTTATTACGGCTGACGAGCCTTCTCCAAACATCTCATAGAGTATGTCTTTTAGATATTCTGGGCGTTCAAGGCAGTCAGAAAAATAGCAATTGTATTTGGCGTAAAGGCGGTCACCTACCTCGTTTGAAGCCGACGGACTCAGCTCCAAAAGTGTTTCTGTTATAGTGAAGCTTACAAGCGCCCTTTTTGCATCTGTTGCCATAAACCCAGTACTCTTTGGTTTTTTAATTTCCTCAAGTATTCTTTTTATCTTGTCCATATCAAAAGGCTTGAAGATAATCTCAGTTGGATGTAGGTCTTCTAATCGGTCTTCTGCATCTTTGTTTATGTCAGCAGTTATTATGACTACATTGGCGTGTGGGTTCATTGCTTTGATCTCTTTGAGGCCGTAAATTCCGTCATACTCTGGCATCAGCATATCTAAAAACAAGACATCTGGTGTGTATTTTTTGTAGATTTCAACAGCCTGCTTACCATCATACCCGACTGCAACCACCCTTACACCTAACAATTCAAGGTATTCTGCAAACACATCTACTGTGTCTTTGTCGTCGTCGATGATTGCTGCCGTAACCAATTACACAGATTTTGAAAAATAACTATAAAAAGCATAGTTTAGTTTTCAGGAAATGTTATGAATTTCATAATCGAATCATTTGTTCAGACAAACAAAATCGTAATGCAAAGTCGTGTACCTAGTTTACACTAGGTGTGATCAAAATTAAAAAAATCATCGCGCATAGTCTCTATGTAATGTGGCTAACCAGTGCGTTGGTCTATTAGTAATGGCAGGCTCACCACTCGCCGAAGCTTGTGATCTATACCTCCATCCTATCAACGCAGTCTTCTACTGCCGACCTCCATCGTAAGAAGGGCTATCTTGTCTCGGGAAGGGTTTCGTGCTTAGATGCTTTCAGCACTTAGCCCAAATGGCTTAGCTGCCCGGCCTGCCTTGTCAGACAACCGGTAAACCAGTGGCCACGCTGCTCTGTTCCTCTCGTACTCGGAGCAACTTCCCCTCAGATAGCCACGCTTCCATCAGGCAGAGACCGACCTGTCTCACGACGGTCTAAACCCAGCTCATGTTCCCTTTTAATAGGCGAGCAGCCTCACCCTTGGCCCCTGCTGCAGGACCAGGATAGGAAAAGCCGACATCGAGGTACCAAACCGCGGGGTCGATAGGAGCTCTCGCCCGCGACGAGCCTGTTATCCCTGGGGTAATTTTTCTGTCACCTCCGGGCCCCAATAGTGGGCACACGAAGGATCGCTAAGCCCGACTTTCGTCTCTGGATCCCGTGCGTTTGGAGATCCAGTCAATCCAGCTTTTGGCTTTGCCCTCTTCAACGGATTTCTGACCCGTTTGAGCTGAACTTTGGGCCCCTTTGATATCTTTTCAAAGGGGTGCCGCCCCAGCCGAACTGCCCACCTGCACGTGTCTCAGGTCTTCACCTGATAAGCGATACTGCAAACAGAGTCTGGTGTTACATCGACGCTTCTTAACTCCCCGGAGGAAGTTAAGCATGGCTACCAGATACGCTATGCAATGTCTACTATACCGCAAGCACAAGCTGCAGTAAAACTCCACGGGGTCTTCTCTCCCCGATGGAAGATGATGGACTGTTCGTCCACCTTATGTAGCTTCACCGGGTTGTAGGCGGGGACAGTGGGGCTCTCGTTGTTCCATTCATGCACGTCGGAACTTACCCGACAAGGCATTTGGCTCACTTCTGTTACTTGAGTGACCTTATTGTTAGAACAATGAGGCGAGTTTGCAAATGCAAACTTCCCTGTATCGCTACAGGGGTCGGACTATATCTTAATCGTTCAAAACGATTTCTGGCATATAGTCTCTGAGGATTCTAGATTTTCATCTAGTCTTTCCTGCTGATTATCTGCAGTCACAGCATTTTCAGATTTTCAAAATTTTGAAAATCTAGCTTGACATTCTCAGACTTTCCAGCATACAGCCAGATTTTACTAAGGCAATCCAATTGTTACCTTAAGAGAGTCAGAGTTACTCCCGGCGTTAACTGGCCCTTAGCTCGGTTGAACCCAAGTTTTAGGTACCAGCACCGGCCAGGATTCAGTGACTATACACATCCTTTCGGACTAGCAGTCACCTGTGTTTTTATTAAACAGTCGGAACCCCCTTGTTATTGCAACCTGCTGTCCCAATTTCTCATTAGGACTGCAGGCATCCCTTATACCGAAGGTACAGGACTAATTTGTCGAGTTCCCTCGCCTACGGTATACCCGATACTTCTTGGACTTCTCATCCAGCGCACCTGTGTCGGTTCTCGGTACGGACATGGTAAATTGCTCCCTACACGATTTTTCACGGTCCCCAAGACTCGAACAAACTCAGCTAACGCCAAGCCATTCCTCCCTCGAATTGGTTCTCGTCATTACGACACTCCCCAACCCTTGAAAAGTTAGATACAACGACGGTTGTACTTGTCCTATCTTAAAGCGATCGTATAGGTAATAGCGCTCTTTACCCGGTACTGGAATATTAACCAGTTTCCCGTTCGAATAATTCTGTTGAGATTATTCTTAGGACCGACTAACTCCAGGCTGATGACGCATTGCCTGGAAACCCTTGCACTTGCGAAGGTAAGGATTCTCACCTTACTATGCTGTTACTACTACCAAGATCTGCAATAGTAATCGGTCCACAGGACCTCACGGCCCTGCTTCGACCCAATCACTACGCCAACCTACCATGACTTGTCCTAAGACAAGTATCCAAAGTATCGGTGCTGTGCTTTAGCCCCGTCCATTTTCGAGGCCATCACGCTCGGCAGGTAAGTTGTTACACACTTTTTAAAGGATAGCTGCTTCTGAGCTTACCTCCCTGCTGTCTTGGCGTAATGACGCTCTTTCGCTTGACACTTAGCACAAACTTAGGGACCTTAACTTTGGTCTGGGTTAAACCCCTCTCGGTTGCGAACCTTACGTCACGCAAACCCGTCTCCCTGCTTCTACGACGCACATCCATTCAGAGTTTGAAGAGGTGGTGAGGGATTTCTCCCCCGCTCCACCCTATCAGTGCTTTACAGGAAGTGCTGTCTCCACAAAGGACACCCTACGGGATGCTTCGGTTGGAACTAGCGAGCGCCGAGCTAGATTGGTTTTTGACCCCTATCCCCAAGTCAGACAAACAATTTGCACGTTAGAACTGCTTCAGCCCTCCAACGGGCTTTCGCCCGCCTTCAGCTTGCTCAGGGATAGATCGCTCGGCTTCTAGCCTTGCCGCCATGACTCTACGCACTTTCACACGCTTTCCCTCGCGGATGCTGCGGAAATTCGGTTTCCCTTCGCCTTCACCCTGTTAAGGTTTAGGCTCGCCATGACAGTAAGCTCCTTGGCCCGTGTTTCTAGACGGAACGGATGACACTGATGACTAGAGACCCAAACCTTCAGCCCTATTGCTAGGACCTCTAATCTGGAAAAATCATCTTCCATGCCACCCACGTCTGTAACCAGTAGGTTTCATGCACTTTTCACCCCCCTTCCGGGGTACTTTTCAGCTTTCCCTCACGGTACTAGT
>JBFLWI010000009.1:0-27833 GCA_040757675.1 Thermoproteota archaeon | reverse complement strand
AAAAAGATCCGGGCAGTCTCGATCATATCAAAAGATTTTCTTGCATCCGATCTTACCTACTGCCAGTTAGTCGCTCAGCGGTTTGACATGCCTCATTCGATCAAGATGTGTGATGCCATAGATGTCTCAAATGGCATTGAGAACACCATAAAGATCCTAAAGAACTTTAACGACATCGAGATACGGAACAACGTTGTGCCGTATCTTGCACTAACTGAAATAAAAAATGCAGGATATAACAAGATGGTAACAGGAGACGGTGCGGATGAGTTGTTTGCAGGATACAACTTTTTGTTAAATAAAAACCAAAAAGACTTAGAACTTGATCTTCAAAGGATCGCCAAAATAATGCATTTTCCATCTCACAAAATAGGCAAGGCCTTGGGTGTTGACGTAGAATCACCTTTTTGTGACAGCAAGGTAGTTGAATTTGCACAAAACCTGCCGGTTGAATTTAAGGTTCGTGAAGAAGGAGGTAAAAAATTCGGCAAATGGATCTTAAGGAAGGCGTTTGAAGATAAGATACCAAAATCGATATGCTGGCGGCAAAAATCCCCCATGCAGGAAGGTGCAGGAACGCAAGGCCTCACGGAGTTTTTTGAATTCGTAATACCAGACAGCATATTTTTTGAAAAGATCAAAAAAATTAAAGAAAAAGACGGCGTCACGATCAGAACAAAAGAATCATTGCATTACTATGAGATCTACAGAAAATACTATGAGTTGGAGACGCCAAACGAATCAGACAACAAGTGCCCTGATTGTCACCAGCCAATAGAAACAAACTCGAAGTTTTGCAGAATGTGTGGCAGGTACCCACTTTAGGCCTTTTTTGACCATTTTTTTGGCTTTTTTTTGAAGATACGCCTGCAGCCGTTGCAACAAAAAAAGTATTTTTTGTTTTCGTAATCGTACGTTACTGCTAAGCTCTCATCCATCTCGATTCCACAGACAGGATCTACGGGCATACGTAGCCGCAACATTTTTCGTATTTATACATATGCGGATCATCATGCAGCTTCAACCATCGTAGCTTTTAGCTCGTCGATGGTGCTTGTAGTCATGATTCTTGACCTCAGCTGTGCTCCACCCATGAGTCCTTTTGTAAAACGCAGTGCCTGTTGTTTGATGCTTGCAAATCTGATTTTGTACGAATCAGCATAGTCAAGGTACTTGCAAAAAACCTCGATTTTGTAGTTTGGGGGGAATTTTTGATACGAGGCAGTTGAAAGGTAATCGTTGATCTGTTTGAATATGAACGGATTGCCCATTGCGCCGCGCCCTATCATGACATAATCACATCCAGTCTGATCAAGCATCTGCTTTGCGTGTTCTGGTGTTGTAATATCACCGTTTCCGACCACCGGGATTTCTACTGTTTCTTTTAACTCCTTAATGAGACTCCAATCAGATTTTCCAGAGTATCCCTGCTTTACGGTTCTTGCGTGGAGTGTGATCATTTGAATTCCTTCTTCTTGTGCTATTTTTGCTATCTTTTTGAATACAAGTTGGTTTTCTACTCCGGCCCTCATCTTGAGTGTAACTGGTTTTTTGACGCTTGAGACCAATACTCGAAATATCTTTCTTGTAAGATTTTCATTTTGAAGGAGGGCCCCACCTGCCATTTGTTGTGTGATGTGAGGTGCAGGACAACCCATGTTGTAATCAATTAAATCAAAATAAGGCTCCACTATCTTTGCAGCTTTTTCCAAGACTTCAAGGTCAGAACCAAAAAGTTGGATTGCGATTGGTTTTTCTCTTTGAGAAAACTCGATGAACTCATTTATCTGCTTGTTTTCTTGCCTGAGTTGCCGCTCTTTTGCAATAATGGCGTGAATGCTGGTAAGCTCTGTTACTACGAGTCCTGCTCCCATCTCTTTGCACAGCAAGCGTAGTGCTACGTCACTTACTCCTGCCATTGGTGCCAAGAAAGCACGACTGGAAAATTTTGGCAACGCCATGCTTGCCTCAAAATCGTTTTTCTATATAAAACGATACAAGATATTATCTGTTCGTCACAAACACACTATAGAAGATAGTCGCTGTCAATGTAACAAGATCTGATGGATCATAACCGAAGAGGTATGACTTTTTGGTACAATACCGCTTTGATAACATTTGCAGCGGTAGCAATCGGAATGACGTGGACCATCATGAATTCAGGATTTTCATCAAGTGAGGTAATGAAAGATGTAGTTGAGGACGCAGCTACACATTCAGCAAACTCACTGCAAATCGTAGGAAAGATGACTGGTGCTGCTAACGTGGTAGACAACGAAGTTACAGTAACTGCAACACCAATAACTTCCACTACAAATGGAAACGTCAACATGTCTCCAGATAAAACAAAGGTGACATACATGATAATCAAAGAAGGAAGCCACACAATCACATATGACAACATCTACGTAGGCATGATGAGCGAAGGATCTTACAATTCATTGAGTGATGCACTAGATGCCGCAAAAAAGGCCGGATTGATAGAGATAGACCCTACTAGAGACACTGAAGAACCACAAACAACTTCGGCGTTTGTGTATTGGATAATAAATCAGAATTCTGATGGCGCTGTGCAAAACAACGAAATAGCGAGCCTCGTCATAGTTTATGCGGACAAGGACAGGCCGTCTACTGGCGAATATCTTGCAATTGAAGTTTTGGAAAAAAGAGGCACGCTTTTGCACATCGAACGAGACGTGCCAAACATTTCAAGCTCAATTCTTGACTTTGGCGGCAAAGTTAGAACCTAAGAGACCAGCCTTTTTACCAGCGCATCGAACTCGCCTTTTTGCATCGGCTCAATCTTCATTATCTCCAAATTTTCATCTACATGATGCGGAGATTTTTGTCCAATTAATGGAGCCAACACACCTGGCGTGGAGCGAACAAACTGGAGACACTGCAGGGATGGTTTCAGGCTGCCAAAGCTTGGCAATACTCCGGGGGCAAGTAGCCTGCCTTGCATCAATGGGACGCTAGTAAATACCCCAATGCCATAGATTTGTGCCGCGTCAAGAATTGATACTGTGTTCCCGTTGGCCAGTTGATTCTTTAGCATAAAGGCCTGATCATAATACAAGTTGTATGGTAGCTGGATAAACCTAAATCCGTGACTGTCTCCACCCACCTGTTTTGCAAGCTGAACTGTGTCATAAAGTGACAAGTATTGTGGGTTTTCTTGTGAGACTCGAAAACATTCCCAGGTAGCCATGCCATAGTATTTGATCTTTCCTTGTTTTCTTTTTTGTTCGTACAACCCAAACACATCTTTTAGGTTTTTGATGAACTGTTCTTTTGTGATGTCTTGGATTTGCCCTTCGACTGCATTATGCAAGTACATGAGGTCAATGCACTCCAGTCCGAGGTTTTTGATGCTGCGTTCGAGCTGGTCTTCTAGATATTTGATTGTCATGCAGTGATATCCAGAGGATATATCGCCTGCGCCAAGAACTCCGCGTTTTGTATACTCACGTTGCACGTAGCTCCAAAACTCTTCTTTGACGTCTGCGTCGTTTGTAAGATAACCGTTTTTCGTGCTCACAAAGATCTGATTGCGTTCAATTTTTCCTTCTGCGATAAGCTGTGCTATTGCCTTTCCCACAGATCGCTCTGCTTTTTGTGCGCGGTAATTTATTGCAGTATCTATTACGTTGATTCCTCCAAGAACCGATTTTTTGACTGCCTCCATTACAAGCAAGTCTGTCTGCTCATCTGGGTTTCCAAGGTACGTTCCAATCCCTACATTTGAAAGCGTCAGATCTTGAAATGTTCGGTAATTATCGGAAATGCTGCCAAATTTTTGTGCAAAGCTTTTTGTGCCTTGCTGTGTCGCGCAGCCAGAGATCATAAACAGTTTGAGATTAAATCCGATTTAATCCTAATCATTTAAGCTCAGCTAGGATCTGAGCTACAAAACCTGCAATAAAAAGCGCGCCGGTGAGCCTACTAAACAGCAGCGTAGATTTCATGACTGCCATAAACTTGTTCGACTCATCCAGCTTTGACTTTATTTTGTAACCACCTTTGATCATCAAAGGAATTGTTGCAAACGCAGCTAAACAAAAAATCGGAAATGCGCCAAAGGCGACGCCGCCGGCTATTAGCAAATAGCTAAACAACGGAAACACCCAAAACAGGTGTGCAGCCTTTTGTTTTCCCAAAATAATGACAAGTGTCCTCCTACCCTTTTGTTTGTCTGCATCATGGTCTGGAAACGAGGTGATGTATAACACAAAGGCAGAAAGAGTACCCGAAATGATTCCTGCAGCTACATTTGGCGGCATAATCGCTTGAGTCTGAATATACATGGTGCCAAGAACAATCATGGTTCCTTTGATTGCCACAAATATCTCGCCCAGTCCCACGTCAACGATCTTTGTAGAGTAAAAATAGATCGAAAGTATCGCAAACCCAAGTATTACGGCAATTATCCAGCCATAGAGTGCAATAAAGTAAATTCCGGCAAGTGAGCCCAAAATTAAGAATATCACTCCTGCCCTGTACACGTGCGACGGTTGCAGCAAACCATCTGGCAACACACCTGTACCTCCGCTGAATTTGGTCCGCTTTGTAGCAGTGTCTATTCCCCTTTTGTAATCCCAAAAGTCGTTTAGCAAGTCGACGCTTGCGTGGAGTGCCATAACGCCACCCATAGTTATCGCTGCGTGCAGTATGTCGAGATTTTTTGTCTGCCAGTACGAGATTGCGAGGCCCAGCGATACTGCAATCACTGAGGCTAAAAGAAACTTTACTCGTATTACCCTAAACCAAACAGCTAAACTCATACGAGTGACTCGTCGCTTACGCTGAGTGGTTTGCGACCCATAAAACCGACATCTTTTTCGTGCCAGAATTTTATCTCTTTTTCACCTTCTTTCCAACATAGCCAGACATCTTCATTAAACCTCTTTGATGGAAAATCCAAAAGCCCCTCTTCTAGGCTCTTAAGCACAACGCCCGTGTTCTCAAGATCCTCTACGAGCTGGTAGAATTTTGTCACTGCCGCATTGAGTTGCTGTTTTATTGCTACGTATTCGCCAAGATTGAACGAGGCAGTCATTTGGGTGTTTAGCTGGGCTTCAATTTTTTGTACTTCCTGCCTTTGTTTTTGGAGGCGGTTGTACTTTTCAATGATTTTTGGAAGTGCTTCGTTGGCAGTCGTCACCGTAAAATATGATGCCATTGTTCGACTATGAAATTACCATCATTAAAAGCATTTTCTGCAGATTTATTACCGGATTGTCTTAACACAAATTGTGAGTCAAGCCGACCAACTCGAAGAACTCATAACTCAGACTCTTGATGGAGCGCTTCAGGCCATCCCAATGTACATGCAGGAATTTGAAGAAAGCAAATCTCAGCTGCAAGTAGGGGATGTGAGGGAATTTGTCTTTGGCATCATAGTTGGAATGGCACTTGGTATGGCAAGCACCGCAGTAGCGTCGCTAAGGCAGGGTATGCCGACCGAAGAAGACCAGACCAAGATAAGAGACATCATTTATTCAAAGATCCCGCAGATAAGGGAGCGGATTTTTAATTGAAGTTCACAGATAAGGAAAAAAAGTTTCTTTCGTCAATCGAGGAAGCGCGTTTTGCCACCACGAATAAAGACATGCCTCACGTAAAACCAGTCTCGTTTATTTTTGCAGATGACGCATTTTTCATTGCCACCGATTACAAGACAAGAACGTGGAAGAACATAAAAAAGAATCCAAAGGCCGCAATCACAGTAGATGTCTACAAGCATGGTGGACACAAGGCGGTCCTTGCGCAAGGCAAAGTAGAAGTAATAGAGGGCGGTCCGGAATTCCAAAAAATCTATAAAAAATTTTTTGCCAAGTTCGAGTGGGTCAGAAAAGACCCTTGGAAAGAAGGCGAAGCGCCGTTTTTGAAGCTGGTCCCAACTACAAAAGTATCATGGGGCCTATGAGAAGATATTTCAAATCCTATTTGCGATGATAAAATATGGACAAGATAAAGTGTGCACACATCCTAGTTGAAAAGCAGAGCCAGGCAATTGCCATACTTGAGAGGCTAAAAAAAGGAGAAAAATTTGCTGAGCTTGCAAAACAGCTTTCACTCGATACGGGAAGCGGTAAGCGTGGCGGAGACCTAGGATACTTTGGTCGCGGAAAGATGGTAAAGCCGTTTGAGACAGCAGCGTTTAAGCTCTCAGTAGGCGAGATTTCAGAGCCAATTAAAACAGAGTTTGGCTATCACATAATCAAAAGGCTTGCCTGATCAGAAATAGGCATCCAGCATAGATTTTGGCGTCTCTTGCTGTCTTTGCAAGTCTTTTGTGAGTCTTTCGCCCATGTTTTGTGCAGCTTTTATCTTTCTTTGGCCGACCCAATAGTATGCTTCATCTATTGTGTCTTTTGCAATAAGCACAGTCAGCTTGCCAATTGACTTGCGGCCGGTCCTTCCTTTTCTTTGAATGAAGCGAATAGAGCTCGGCACGTTATCAAAGAAGATCACATGATTCACCTCGGAGATATCAAGGCCTTCCTCGCCCACGCGAGTCGCAATCAGTACGCTGTACGTACCGTCTCGGAATTTCTGGACGGTATCGATTTGTTCTTTTTGTTTTAGACCCGTCTCGCCTGCCTTGCCAATTAAAAATCCTGCAGATATTCCAAGCTTGAGGAGACTGTCGTGGATTATCTCAACAGAGTCACGGTAGCTCGTAAACACAATTGATTTTTCAGGAGTCGATTTTATTAGCTCCGCAAGCTTTGCGATTTTGCTGTGCTCGATTCCCTTTTTCTGTGCGTCCTTTGCATATGAAAGCGCCCTCAAAAAATTCGAATCATTCTCAAATAGGTCTTTGATGCCGGCTCCCTTTTTCTCCCTAGTTCGCTCGCAAAACCTAAGAAACGATGTGATGCCATGTGACTCTAAGATATTTAGGGCATAGTGCAAACGTATTGCAGTAAACAAAGGTTTTGCGGCCCTCCTGTTTTGTCTGAGAACAAAATCACGTGCACGCAGAAGCTGAGACAGCGAGACTGTGGCAGAGAGTCTCAGGCCGCATCTTTGTAGCTCGTTGTACTGGACTTGGAGCGCCTTTTTCAGATATGCCTGGATCTCTTTCATTTCTGGTGGGAGGTCAACTTTGACCCATTCAGTGGTGGTGTGCTGGATGTACGGCTTGACATCTGGGCTCTGCTCATTTCTTTGAGCTACGCTTGAAATTCTTAGAGTCTTAATTATCTCGGTTGCCTTTTCTTTTTCGCTTGGAAGTGTTGCAGTCATGCCCATTATGCGGGTATTTGTGCCTGCAAACCTCTGGGCAATCCACGAGTATGCGTAATCACCCACAGTTCTGTGCGCTTCATCAAAGATCACCAAGCTGAACTGCTCAGCTGAGACTATTTGCCTTTCCAAGTCGTTTTTTGTGATTTCCGGCGTGGCACAAATGACACTGTTTTCCCAAAGTTTTTTTCTTTTTGTGAGTGTGTCCTCGCCTGTCAAAAGTGCAATGTCTTCTAAATTCAGATTGTTTTTAAGAAATTCATAGTGCTGGTTTGCCAAGACGCGTGTAGGCGCCAAAAACAAAACACCACCACTCCCTTTTGATAAAAACTCTGCAATTACTTGTAGTGCTACTGCTGTCTTTCCTAATCCTGTGGGCAAAACCACCAAACAGTTTTCATTTTTTGCTTGCTCTGCCAGTGCTACTTGATATTGACGAAATTCAATTGAGTTTGGCTTTATGTAGCGGTGCTGAATGTATTCTGACAACTAATCCATGATGGCAGATATTTGCATTTTATACTTTCGAGTAGTCAATTGTAGCTTGTTACTTAATTATCAACGCAAAGGATCTGTTGAACTCAGAGATCCATCTAAATACCAATGAAACCATAATCCGACTGTGAAGGCAAATTTTGAGAGGCCTACCTGGGACGAATACTTTATGCTCCAGGCCGAGCTTGCCAAACTGCGCTCAAACTGCATGACAAGGCAGGTAGGCGCAGTAATAGTTAGAAACAACAGACAGATTGCAACTGGGTATAACGGCACACCACCTGGCGTTAAAAACTGCTTTGAAGGCGGCTGTAAGAGGTGTCAGCTTAGAATGGAGGGCAAAATCGAATCCGGCGCAGCACTGGACAGGTGCCTTTGCAACCACGCAGAAGCAAACGCAATCATGCACTGCGCAATAATGGGAATAGAAGCCGGAACCAAGGACGCGATTTTGTATACAACGTTTGTTCCTTGTTTGGAGTGCACAAAAATGGCAATAACGATTGGAATTAAGAAAATAATCTGCCTCGACACCTATCCGGAGACCGATTACGATCTGATAAAGGAAGCTGGAGTCGAAGTCATAAGGCTTGATAAAAAAAGAATCCAGCGCTGGTCAGAGTCCTTGTTTTCTGAGCCAAAAAGGTAAGAAAGATGCAGGCGCAAGAACCACCAATAAAGACACTCCCTCCATCGCTTTTGGTGTCTGCTACATACGACAACCAAAAGCTTGCAGCCGTGCTCAAATTCTACAATCCTGATACACAAAAAGTGATTCTGTGGACCGACGAGACTGGCCACAAGCCGTACTGCTATTCCAAGCTAAATCCAGAAGAGCTTGGATTTCTTGCGGGAAGAAAGGACATCATAAGAATCGAGCAGCACAAAAAAAAGGACTTTCTCAAAGACAAAGAGATACCTGTATCAAAAATAATCGTGACCGACCCGCTTGCAATAGGCGGCACACAAACTGAGAAAAGCATCAGAAACATAATAGAAACATGGGAGTCTGACATCAAGTATTATGAAAATTATCTGTATGACAGAGGACTAATTGTCGGCAGATATTACTCCATAAAAGACGGAAAGATAGTCCCACACGACTTTGAGATAACAGAAGACGTCAACATGGCAATGAAGAGTCTTTTGCTTGATGTAAACACCACAAAAGGAATAGTGAATGCAAACGAATTCCAAGAATACATCACACGATGGGCCGAGCTGCTAAATCAGCCCATTCCAAAGATACGACGCCTCAGCTTTGATATCGAAGTAGAATCAGAGGTTGGCAGGATCCCCGACCCCAAAATAGCAGAAAAAAAAGTCACCGCAGTCGGCTTTGAGGGCTCCGATGGCCTCAAGATGGTCTTTGTTCTAAGAAAGGATGGCTCCGTCGACGGCAAAAGCGAGGTACCGTCTGATGTCAAGGTTGTGTTTTATTCTGAAGCAGATGAAAAAAAGATGATCGAAGACACATTCAAGATAATTACCGACTACCCTTTTGTTATTACGTTCAACGGCGACGAGTTCGACATGCCATATCTTTACAACCGTGCGGAGCGACTCGGCATCAAAAATTCTGAAAACCCCTTATACATGATGAGGGATTCTGCCACACTCAAGCACGGCGTACACATTGATTTGTATCGAACAATGTCGAACCGCTCGTTCCAAATATACGCATTTAGCCACAAGTACACTGATTTTTCTCTAAACAGCGTCTGTATGGCACTGCTAAATGAGTCAAAGTTGGATTATGGTGTGGAGCTGGACAAGCTTACGAACTATCAGCTTGCCAATTATTGCTACAACGATGCGAGGCTTACGTACAAGCTTACCAGCTTCAACAACGACTTGCTGATGAACCTACTTGTAGTCATATCAAGGATTGCAAGGATGCCAATAGACGACATTGCAAGGATGGGCGTATCCCAGTGGATTCGAAGCCTGCTATATTACGAGCACAGGCAACGCAATGCACTCATCCCACGAAGAGAGGAGCTTGATGCAAAATCACAGGGGGTGACAAACGAAGCGATCATCAAGGACAAAAAATACCGTGGCGGATTAGTAATTGAGCCTGTTGAGGGAATTCATTTCAATGTCACAGTAGCCGATTTTGCTAGTCTATATCCAAGCATAATCAAAGTTAGAAATCTTTCATATGAAACAGTCAGATGCCCACATGACGAATGTAAAAAAAATACAATTCCCGACACAAATCACTGGGTCTGTACAAAGTACAACGGCCTCACATCGATGCTCATCGGCTCGCTAAGAGACCTTCGCGTAAATTACTACAAGAGTTTAGCAAAAAAAGCAAAAACTCAGGAACAAAAAGAACAATACACTGTAGTCAGCCAAGCACTCAAAGTAATTCTCAATGCTAGCTATGGTGTGATGGGCGCAGAAATATTTCCATTGTATTTTCTTCCAGCTGCTGAGGCAACTACTGCCATTGGAAGATACATCATCATGGAGACGATTAAGAAATGCCAATCAGTTGGGATTGAAGTGTTGTACGGAGATACGGATTCATTATTTATCAAAAATCCAACAAAAGATCAGATACAGAAAGTAGTTGAAGAGACAAAATTAGAACACGGTGTCGACTTGGAAATCGACAAAGAATATCGATATGTGGTGTTAAGCAGTAGAAAAAAGAACTATCTTGGCGTGACGACGGATGGCAAAGTAGATGTAAAAGGATTAACCGGCAAAAAGTCACACACCCCGCCCTTTATCAAAAATCTGTTTTATGAGTTATTGGACATCCTCTCAAAGGTTCAGACTGCCAAGGATTTCGAAGATGCAAAAAAACAAATCAGTGAAAAAATTGCTGCCTGTGCAACAAAGGTAAAAGAAAAGAAAATTCCAATTGCAGATTTGGCATTCAATGTGATGATTAGTAAAGCGCCATCAGAATACGACAAAACTGTTCCACAGCACATAAGAGCCGCAAAGCTGCTAGAACAACACCGCGAAATAAAGCGAGGGGACATCATATCATATGTCAAAATTCTCAATAAACCAGGCGTAAAACCAGTAGAGATGGCACGTCCCGATGAGATCGATTCGGCAAAATACATGGAATTTATGGAATCCACACTAGACCAGATAACTTCGTCCATGGATCTTGATTTTGATGCCATAATAGGCAAGCCAAAGCAGACTGGCTTGGACCAGTTCTTTTGGAATTAGATATAGTTTGATGTTGTGATTCTTGCACAGCATTTGGCTTAACAGCACGCCTAGCCTAACCCCAGGTAATGAATGCAGACATCAATAACACACGACTTCATTCACGACGAGGTGTAGCACCAGTCATCGCTACTCTGTTGCTTGTTGCAATAGCAGTAGTTGGAGGCGCAATCGTATTTGCGTACTCGCAGAACTTCTTTAGCTCTTCACAAGTAGGTGGAAGACCAACTATTGAAGCAGTAAAGATTCCAGGATATGATGCAAGACCAGGTACAAACCTTCTTATGCATAACGGAAATGGACTTACTGTTACAGACGATAATGCAGCTGATATCAATAAGAACATCGGCGAGTTGGTATCAATATACATCAAGAACGATAGTGTGCAACCAATAACTCTCAGCGAAGCGAGATTTGGGGGTGTTGTTTATGCTTACACACAAGTTACAGGTGATGTTGATACACTTACTGGTGGCCAATACACATTAGCAGGAATTCCTGGCGGCACTGCACCAGATCTGACATCAACTTCTCAAGTTGCTGAAATTCAGCCAGGCCAATCAGTAAGCTTAGTGCTAGCATTAAAGGAAGACATGAGGTCAGGACGCGATGCTCAATTCAAGTTAACCACTAACAACGGAGCAGTCTTTGTTGGCACTGTGGTCATCGGACAACAGAGTGGTTAATCCCTCTTTTCTTTTTTATGGAGGCAAAAAAATGATTCAAAACAACTCACAAAGAATCTTTTTGATAATTACAACCGCCGCAATGATTATTTCAGGCAATTTAGTCTTGGCACATCCGCAAACCGACTCTAATCTCATCTTAAAATTGAAAATTACTCCAGCAAACCTAGAAGCAACTACTTCGACACACAAGATTGGCTATGTCTGGTTTGAAAACAAACAAGGAAACCCAATCAGCTTTCCAAAGGACATCACCATATCACTAGAATCAGCAAACACAGATCTCATTTCTGTGCCATCTGAAATCACAATTCCTGCGACATCAGAATTTGGAGTATTTGAGGTACAAACACACGGCACCAAAGGAATGACCAGCGTGCTTGCCTCATACGGCGACTTTGACGCAATAGACACCGTCATCATTGGAGAGCAGAACGTAGATGTTGAAAACAACCTGAGGCTGATCATAAACCTGCCCACTACGGAGATGAACGTAAACTCGGAGATGCCTTTTTCGTTTTATCTTGTAAACATGGACGGCCAAATTATGCAGGCACCATTTGACATAGATGTGACAGTAGACTACGAAGAAAGCCTCGTCGACGTCAAAGCAGACAAACTACTCATAGAAAAAGGCAACAGCTACATCTGGGGCTCCATAAAGACAAAAGACAAAGTCGGCAATGCGTTTTTGAGAGCATCAGTGGACAAGCTTGGAATTGATGAAGCAAAAGAGATCAAGATTTCTTCATCCCTTCCATCCTCACTCAAAGTAAACATATTTCCTGAAAAAATCCCCGCAACACTGACGCGCGACATTGATGTAATAGTGAGCCTCATTGACTCTGATGGTCTTCCAACCCTTGCACAAGAAGACGTCAAACTGGAGTTTTTTTCTGATGATGAGTCAATAAACAACCAAATCGACAAGAGAGTCAAAGAACAAAGCTTAAGCAGTACTATAAAAAAAGGCGAGTTTAGCTACAGGTTTTCACAAAAAATAGACCTCTTCAAAGAAAACAAAACGATCACCATAGGCGCTGCAACAAAAGGACTTGGTGTCGCAACAGACACATTTGAGACAGTAAAACCAATCACTACCAACAACCCAATTGCTGAAAACAAAACCATGCAAGTATACACATTAGACAAAATACCAACCAAATCAAAAGCAGTCGCAATATACCAAATAGGTACACTTGTAGAACACATCGATGATGCTAAAGATACTGAAGAAACCACCGCCACGGATAAAAAAGAGTTTTTCCCATTAATTGTAAATGAGAACTATGATTCTGTGGGAAGCAACCAAAAAATCAACATCATATCAAGCAACAACTTTCTTGTAAAGATTCTAGACACAGGCGAAATCAGTGCAACATCCTCATATGGTGCTGCGTCAATTGAGACAGGCCAAGAGACAGGCCAAGTTTTGCTGTCTGCAACAATCAAGGGAATAGGCTCATCGTCTGCAATAACCGAAGTAATAAACACACTCAAGCAGGAAGGCACTATCATATTTTCACCAACAGGCAAGGATGCCATACTCTTTGACAAAAACGGCAGATTTGATCTGTTTGTAATCTCTACTGACTCAAAGGGCAGGCCCACGATGGTTGAAAACGAGATCAGATATCTCATCACGCCAATCAACGAGATAGTCAACATCCAAAAAGGACACACTTTCACACACGTAAACTTTCAAGGAAACTCGATCCAGTCGGAAGGAGACGAAACAGTTAACATAAAGACAGTGCCAATCGGAGAATCAGCCGATGCAGGCCTTGAGGCATCAAATGTGTATGTCAAAGACCCTACCGCAAAGCTCAAAGTTGTCACGCCACATGCTGTAATGAACTCGGAAAGTGATTATTTTGGAATAGTACAACTTGTCGACTTTCATTACAATCCGGTAATTCTTGGCAACGATTTGAGGGTAAAGCTTGGACCATCCAAGGCAGACATGTTGGATCTTCCAGACAGTGTTATCATTCCTGCAGGTCATTCATATGCAGAATTCCCAGTGTCCACCTTTGACAAAGTAGGTAGCGTGAATATTATTGCATCCGGAAAAGGCATAGTGAGCGCAGACACCAAAGTCGAAATAAAGTCACTTGCCACAAAGCTAAGGATAAGCATAGGTAGTGTAAATGAGCCAGTACCAATTGACCAGCCAGCAGAGCTCAAAATTTACGTCGACGATGAGCTCCAAAACGCAGTGAGTGGAGCAACAGTGAAGGTAATTTCAAGTGATTCATCTGTTACGCCAGACACAGTTATAACACAGCAAGACGGCAGTGCCGTTATCAAGTTTAAACCAAAACAGACGCCAAAAACATCTTTGCAGATTTTAGCATTTGCTGAAGGATACAGTGAGGAACAAAAGACATTTGACTTTGACGTACAGCCTTCACTCGAAGAAAAAAAGACAGAGATACCGCAATGGGTAATTTATGCCGGAGTTGGCATAGTCGCAGCAATCGCAGCAGGTATGATCTTTGTTTTGCGCAAGCCAAAGAAGACGTTGGAAGATGAAGAAGACATATACGAATAGACTTTGCTGAAATTCGGCAAACTAATTCAGGATGGTTATTGTCTTATTCATTAGGTCTTTTGTCGGAATTACTATGCTTTCATTTTTGTCATTTGTGAGAATAATGTGGAGGAGGTGTGTAGATGTAACAGTCCCACTTAATTCACCAATTCGTATCTTTTGTCCTGTTTTGAGTACGTAACGCTGATTTGATGCTCCGATTATCGAGGCTGGGATTATATCCTTTAAGGCAAACCCAAGACCTACTGCCACTGCGGCACCAACTGCAATTGCAACACTCCAAGAAAATGCAGATACTAAAATCGGTATTATGGATTCGCCTATGCCAAGTTGCGTAAAGCCAACTGCAAATACTATGCCATAGATAACGGCCTTGATGATTGTGGTGATTGGTTTTGGGCTTCCAATGTGGTGTTCAAGTAGTTGATGTTCGACCCATTTTGTCACAAAGTTTACCACAATTGAGCCTATGACGATTATCAAGACAAAGGCAAGTAGGTTTGGCACCCACAACCACAAGTTTGTGAGGGCGCCAGTTAACTGCTCAAATTGAAGCGCGTTTACTGCAGCCACTATGAAAAACAGGTAGACGAACCACCTAATCGTAGCAGAAATTAGCCTTACGGAATCAAATTTTTCAGAAATTCCTTCTAGAATCTGTGAATCTTGAGACTGCTGACGTGTTTTTTGCAAAATGTTTCTTGTCACCTTTGTGACTATTCTGCCAATAATTTTACCTACCACAAACCCAATTATGAGTAAGATAACTGCGGCAATTATCTTTGGCATGCTATTTGCAACGCTTATTGCAAATGCGTTCAAAGCGTCGCTTGTGGGGCTGTAGATTCCTTTTATGAAATCTTCTTGAGCAAACACCAAATGAGTGCTAAATGCAGTCAGTACAATTAAGGAGAAAATCATCATCTTTTGATCTAACGAACGCATTCTTTTACGCAAATTTTCAAGTCGATTTAAACTCAGAGTATGAATTATTGTACACTAGAGTTTTTTATTTTGTTGACAAAACTTGTGCCAAGTTTTTGAAATATATGATTTTTTAATACAGCGCAATGAAAATCTAAATCAGTAGATCTAACTTGGCGAGACGTGCAACACTACTTCTGCAAGTGGTCCCATGACAATGTTGCCGTTGACATAACCGTCAGCTAGGACATACATCACATACATCCTGGTGTCTGTTATGGGTGGGGCTTTTGCAGTAAATGTTATGGTTTTTGCTGCATTTCCAGCACCGCCTGTGAGGTCTGCAGCAAGCTGTGCCACAATCTGCGACGAGCCATCTGGGAATGATTGGAATGTGGGTGTCAAAAAGCCCGTGTTTCCAGTCACTGTGACTTCGGACCATCCTCTTGGCACGTTTATTATCAGTCTTGAACCAGCGTTTATTTTGTTTCCTGTGTTGCTCTCCAAGTCAGCAAGCACTACGTTGAATGTCTGAGTAGAGCCTGGCAAGATTCTAGTCTTGTTTGCAATGATATCTGATTCGCTTGTAGAGTCAACTGCTTTGGACAAATAAACATTTGCAATCGATGAGGATGTTCTGATCGAGGTACCATATGCTGCCTTGCCGAACTGTCCCAGAGTAGTAAAGACGTTTGTTTGGACAATGACTGTTTCAGGCTCTGCGCCACTTCCCCCTAGGTTTCCAGGCATGGCCTTGACTAGAAACGGAAAGACTGATTTTGGATTTACCAATTGTGGTGAGGCAGTATTCTTCCACATTAGCTGGTTGGCAGTAGGGCACGACCAGCTGCTTGTAGTCGGCGGTATGGTTATGGTGCTACAGCCGCCATTGAACACCTCATCGTTACTGTTTGCAGGCGACGTCTGAGCACTTATGACCACTTTGCTAACATAGATTGGCTGGTCTGTTGGATTTACAATGTTTACACCCCACACGCCTTTGTCATTTGCGTCTCCAAACGTGTTGGGAATCACCATGTATATTTCGGGCCTTGAGAACAGATCCGACGATACTATAGAGCCTGGCTCGGAGTTGTCACGCAGTAAAACCAATCCAGTGTCAACATTACTTTGCTTTACGGCTCCAGTGCCTTCTTCAATTCCTTGCGCAAAAGTCGAAAACGTGACATTTGTCCCAGCTGGCCCCATGAGTCTGTACTTCCAAGACAGAATTGCAGATTCTGCAGGCAACAGCTCAGACTTGACCTGCATTATTGGTGACGATTCCAATACTGAAGATGGTGGAGTCACCGTAATTGGGCCTGCTGTAACATCCAACATCTTTGTGTTTCCTACGTTTGTCACATAAAGCAACGCTGTTGCGTTCTCGCCAAGTCTGACGTCAGGTGGATTTAGTATGAGCTTGGCCTTGAGGTTGTTTGGTCCGTCAACATTTAGCTGGTTTGCAGTCATGACAGTGCCAAGCGACGAAACCACTTTGACATCATAGATGCCAGGATTCATGTATAATGGACTGTTTTGTAAAATGTCTCCGCCATATCCTGGAGCCAGAATTGCATCGGTGTAGTTTATCTCGAATTTTTGAGCAGCCTGTGTGGGAGATGTCTTGTTTATGATCCAAAGTCTGTCTATCTCCAACGAGTTTGAGCCCTTATTTTCCACATATACGGCAAGTCTGTTGTTTGAGAGTGTGGATGCCGACGCATAGAACTTTTCTTGGATCTTTTTGATTTCACTGTCTGCAATCGTTTGTTGCGCCTTTATCATGTCCGACTGTGTTTCTATTACCAAATACGATACAGACAAGCCAGATATGAGCAAAACCAAAAAGAACACAGAGCCGACCAGAGTCGATATTGCTTTTTTATTTGAGAGTCTCATCTTGCATCACCGCTTAGTATCACAAATTCAGCTGAGCGCTGTCCACCAAAATCCGCGTAGATTTGGAGAGGCCTTGTAAGTGAGATATCTGAGCTCATATCTCTGCTTAGCTTTACTACGAGGCGAACCTCTTCGTCCTCATTGAGCATATTATCTGATTTTTGTGCAAGACCTGATGTGGAAAGAATGCTAAATTTCCCACTCAGTGGATATTTTCCGGTAAGGTCATTTGAGCTTGCATCAAATGATTTTCCGGCAGTTTGCGTATCCCAGGAATGTGTTATTCCGTTTATCTGCAGGTTTCTTATGTAGGCTGGGTTTGGACTTGCGTTTTTTAGTTGAAGCACTATAAATTCTGTGCCAGGATTTGCGTCGAGTGGAACGTTATCGGAAAACACCGTGCACGACGTAGTACACAATCTGCTGTCGAATTTGTTATCCAATGTGGGTATCCCAGATAGGTTAGAGCCATCCCGCGTGTCGTAGCCGGTGAACTTTATTGAATATGTAGAAAACGTCGAGACGGACGGATTTTGTGCAAAGCTGCCAATACTGCTCCCATGTACCAGATTGGCCAAAAACAAAGCACCGGAAGTAGTTATGGCAAGAAGTAACAGTGTCGCAAATATCTCAGAGATTCCACGTCGTTTCTTACACATGACAATCAAGTGTTAAACGGCCTCGCCACAGTTGAAAAGAAATTGCCTTTCTCCGTTAGGATCGTAATCTTGTATTCGGAGCTGACGTACACAGGATCATCCCACCGTCCTGATGCTGCCAAGCTTGCAACAGAATTCACATCAATTCCCACTCGCGGCTGTGCATTAATTGAGACTGGCTCGCTGATCAAAAGCTCCTGTGTGTCGGTTTTTACCATGGTGATTTTTGCAATGTTGGTATCGATTGTGCCTACATTTCGAAGTGAAATCGTGACTTGGTCGCTGGTTGGATCAAATCGAATGTGCTCAAAGACGATATCTTCGCGCCCCCCCTCGTTTTGATACGTTATTCCGCTCGCAAGTCTGTTTCCAATCTCACCAACCTCATTTAGACCCTTTGTCACAATTACGGTCCCAACCGGAACGACGATTGCAAGCATGAATAGCGTGCCCATGATTTGGCTTATTGCGCGCCTCTTGCGTGTTTTGTAGGCCATCATTTCTCTGGGACACCTTCTAGTTTTTTGAGGCGAAATGAGATGATCTTTTCAGCTTCCGATAGAATCTCCGCGCCACTTTGTGAAGAAATTATGGACACATTGTATTTTGCTGCAATGGATTTTGTCTTTGCCGAGACAGACGAGTATCCAATCAATATTGCAATTTTTGGTGCAGTATCAAGTACTTGGATTATTCTTGAATCTATTTCGCTGTCGTCTTGCTTGTTTATCAAAATGAAGATTGTCTGATTTTTTTTGTCCGTTCCATAGATGTCAATTATGTGATCGTGACCACTTCTTCCCTTTATGAGATGGTCTTCGTCCACTGAGAATCCTAGTTTTGCGACAAGCTTTGCAAGCTCGCTTTTTATTGTGGAATAATCGAACTCGTGTCTGGCAGAGTCGATTATAGTGTAGCCGTAAATTGTAACTGCCCTTGCCTCATTTACGTTGAAGTCGTGGTTGAATTCCTTGCAATGTAGGCGAATCACTGCGTCGTCGAATTTTTCTTTGCATTCAGTGCAGTGATACCAGGTAGCCGGAACTCGCAGCTCCTTTGTTGGATTTTTTATTTGTTTATTGCACGATGGACATTTCAGCTTGTCTGGTTCTTGTGTTACAAATCCGTTTTTTTCGCCAAGATGCCCACAAGCGCGGTGCTCCAAAAGATGGAGCCTTTCAATGCAAATCGAGTTGCACTTGGGACAGTACAGTCTGACATTTACCAAAAACGATTTTTGGTGATCGGCGCAGACAAGAAATTTGTTAAAGACAAACTTTTCCAGCTTGCCCGTACCATTGTATGAAAGGTTTTCCAAAAAGCCGTAATTTGTGAGTGGCTCGTCGATCTCTTTTAATGCAGCATACGTAAAGGTGCCATCTGCATAGTTTACGTCTGGAACTATCACACCATTGTAGTTTTCATTGACTTTTTGAATTAATTTTGCAATTTTTTCACTGTTTTTTTCCTGCCATGCCAGAATCTCTTGTAATTCAGGTGAATCTGGTTTTGTCAAGATGATTTTTCCCATTGCATGCGCTTGGATTTTGTCGTCTTTTCGTTCTGAGGGTTGCGTGTTTTTTTTAATTTTTAGTGGGTTTTTATTAATTTGAAACATCATTACCACTCTCTGGCCTTACTTGACTTCACAATGAATTTCGATGTTGAACCCAAAGATGTAAACAGAATGTTGTTCATTTGCACTCACAATCGCTTATGAGTGATTCCAAGTCACTACACAGTATTGATTATAAACAGCGCACCAAGAAGCAACCCATTCATAAGAATCAAGAAGACAAACCCGATAAGTTTTGCAAAATTTATTACAAGACGTGATTCGACAGTATCTGACAAAGTATCGCAATCAAGCACCCATGAGACAGATCTTACAAAGATAATGGCTGCAAGAAGTGATGCAGACCTGCTTGCCACAGACGACAATTTGGTGCCAAAGTTCAAGACCCTAAACAGAATTGAATTCGACGATGCAGAAATCTATGCAGGACTTATCAAAGACCCGTCATCAAAAAATGGGCTCCGATACGTCATAATAGAACCTCAGATGAGCAAACATGATGAAGTTAATTTCAAAGTAATCAAAAAGCTGCTCATCTCCGAGCTAGACATCTCATTAAACCAGATCAAAACAAAAAAAGAAGCCGCAAGGGAGCTCAAAAACAAAATCAATTATCTGATCAAAAAATACAACATAGAAATTGCCACAAGAAACCTCTCCAAAATAACGTATTATGCGGTAAGAGACTTTGTCTACCTTGGAAAGATCGAACCTCTAATGCGCGACCACATGATCGAAGAGATTAGCTGCGATGGCACAAATGTTCCACTTTACATATGGCACCGTGAGTTTGAATCAGTTCCCACAAACATCATTTTTGAGAACGAAGACGAGCTGAACAACTTTGTTCAGAAAATGTCATACATTGGAGGAAAGCATGCCTCTCTTGCAAATCCGATCGTAGACGCCTCACTGCCTGATGGTAGCAGAATCAACATGACGTTGGGCAACGAAATCACAAGGCGCGGCAGCACATTTACTATTCGTAGATTCAGAGCAGATCCAATAACCATAGTAGATCTCATACGATTTAGAACCATTTCCGTATACGAGGCAGCGTATCTGTGGTTTGCAGTAGAAAACAACTCCACCATGCTCGTAGGAGGCGGCACGGCAAGTGGAAAGACAACACTTCTCAACTCATTATCCTCATTTATCAGGCCAGGACAGAAGATAGTCAGCATCGAAGACACACACGAGCTTAACTTGCTCCATGAAAACTGGATTCCTGCAGTATCACGACAAAACTTTACCGACGGACAGATAGGCGAAATTACCCAGTACGACCTACTCAGGGCCGCACTAAGGCAGCGCCCTGACATAATCATAGTCGGCGAAACAAGGGGAAGAGAGGCATATACGCTCTTTCAGGCAATGGCCACAGGACACGGTGGATTTTCATCAATTCATGCCGATTCAGTCGAAGCCACACTCACAAGACTTGTCTCCTCGCCAATGGACGTGCCAAAGACACTCATTGCAAACACACTTGACATAATCACTCTGCAGCTAAAGCTTAGAATCAATGATAAATCAGTTAGACGGATCATCCAGATATCAGAAATTGCAGGCCTTGACGACAAAACAGGCGAGATAAAAACACATGAGATTTTCAAGTGGAATCCAAACGACGACCGCCACGAGTTTTCTGGAAACAGCATAGTGATGAACAAGATCAAAGAAAAGACAGGAATCGATGATGACCAGATTACATATGAGCTAAAGAAAAGAAAAACGGCACTGGAGTGGCTGACTGAAAACAACATCCGAAGCCACAAGGACGTAATGAAGAATATTTTGGAGTTCTACTCTGACTCTGACAGATTTTATGAGAAAAAGCGACTCGTGATAGAAAGTTGATTGGCTTTCTCAAAGCCCAAAACGTCGAAAAAGGGCAAAAAAACGAGACATCCAAATTCCAAGTCTTTAGCTACAAATTATTGAACCGACATCTCTACTTTTTGTACCCAAGACTGCCAAAGCTTAGAGAGCACATCAAACAAGCAATGATGCCAGTGCCATTTGAGGTATTTGTTGCAAGCATGGTTCTCACAAGCTTCATTGCGGGAATTGTTGGCTCAATTGCAACCATAGCTGTCTCGCTGATTCTCAATGTCGAGCCGCTTTCGATGGTGGTACTATGCGTAGTTTCTGGAATAGGCCTTGGAATAATTACATTTTTTGTAATGCAGACGGTTCCAATAATTAATGCAAAGACAAGATCTACAAAACTTGCAGAAGAGATACCACACTACATTGGCTATATGGCAACTTTATGCGCAAGCGGCCTTTCATTAGAAGGAGTATTCAAGTCGATTGCACAGGAAAACTCTACAGAAGAAATAGTAAAGGATGCAAAATTCGTGACACGTAACATCGAGATTCTTGGCATGGATGTGATCACAGCAGTAAACGACCTCATAAAGAGAACCCCAAAGGGGGCGTACTCTGAGCTTCTAGAGGGCGCAATAATCACATTCAAGGCCGGTGGCAACCTAAGGGAATATTTTCTTGCAGCAGCAAAGGTACACCTCGAAGAAAAAAAACTGAGCGTGAAAAGATCTACAGAATCGCTTGGAATAATGGCAGAAATGTACACTATTTTGCTAATTGTCTTTCCGCTGATGGCAATCATCATGCTGTCCATCATGGCAATAATGAGCCCCAATCTTGGCGGCTTCGACCTCATCACGCTAATGAACATGCTCACCTATGTTCTAGTTCCTCTGTTTGGCATAGTGCTGCTCATCATGATGAATTCCATGGTGCCAAAGAGGTAAGTTAAATGTCTACAAAGACGCTCAAAAAACAGTCCGACAAGATGCCCACCATACCCCTAGTCAGGACTGAAAAGTTCAAAGTGGGCGTCATTTCTGGCATTGCAGGAACATTTGTCATAATTTTCAGCTTTTATCTGTCAAGCTCCATTCAGCTTATCACAAGAGACATCGGAATTATCTTTGGCATTCTTGCAGCTGTAATTCCACTAACGATGCTCCAGCTAAAGGAGGTGCAGCGCAGAGAAAGCATTGACAGGCATCTGCCTTTGTTTTTGCTCTCACTTGTAAGCTCCATTCAAAGCGGCTCAAATCTCATTCAGGCAATACAGATTACGCCTGAGCGGAATATGGGAAATTTGGGACCTTTGCTAAAAAACCTAAAAGCAAACATCAGTTGGGGCATGCCGATCACTGAGGCATTTGAGAGCTTTGCAAAAAAAGCTGGCACCAGGATGGCAAAAAGGGTCATCATACTACTTGAGATTGCATACAAAAACGGAGGCAACATATCAGAGAACCTAGAAACCATACAAAAACACGTAACTGAGCTCCGCAACCTTGAAAAAGAAAGAAAGTCTGCGCTGCAACCATACACGTACACGATCTACATTGCATACGCAGTCTTTATTGCGATCTCCGTGATCTTATCATCACAGTTTTTCACACAAATCGAATCGGTCAAGGAACTCTTGGTAAAAGAACAGCTTCCCACAAGCAACAACGTGTTTGCAGCGTTGTCAGGTGTCAAGGTTAGTGAGCTTGACTCTATACTCTTCAACATGGCAATAATCGAATCTGTCTTTGGTGGAATCGCGGCAGGAAAGATAGGCACCGGCTCATACGTAGCAGGAATCAAACACGTAGTGCTCATGATAATAATTGCAGTGATTGCGTTTACGGTGATCTAATGTATGATTTGCGATCTAGTAAATTCGTACAAATTGTGTAACATACATTGTAATAATTTAATCACTTATGATTCCTACGCAATTATTTTTAAAGCTGAAGCAGTCTTGACTTCAGATTGCTTCGTGCTAATCTAGGGGATGAAAAATTGTACGTTCAAAAAGAACAAAGAACACCGTTAATACACAACAACCAGTTAGAATCTGTGGAAGAGAGCGCCGTAAATGGAGTCGACGACCTACAGCTGATTAGGACTCAGTCACCTTACGTTGACGAGTTGACAACAGAGCTGTCAGACATTTTGGGAATGGACGAGCTTGAGGCAAAGATCTACTTGAATCTGCTTCGAACAGGGCCAATCACAGCAAGCGCATTGGCAAAAGAAATCAACGTAGACAGAGCAAAGACATATCGCATCATCGACAAGCTCTCAAGCAATGGAATAGTCTCGATTTCATTTTCATCACCAAAGCTGTGCATTGCTGCAGAACCAAGCGAGGTGCTATCACTAGCATTAAAGAAAAAAGAAGAAGAGATAACCAAGATTAGACGAGACGGCAAAAAAATAGTAGACAAGGTAAAGGACATCAGTAATTCGGACAACAAATCAACGGTCCCTACGTTTAGGGTAATCCAGGGAATAGAGAACATAACTGCACAAATAGAAAGAATACTGGAAAATACTACAGATGTATTTTATTTGGTGACAACAATCGAAGATGTATCAAAGCTTTACCATACATCCATCCCAGAAAAAATAAAGTTCACACAAAAACATGGCGGCATAATACGCCTCATAGTAGACGACGCGTCTCCAAAAATGCGCCCATTTATCAAAAGATTTGGTGCAAGTGAAGTCAAGATAGGCAAGCTTCCATCAAAAGGAAGAATTGTGGTCTCAAAGAGCTGCCCGATAACGGGTAAGCTCCTCATGTCCGATTCCGCAGTAAAAGGCACACTGCACGAAAATATCGACTCAGAGTGTGCATTATTTACAAACTCTGAAGAGATGACAAATAACATCTTTACTTTGTGTAATTTTATTTGGAAGGGTGCTGTAACCCTCGATCTGTAAAAGCAATAAATAATACAGAAAGTCATCCCACACAGATCTTGTTTATAATTAATTACAAAAATTATGATGAAATTGCTGGCAAAAAGGCAGTCGAGTTGGCCCAAGTTGCAGACAAGGTGGCAAAAAAATACCACATCAAAATTGCCATAGCTCCGCCACACCACCTTCTTGGAAGCATCAAAAATTATTCAGGACCACTCCTTGCACAACATGTTGACAACGCCAAGATGGGCAGCACGACAGGCTTTGTCATACCAGAATTGCTAAAAAAATCCAGAATAGACGGCTCACTTGTCAATCACAGCGAGCACAGAATTCCGCAAAACGACATTATAGAACTGGTAAGTCGATTAAAGAATTTGAAGATGATATCGGTTGTCTGTGTCAAAAATGTGGCGGAGGCGGCCAAATACGCAAAGCTAAACCCAACATACATTGCGATCGAGCCCCCTGAACTAATAGGCACTGGAAAGGCAGTCTCAACTGAGAGACCCGAACTAATCACAAAAGCAGCTCAGGCAGTAAGAGCTGCAAAGAACAGCACGAAGCTTCTCTGTGGGGCAGGCATAGTCACAGGCGATGACGTAAGAAGGGCAATCGAGCTTGGCTCAAGTGGCATACTTGTGGCAAGCGGAATAGTCAAGGCAAAGAACTGGAACAAGATAATAGAAGAGTTTGCTAAAAGAATGCTTTAAAACACCTTCAAATCGATAGAAAAATCCTGTGATAGAAAAATGAAAATGGTTTACTTTTTTGATGAGGGGGACGGCAAGAACAAAAAACTGCTAGGAGGCAAGGGCGCAGGCCTCTGCGAGATGACTAAAATAAGGCTGCCAGTACCCCCAGGCTTTACAATTACCACAGATGTCTGCAAGATGTACTATCAAAACGGAAGGACTCTACCAAAGTCGCTTTGGGCCGAAGTCAAAAAGAACATCGCCAAGCTGGAAAGAAAGACAGGCAAGAAATGGAACTCAAATGATAATCCGCTTCTCGTATCGGTACGCTCTGGTGCAGCAATATCTATGCCAGGCATGATGGACACGATTCTAAATCTAGGATTAAACGATAATTCTGTAAACGCTCTTGCAAAAAAGACAAACAACCCAAGATTTGCATGGGATTCGTACCGCAGATTTGTCCAGTTATTTGGTAAGGTGGTCTTTTGTGTAGATGATAAAAAATTCGACCACGTCTTAGAGGAGGCAAAGAAAAAACAAGGAGTTCACACAGACAGCGACCTAAACGAACAATCCCTCAAAGAAGTGGTATCACAATACAAGCAGATTTGCGAGGCGCATACAGGAAGACCGTTTCCATCAAACCCAGACGAACAGCTTCAACTTGCTGTAAAGGCAGTCTTTAACAGTTGGATGGGTGAGCGCGCAGTAGTATACAGGGAGAAAAACCACATTACAAAGGACATTGCAGATGGAACGGCAGTGAATGTGGTTGCCATGGTGTTTGGCAACATGGGAAATGACAGTGCTACAGGCGTAGTATTTACAAGAAACCCTGGAGACGGCACAAACAAGATCTTTGGAGAATACTTGGTGAACGCGCAGGGTGAGGATGTAGTAGCAGGAGTCAGAACGCCAAAACCAGTAGACGAGATGCAAAAAGAGATGCCGAAAAGCTACCAGTTATTGCTCAAGACTTGCAAGCAGCTTGAAAGACACTACAAAGAACCCCAAGACATTGAATTTACAATAGAGCAGGGCAAATTCTACTTACTCCAGACAAGGTCTGCAAAAATGAATGCCGTCGGCATGATAAAGACGTCGGTCGACATGGTAAAAGAAAAACTCATTACAAAGGAGCAGGCGCTGCTAAGGCTGCATGCGGACCAGCTGGAACAGCTGCTCCACAAGACGATCGACTACGAGCAGGCAAAACAGTTCAAAAAAGCAACAAAAGGAATTGCGGCATCACCTGGTGCGGCGAGCGGCATTGCAGTGTTTGATGTAAAACGTGCAGTTGCCATGGGAGAAAACAATGCAAAGGTGATCCTGATTAGAGAGGAGACAAAACCAGAAGATGTGCCTGCATTTTTTGCATCTGTTGGTATTTTGACTAGCCGTGGCGGCAAGACATCACATGCCGCAGTAGTGGCAAGAGGAATGGGCAAGCCTTGCATCGTAGGATGCTCCGAGATGAAGATAAACGTGGATGCAAAACAGGCAGCTGTTGGCAGCATCATAATTCATGAAGGCGATGCAATAACAATCGACGGCAGTGAGGGCGATGTTTACTTGGGCCAAGTTCCAACAATTGAGCCGCAAATCACTTCTGATTTTAAGACGATTCTTGATTGGGCAAAAAAAGCAAAAAAAATTGGAATTAGGGCAAATGCTGACACGCCTGAAGGCGCCGAGCTGGCAAGAAAGTATGGTGCGGAAGGAATTGGCCTTTGCAGAACAGAAAGAATGTTCAATGCAAAAGACAGACTCGGCCTTTTTGTCAAACTAATCATGGCAAAATCACTTGAGGAACGCAGACAGCACCTCCAAAAGTTACAGGAATTGCAAAAAAGTGACTTTGTTCAGATTCTAAAAACGATGGAAGACTACAAAGTCACCATCAGGCTGCTTGACCCGCCTTTGCACGAATTTCTGCCAAACCCAGAAGAATTAATCAACAAAATACACAAGCTGGAAAATCAAGGTGATTTAGAAGAGCTCAATGAGGCAAAGATACTTCTTGCAAGGGCAAAAGAACTTGCAGAAATAAACCCGATGATGGGACACCGAGGCGTCAGAGTAGGCATCACCTACCCAGAAATCTACGAGATGCAGATCAGAGCAGTGTTCGAAGCTGCAGTGGAGCTTGCAAAACAAAAGGTCCGCGCATATCCGCAGATAATGATTCCACAGGTAGGCCACGTCTCAGAGTTAAAGCAGATCAAAAAGATCTACGATGGCGTCAAAACCGAAATCGAATCAAAGTACGGCCTCAAGCTCAAAATTAACTTTGGGACTATGCTCGAAGTAGTCCGCGGGTGCCTCACAGCGCACGAGCTGGCAGACACTGCAGAGTTTTTCAGCTTTGGTACGAATGATCTCACACAAGCAGTATTCAGCTTCAGCAGAGAAGACGCAGAAGGCAAGTTTCTTCCAGAATACATAGAAAAAGAAATACTCGAGCGAAACCCCTTCCAGACTTTGGATGTAAACGGTGTTGGAAGCCTCATCAAAATAGCAGTGGCAAACGGTCGCGCAGCCAAGCCAAGCTTGGAGATAGGTGTATGCGGAGAGCATGGTGGGGATCCAAATTCAATCAAGTTCTTCCACGCAGCAGGGGTGTCATACGTTAGTGCTTCACCTCACCGAATACCTATTGCAATAGTTGCTGCCGCCCAAGCAAATCTAGAAAAGACAACCACAAAGAAAAAGAGATAGTCTAAAGCGACTCTATCTTTCTTTCGAGCTGTGACAGTGTGAATGGTTTTTCAAGCAGAATTATCTTTTCGATGAGATCGTCTGTTTCGTCCTCGATTGCCCACCTCTGATATCCCGTTACAAACAGGATCTTTTGTTTTGGGTTCTTGGCAAGAATTTCTTTTGCTGCTTTTGCACCGCTTTTTTTTGGCATGTTGTGATCGAGGATCACTACATCGAATGGTGATTCGTCAAGCGAATCAAATTCTGTCTTTTTCATATGTTCTTTGTATGTTTTGACGCATTCTGTGCCGTCTTCAGTTACTACTACGGTATGTCCATTTTTTTCAAGTAGTGTCTTGTACTGCTTTGCTGTGAATTTGTTGTCCTCTGCCACTAGGATCCTCATTGTGGTTTGAAGTGGTTTTTAGGCACGTTTGAAAA
>JBFLWI010000008.1:0-28476 GCA_040757675.1 Thermoproteota archaeon | reverse complement strand
TTTATGTCGGCTCTGAAAAATAAAACCAGGTAAAATTGACACGCATGCTAAAAAAGGCACTGGAGGGAATACTTACAGCGCAGGAAGCAGAGGAGCTTTATTCTGCGTTTGACCAGATAGGGAACATCATCGTAATCAGAATTCCAGAGTCTCTTCTTTCAAAAAAGAAGATGATTGGAGAGACACTTTTGCAGAAGGTGAGTCACACTCGCTCTGTTTTTTACCAAGTTTCCGATGTAGAAGGCGATTTTCGAACAAGAAACCTAGAGATCATAGCGGGCGAAGACAACACAGAAACAGAATACCGCGAATTTGGTTGCCGCTTCATGGTGGACGTAGAAAAGGCCTTTTTCTCACCAAGATTGTCCACTGAACGGAACAGAATTGCGGGACTTGTTCAAGACGGCGAAACTGTCATCAATATGTTTGGCGGAGTCGGTATGTTTTCAATAATTGCCGCAAAAATGAAAAAATGTACAGTATACAACATAGACCTCAACCCACATGCTGCCAAGCTATGTGAGCAGAACATTAAACTAAACAAAAAGCTTGCAGGAACAGTGATATCTGTTCATGGAGACGCGGCCCAAGTAATAAAAGAACAACTCCAAGACAAAGGTGACCGCACACTGATGCTTTTGCCTGAAAGATCAGACGAGTTTCTTGATTCGGCAATATCTGCGACCAAAAGTGGTGGAATGATCCATTATTATTCCCACCAACACGCAGACAAAGGCCAAGATCCAGTAGAGATCTCAAAGCAACACTATCTCGAAGTAACTCCGGTGCGATCCGAAATTTTGGGAGGAAGAATGGTTCGTGCAGTAGGCCCCAGATACTACCAGACGGTAGTAGATGTTAGAATCACAAAATAACTACTTGTCGTCTGGTAAAATTGACGATGGAGACGACTTGGTTGTTGCCATCATGTATCCGATCCATGATATTACGCCCAACACACCTCCCGCTATCATAAGCACCGAAAGTTGCAATACGATAGGACTCCACTCAGAAAGCATCAACAGGTAAGCGTACACGAAAAATCCGACAATGCAGGAACAAAATATCAGAATCCCAGTCATCTTTCGTCTTGTCATAAAGCTAAACCGTTGCGGAGTGTAATATCAATCTTGTATTCAAATTAATGCATCCCTGACTAAGGAACATCAAAATTTTATTAAGAACAAGGCGCATATTTTAAGAGATTACAGAATGGGAATCATCCGTGTTGGAGGAAGAGGAACCGCAAGGCGCGTTTCCGAAAAAGAAAGGGACAATTGGACTGGTTCTGCGTTTAGAGAATACCAAGAAGCACAAAAACAAGCGGCAAAGGATAAGTACATCACAATGGGGCGCGGAACTGCAAAGATCAAGTTTGGTGACATTGCAAGCATCCCAACTACATCCACAAAAGGAATGTGGATAAGTTCAGGCAGAGGAACAAAACGAAGAAAGATCTAATCGCTAAAGTAATTCCACGTTAGCTCAGTAGAGCAAAAAAGTAATTAGTTAAGTGCGATACCTATCTGAATCTGTGTACTTTTTTAATTATTTTGTTGTGATCATACGCAGACGAGGTAGTGACATACAGCAGATGACTTTTCCCTGCAGGCATTACAATTCTTTTGACTCGTCCGTATTCAGCGAGCACATATTTGCAAGGTCCAAGCTTTCTTTGGAGTGCCCTTCGCAGTTTCCAAGCTCGTGCGGCAGATTGCAATGAAGCTTTGCTTTCCTTTCTTGAGAGAAGGTTTTTGACTCTTTTTGAGTGTGCGGAGTAAATCGGTTTTCCTTCGTTGTTGCAAATAGTCACTACTCTTACGGATGGACTAAGTTCCAAAAGTCTTTGAGCTGCTTTTTGAACTTCCATTGTGTATCAAATCTCTCAAAATTGATAAAGATTTCCTCAGTAGTTGAATTCGATCGCCATCAAAAATGCGTCTTCGCCGTCTCTATAGTAAGCCTTGAGTCGCTGCTTTATCGAAAATCCTAGTTTTTCATATAATCTGACTGCATCGTTGTTGCTACATCTGACTTCCAGATACAACTCGTCGCATCTCTTTTCTTTGACACCTTTTATTGCCTCTTCAACTATTGCTGCTCCAAGCCCTTTTTTCCGGTGTTCCTCGAGCACAGCCACAGATACGACGTGTCCTTTTTTGACAAATCCTAATTTTTTAAAATTTGAAAATCCGTACTCGGTTTTGCACATGATGTACCCTACCAGTTTTCCCTGATGTTCTGCAACCAGGAATGCTTCAGGGAGTTCCGCAAGCAAGCTTTCGTAAAAATAATCAGAATAGTGCTCAGGCAGTGTCTTGAGGTTTATCTCCATAACAGGTATTAGATCACCTGGTTCACATCTTCTGATTATGTAGTCTCCAAGCTGTCTGTTGATTATCTGCATCGATCATCATTTTTGCAGAATTGGTATTTAATGTTAAAGTTGAAAATCATACAAATCAATTAATGTATACGTATACTCACAAATTTTGATGAGCGAGCCAACGCAGGAAGATGTCATATCTATTGTATCTTCGGTGTTTTCGATCCGAGACATCGTAATCACACTTGAGAAGATGGAGTTTGAAATCTCAGATGTCGACTTTAAGGAGAAGTTCATCGTTCTTGCGCAAAGGCTTGAGGCCTTAAACCTTGTTTGCTTTTTGAAAAAATCAGAGGGAAGACTCCTCATTCAAGTAAACAGGCTTCCTGCAGAAAGCAAAAAAAAGAAATTGCTTTCGCGTGCATGGATTCAGAGAATACTTTTTGGTGTTGTAGTAGCGTTTGTGTTAGTGGACGGCTACTATAGGACTCTGGGAGCAAACAGCGTGACATACATCGGAGACCCGCTTGATTTTGCAGCACTCTACACGTTATCCTTGGTTGGAATCCTTGGCGTCCACGAGGCAGGCCACCTAGTCGCAGCAAAAATTCACAAAATACGTACTAGTTGGCCGTACTTTATTCCAGGAATACCCGTCATAGGCCTTCCAACGTTTGGCGCAATGATACAGTCAAGAGGGCTTACCATCAATCGCGACATTTTGTTTGATGTCGCCATAGCTGGTCCTTTTGCAGGCTTGGCTGTAGCAGTGGCCGTGTCGTTTTATGGCGCATACACATCTCCTGTCTTGGACACCGCAATATCAGAACAGCTCGAAGGATCTTTGGTTAAGCTAAACGACAGCATCCTCATGACACTGGCACTAGCATATTTTGGCAAGGCAGGACCTGATGTAGAAGTACTCATGTCACCGGTGTTGTTTGCTGCTTGGCTTGGCTTTTTGATCACGTTTTTGAATCTTGTTCCTGCATGGCAGCTTGACGGAGGCCACATGGCTCGTTCCCTCTTTGGTGAGAGAACACACAGAATTGCCACCTACGCAAGTGTTGGTGTTTTGTTTTTGCTGCGATATGAGATGATGGCCATTTTTATTCTGATTTTTAGCATGAGAAACATGAGTGTGCGTCCACTTGATGATGTCTCACCGTTGTCGAAAAACCGCAAATTGATTTACATTGTTGTGATTGCTGTAGCAGTGCTTTGTGCACCACTACCATTTTCAGTTTGGCTTTAGAAGAATTCTTGCACCATCTGGAACAATTGAGATCTTTTGTCTTGCCCCTTGGTGCTTGAGAACATATTCTAGTGTTTCTTTGACGCCATCAAACAGCTTGATGTTGAGTTTTTTGGTGTAGAACTCTGGCAGTATCGAAACAATTCCAATCTGTAATTTTTTCTGGACTTCTGTAAGATACAAGAGATCCTCCATTCCTTCGACATATTTTGCCGGCTTTTGCAGTCTCTCAATACTCATTCTACCCTCTATGTACTGTCGAATTGCCTCAGAACCTATTCCCGCTTTGCATTCACCAAGCAGTAGCGCGAGGCCGTCGTCCTTTATCACCGAATAACAGTTCCACAAAGAGTTTAATGATTTTGCAAGAGTGTTGTTACTTGCGTCTTTTCCCGTGCTGATCAAAAGCGTGCGGTGTTTTTCCATTGTTTTTGTAAATGAGGCAAGTGTCTGCGATATCGATAGCGTGTTTGAAGGATGCCCCACCATCAAGTCCACAACGCCCTTTTTGTTTGCTACGATTTCTATGGCAGATATCTCAAACGAGTTGGCAAAGCCTTTTGCCATCTCAATGCTTTGCGTCTGTGTGCCGGGGTTTGGTAGATTTGATGTTCTTTTTTCGTACGCAGACAGCATTTGCTCTTTGCCGAATCTTCGTAGTAGTTTTGTTGCAATGGTATCAAAGCCAAAGAGTCCGTCAAACTCCATTTCTCCCACAAAGACCAAGTTTGGATCCACATTCTCAATTCCTTCAAATGCAAACACCTGGCTTTCTGGCGGAAGTTTTGCCTTTATTACATTCATTATGGTTTTGTCTGCAAAGATTTTTGGTCTGGGCAGGGTTTTCTCAGCACATTTGGCAAAAACCACATCAAGTATTTTGTTGACTGATGCGGTGTAATTGAGTATGACCATAGTGAGTGGCTTTGTAAGATCCAAGCTGCCAAGTCGCTCAGCTATCACTGTGTCATCAAGTGTTTGCGCATCAAACTCGATTTTTTGATCTAGGTTTTCTGCTTTTATATCGAGCACGACGTCCGTAATACCATAATTTAACCAGATCTCAGGCACGTCTACCCCACAACATAAGACAAAATAAATCCAGTTTAGTAAATTTTGGTGTGGAGTTTGTAAAAGAGTTTGCAACGTTTCTGCACAAAAATGGCATCATCAAGTTCGGCGATTTCACACTTGCAAGTGGAAAGAAAAGTCCCTATTACGTGGATCTGAGAGTGGTTCCAAGCTACCCACACCAGTACAGGCGCATGATCAGATACTTGCAAAACCTCATCTCCGAGCAGGTCGGATTTGACAACTTTGATGCGGTAGCTTCCGTTCCCACAGGAGGCCTGGTAATAGCCTCAGCGTTGGCATACGAGCTGGTAAAACCGCTAGTGTATGTTCGAAGCCAAGCAAAAGAGTATGGTACGGGCAAGCTTGTAGAAGGCATAGTCAAAAATGAAATGAAGATACTTGTCGTAGACGATGTAGCGACAACCGGTGGTTCTGTCATAAACGGCATAAAGGAGCTCAGAAAACAAGGGGCCGTAGTGTCCGACGTGTATGTAGTCGTAAACAGGTTAGAGGGTGCAAACGAAGCACTCCGCAAAGAAGGCGTTACGTTGCACCAACTTTTGGATGTTTATGAGATTGCAGAGATCTTACATGCCGAGAAGCTAATTGATGATCCTACTTTCGCAAAAGTAAAAAACCAAACTATGCGTTAGCTGTCATAAATCATAAGTCCCTTTTCTTCTAACGTGTTATGCAAATTGTGAACTGAGCGGTACACGTCGCTTTCCTTTCTTGCACCAGTGCACACAAGTTTGCCTGACGCAAACAAAAGTATCACAGTTTTTGGGTCAAGCATTCTGTGAATCAAACCTGGGAATTGTTCTGGCTCATACATGCTTCGAGGCATGATGCGCGCTGCGTGTTCGAGATGTATTTTGCCTCCCAAGTTTGCAGATGCGACGATGTTTTGTACAGTCACTATGGGTTCATTTTTAATTTTGATTCCACCTTTTCTTAGCTGTTGCACAACGGAGCGCACAGCTTTTACTGCCATGTCTTCTGACTTGCCACCAGTGCACACCATCTTGCCTGACGAGAAGATCAGAGTTGCAGTCTTTGGGTTTTTTATTCTAAATACTAATCCCGGAAATTGATCCGGATTCCATTCCGTGTCAGGAAATTTTTTTGTTATTTCGTTTAGATCCACTTTTTGTTCCACGGTGGCAGACGCAACCACATTTTCAATACTGACGATTGGTTTTGTCTGCGGCATCTTTTGGTGATTAGTTATCGCTTGTATTTATACTCAAAAGGTGAATTTTTTGGCAGCTCAGACAAATGCCTTCACATCATTTTTCAGACATAACTCTGATTCTTCATTGCGGCCAAAACTCCTTGGCACATTACTTCTTAAATTGATTGTCATGCGTATTTTCTGTGTCTTTTCAAGATGCACAAACTGGATTATTTTAGATCGACATAATACATCAAAGCATTGGCTGAACATGGCCAGATAATTTGCACCAGCGTGGATAACTGTAGCTTAGCTTCGGCCACTCTCATCAAGCACATCATGGTGCCTTTTGATAATTCCGGTCACGCGTTGCGTGCATTTGCACATGCACTGGATCTGGCTCGAAGATATGGTGCAGATATCACGGTAGTGACTGTAACAGATGAAGATCAAAACGCAGAGTGGATAAACGATACACCAAGTCGCCAGAGGACAGTCAACATAAGCAGAAATGCGGAATTTAGAAGAATATTTCATTCGCTTGAGATGCAGGCAAGAAAGTTCGGCATACATTTTGATGCGATAATTTTGGAGTCAACCAACACCGCATTATCCATAATATCTCTGGCTACACAAAAGAAAATTGATTACATCGTAATGGGTACACATGGGCACGGAAAATCAAAGGAAATGATGCTTGGCCGCGTCTCGACAAGCATTGCGTTAAACGCTCATTGTCCAGTAGTGTTGATTAAGTGAACCACTACCTGACAAGTCTGGAGGTCTTCTCGCCTTGTTTGATAAAAAGTGGCAGACAAAAACTACAAGTATTCATTCCAAAAAGAAAGATTGAGCTTCATGCGCCTAACTTTTAGGCGAAAATAATACGCAATATTTAATTTAAATGATAAAAAAAGCCGGACATGCGTATCTTTGGGGAAAGACTGAGCACGATGAGTATGATATTGTTAGTTATCGTGACAGCTATATCACTTGGTTTTACACAGGCGTTTGCGCAAACGACACAACAAAACATAGACACAGAATTCACCATATCCGGAAGCGAAGAAATAAAGAAAAATCCTACCGCCATGAAGATCCTTGAGCGAATAGAGCAGTCAAAAAAAATCCTAGCAGAAATGCAAAATGAGCAGAAGCAGAAATCAGAACACGAGAAGTTCATCGAAGAGCAACGAAGGACTGTAAAGGAAATATTAGAAAAAGAGCTTGCGTCGTTTAACAAAAAATATGAAGAGTACACACCACGAAACGCATTTGCTAGATTCATTGCAGGGATTAATGCTACCCACAGTGCGTTTTTCTGGGATCAGTTTGACTACATGAATGAGAAGATCAAGCTTGCAAATCAGGCAAAGCAAGCAGTTTTGCAAAGCGGCGGTACACATCTAGAAGCACGTGCAGAATACATCAAGTATGCCTCGATGACACGAGCCGAGATGATAAAACTGGTCTCTGACCTGAACATAAAATACCAGTTCGCGGATGCAGACATACAAGCATTTTTTGACACGAATGGCAAGCTTCCAAGATACGAAGACGACAACATTAACAAAGTCTGCTATGGATGTGCAAAATACGAAAAGATCAAAGAAGAAATGCTTGCAAAAGAAGAATTGCTAGACAAGCAGCAAAATATCCAGAACTCCTAAAATCATTGTAGTGTTTCTTTGAGGAACGTAATCGTTTTTTGCCACGCATCCTTTGTTTCTTCTGGCGCGTACCTGTCTCCTGAAGGATTTGCAAATGCATGGTTTACGTTTGGATATATGTGCACCTCGTTTGGTATGCCAAGCTCATCAAGTGATTTTTTAAATTCTTTTACAGATTCCACTGGAATCCCTTGGTCAAGTCCTGCAAATATGCCAAGAACAGGCCAATCAATTGAGGCTAGTTTCTCCTTGTCGGCTGTGACGCTGCCATAATAAATCACGGTAGCATCCATGTCCGGGTTGTTTAGTGCAAGATTGAGTGACTGACCTCCACCAAAACACCAACCAATAGAACCAACTTTTTCCACTCCATAGTTGGCTTTAAGGTAGTCTACTGCCGAATTCATGTTGGCGATTCCTGCTTGTTGGTCGTATGCAGATACCAGCTGCCTTGCTTGATCAGCAGTTGTTGCAGCTTCTTTTCCAAACAGGTTCACTGCAAGAACCACATAGCCGTGTGATGCGAGCTCCTCTGCCATGTCCTTTATGTTATCATTGAGACCCCACCACTCATGAATCATCACGATTCCAGGAAAACTGCCTTCAGCATCTGGGACTGCCAAGTACCCAGTATAATTCTCAAAATAAACTACCGTTTCAGTATTTACTGCAAACTCTCCACCCATTGCAAACATGTCAGAGTTGTTATCTGAACCATCATGGTCTGGAAGTACGTGTATGCCCCAGCCGCGCTCAATTAGGATTTGCACACTAGTGGGCTTGACGCACGCCGGCATGCCGTTGCTTTTTTTCATTATCAGCTCAAGTCCTTCAACACATTGAACCATGTTTGCTGGCACGTCTGACCTGAATTGTACCAGCGGCGATGCAAGATCAACAAACTTCATGACGTAGTGTGTATGACTTTCATACTGTTCTGCCATTGCGGGAAACAGCGAGACCAGCAAAGTCATTGAAAGTATCGAGGCCGTAAGGCGCGTCTTGTTCATCAATGTTATTGATATGAACCTGATTATCAAAGTTAAGGTTCGAGTGAGTGTGGCCATATTATTTAAGTGATTTTTACATACGATGTATGAGAAGGATGACGCCGAATCAAAAGATCTGGCTGAGTCGCGTTTTGTGCCATAGTCGTTTTTGTGACTGTGGTTCCGTCCGTTCCTGTGGCATTTGCGCAGGATGTCGGCTACATGCACGACGACAAGACATACGAGGACAAATCCGGCGGCAAGTCTTGTCCTAGCAAGAACAAGGGAATAACTACATAGATATCACAAACTGCTTTTTCCCAAAATTCAAAAACCCACAAAAATATTCACTACGATTCAATAAACTAAAGTTAAATAAGAAACCCAAATCAAGTTGGCAGTGATGTCGGATAAAAAAACTATCACCATAGGACTTGTTCAGACCAAGCTCTCAGATGACATTGAAGCCAATATGAACAGGACCATAGAAAAGATAAGAGAGGCTGCAAGCAAAGGCGCAAAGATAGTTTGTCTACAGGAGTTATACCGAACCAAGTATTTTCCAATCGAGGAAAAAAAAGATGCAACACAACTTGCAGAAACCGTTCCGGGCGAAACGACATCCGCACTTTCCAAACTTGCAAAAGAGCTGGAAATAATCATAATTGCCCCTATTTTCGAGGTAGATTCTGGCAAATACTACAACACTGCAGTTGTGATCGGTGGTGATGGAACCATCATGGGAAAATATCGCAAAATGCACATACCTCACGACCCGTTTTTCTATGAAAAAAACTATTTTGATATTGGAGATTCAGGATACCAGGTTTTCAAAACACCAAATGTAAATTTTGGCGTACTGATATGCTATGACCAGTGGTTTCCCGAAGCTGCAAGAATACTAACTCTTCAGGGCGCAGATCTCATCTTTTACCCATCTGCGATAGGTCACCTAGATGGCGACCCGCTATCTGATGACGACTGGCATTACGCGTGGGAAAACATACAACGATCCCATGCGATTGCAAATGGCATACATATTGCGGCAGTAAACCGCGTTGGAACAGAGGACAAAGTCAAGTTTTGGGGAGGCTCTTTTGTCTGCGATGCGTTTGGCAAGCTCATCAAAAGGGCTGGAAGCGACGAAGAAGTCATAGTCGCAGAATTGGATCTATCACAAAACAAAAGAATCCAGGAAGGCTGGGGGTTTCTCAGAAACAGGCTACCCACGAGCTACGGCTTGCTCACCTCACCGGTGTTGAGGGAGACGCCAAAAAGGCTTGGCTACGCGATGCCGGCTGAATGGGAAAAACACCAAGCTACATGGCTTGCATGGCCGCACGATCCTGTTACGTTTCCAAACAGAGTGAAAAAAGTAGAAGATATTTACGTCAAGATAATTTCCGCATTGCACAAAAATGAGAATGTAAATCTCTTCGTAAAAGACCTTTCTGCCAAATCCAGAGTCGTCAAGATCCTAGAAAAAAACAAAATAGACTTGAAAAAAATCAACTTTTACATCTGGGACTATGCTGATGTATGGTTCAGAGACTATGGGCCAATCTTCGTAGTAAACAAAAAGACAAGCGAGCTTGCCTTTGTTCACTGGATATTCAACGCTTGGGGTGAGAAATACGAAGATCTCAAAAAAGACGCTCATATTCCTTCCGTCATAAACAACAACCTGCAGCTTGGCAACTTTAGGCCTGGCATAGTCATGGAGGGAGGTGCAGTGGATGTCAATGGTAAAGGAACCATACTTACTACGGAGCAGTGCCTCCTCAACGGAAATAGAAACCCGCACCTCTCAAAAGACGACATTGAAAGATATCTCAGAAATTATTTTGGCGCAACAAAGGTCATCTGGCTCAAAGGTGGCATGGTAGGTGACGACACGGACGGCCACATTGACAATCTGGCGCGATTTGCAAGCTCAAAGACCATCCTGTGCGCTTTTGAAGAGGATCAAAATGATGAGAACCATGCAATCCTCAAAGAAAATTATGAGATTTTGCTGAACTCGACCGATCAGGACGGCAACAAATTCAGAGTGATAAAGGTACCCATGCCACCTCGTATTCATGCGTCAGTGCGTGGGAAAAAGACCAGATTGCCTGCCAGTTACTTGAATTTCTATGTTGCAAATAATGTAGTATTGGTTCCTACCTATAGGCACAAAAATGACCGCATCGCACAAAAGATAATCCAGCGAGCATTCCCAGGTAGAAAAATAATTGGAATTGACTGCTCCGATCTCATATACGGCATGGGGGCATTACACTGCATCATGCAACAACAACCGGCCATAATAAAAAAGACGGCCAAACCAGAAGTTAGGAAAACATTGCCTCTTCTTCAGTAAGAAAATTCTTTGCATCTAGAATTTGACGAATAACTACACAATAATTGGTTTTTTGAGTTTGTACTTGCTTGTATTGTATAGAATTTTATCATCGCCTTCCGGCATTGGGTTTGCGCACTGTCCACACAGGGGCATCGTAACTTCAGCATCATAGTCGATCTCGCCTATGAATTTATTGCATTTGTAACAGCGAATCTGCTTTGTATCATATATGTTCATGTTGTACTATACTGCATCATCAAATTTACGTTTGATCCTTCGAAAGTTGTGCATTTGTTACAATTTAAACAAAAATCAACAAGTTTAGTGGTTATGCTTTAATCACTAGTGAAATGAAAATTTTATGGGCCCAAAGGGTTGTGTGCACACATAATCGAAGGGAACTAGGTAGAAGCAGGCAGAAAGCTATTGTGGGTCTTGTAATACCACTTTCTAATTTTTTGTCGATAAAATTATCAAGAAATATTTAGCATTTGGAAAGATGTTTGTATGGACTAAGGCATTCTTTAGTTTTTTATCTACCCGATTCAGTATTTTATCGTGATTTTTGTTTCGTTGAGTCTCTTCAAATTACCTAAATCATAACTCTTCATAAAATTTTTCTCTTTTGCCAATCTTGATTATCAACACTTCGTTTGCTGCAAAGTTTACACTAAATGCAATCCTGTAATCACCAACACGTTTCCTAAACACGCCAGAAAGTCCAGTAAGTGGCTTTACATCTTCTTCAAAAGGATCATTTGCCATAGATTTGCAAGCGTCCAGAATTTTGCTTCTTGTATTAGCGGGCAGTGAATTAAGCTCTTTTAGTGCGCTTTTGTGTATTTTTACTGCCAACATTGGTTATATCTTCCAGATTCATGAATTCGCTCTTTTTTCCTTTGAGATAAGAGGACAATCTTTTCTCTATTTCTTGAGATTCTTTTTTTGACAGTGCTTCTTTTTCTTCGAAAAGTAGCATGTGCATAGCCTTAGACAACAGTTCCACTTTTTTTTCCAACTTGTTTAATTCTGTTTGTGCTGCTGTCATTGTTTTATTTGCACCTAACTTTACATTAAAGGTTTCTTTGTTGCTACAGAAAATGGGCGTCTGCAATTCCTGACTCAGAGAGTGGCGACAAGCGAAGAAGCTGAGCAGATGATTTCTGACGGTTGGAGATTCGCCGGGACTCTTCCAAACGGAAAGGTAGTTCTTGAAAGCATGCAAAAAGGCTCCGCCTCCTAAGTGGGAGTGGGCCCAAAGGGTTGCGCCAATACGTAATCGATGGGAACCAGACAGAAACGGCAGAAAGCCATCGTGGGGCTTAGAATATTACTTTCTAATTTTTTTACACATGAAATAGTCAGAAGACATACCGCCACATTGCGAGGAAACTTAAATAATTAAAAAGAATATTTGATTGCTAGATGTCAGTTAAGATAAAAGATATCAAAACTAAAGTAATCAAAGAAGACGATGGTTCTTACTCTATCGCATGTTCCGCATTAGGAGTTTACAGTTCGGGTAAAAATCTTCAAGATGCCAAAAAAAACTATCTTAAGGCTCTTGAGCTTCATTTATCAGTTTTAAGAGAAAAAGCTACTGAAGCTATTGCGATTTGAAAAGGCTCTCACCTATTCATGGAAGAGAATTAGTCAAAATTCTTTGCAACAAATTTGATTTTCAGGCAATAAGACAAAAAGGAAGTCATGTCACAATTACAAACGGTACCATTTACGTTACTGTTCCTATAAAGGAAATTCGTGTCGGATTGCTGGGCGTAATCTTAAGGGATTGTGGGATTACAAGAGAAGAATTTTTGAAAGTGGTTTAATTGATTCGAGCATATTCATTCCGTAAGAGATGAAAATTTTATGGGCCCAAAGGGCTTCGATCCCTTGGCTCACCGGTTATGAGCCGGTTACTCTACCAAGCTGAGTTATGGGCCCCAAAAAACAGATTTCTTTTTAGTATAAATGTTATTGGCAGTAAGCTTGGTAACAACTATCAAGCAGATGGTTTTGTGCACCAAGTGATCTTTCTGCAACTTGTAGCAGCTCGTCGTGTTTTTCTTGCGGAATTGCATCCAAGATCTTTGCCCAAGTTGCTGCGTGTCTTATGTCCGCTTCCATGTGCAGTCTAAAATACTCTGTGGCATCATTTGATCTAATGCCGTAAAATTTCTCTAGACCTTCAAGCTTTGTGTGGCTTATCTTTGGAATCTCTTTTTCAAAAGCATACATTGCTGCAGCCCCTGATTCCAGAGACGTAATCAAGCCAGACAGCTCAGATACAGCCTCTTTTGTCTTTGTAAGTCCTTCATAGTTTGAAATCTCTGCAGAGTCAACGCCTAGGCCTGCCGCAAAGCCAATCCATGGCCGTATGTGTTCTGCTTCTTCTTCCTGGTTTTCTCTAATTTCATTTACAAGCTTGCTTGGTGCAAACTGTGCTATGTTTCCTACAAACGACGGCACCGCCTTTACCATCTGAAAATATTCCTTTGAGTATCCGGCAAGTGATTTCTGTGAGAGTTTTCCGTCGCTCCACATTTGATAGAATGGATGTTTTAGCAAGCTTTTCTGTTCAATTATTGCGTCGATTTTTTCTGAGAGAGATTTCATGTCATTATCACTTTGTGCCGATAAAAAAATCTTTCATGTTCAAAACGATTTTAAGGTCTCAATCCGTCGATGCAACGGGCTCCTGTGGTGTAGTCCGGTCAAGCATATCGCCCTTTCAAGGCGGGGATCCCGGGTCCAAATCCCGGCGGGAGCACCATCCTTTTGTGTGATCGTGCCAAAACCGCAATCAACTACCCACAAATATTAATACTCTCAAAAAAAAGGATCGACAGTGCAAGTTTTTTGGATCGAAAAAATCTAAAAATCAACCCGCTCCTTGAGACATACAAGGAATACATCACAAAAATAGATGACGCTCTAGAGTCAGAATTAGCCTTATACTCAAAATCCGAATTCATGCAGCCCCTCATGTACGCAATTGAAGGTGGAAAAAGAATCAGGCCTCTGATCTTGCTTTTGGCTGCAGAGTCAGTAGGCAAAGTAGACGAACGTGCATATGCAGCAGGATGCGCAGTAGAGTTTTTGCATACAGAGTCTGTAATTCACGACGACATAATCGACAACGAAACATCAAGAAGACACAAAGATCCTTTCCACATCAAATACGGCTACAACACAAGCATTTTGACTGGTGATTTTGTATTAGGACTGATACTAAACATCTCATCAAGACTCAACAACCCAAGAATCACGCGAGACCTTGCAAATACTGCAATGCTCATGAGCGAAGGTGAGATAATAGAGACAAGGCTTGAGACAAGCCAAGACCTCACATTTGATGATTATCTAAAGGTAATCGAGTACAAAACTGCGACTGCCTTTGAGACCGCAGCACGACTCGGAGCAATCCTCGGGAACGGCAGTGAGGACGAGATAATTGCGCTATCCGAGTACGGCAGAAACATAGGAATTGCATATCAGATACGCGACGACCTCATAGACTGGAAAAACGAAGACAAGCTCTTCAACCTCCTAGTCAAGCGAAGCCTAGACCCACGTGATGTCTTTAACCACATGGAAAAGCTGCTCAAAGACTATGCCACAAAGGCCACATCAAGCCTTCGAATAATTCCAGACAACGATGCAAAATCCCACCTAGAATATCTTCTAAGACTTACTACCCTGAAGCTATAAACGAAGATCCAAGAACTGGAACAGCGTTCTTTGTAAATTCAATTATCGGTTCTGGATACACTCCTATAGCGACAAGGAAGATTATCGAAAACACCATGACGCCAATTATGGCTTTTGGTTCTGCAATTCTCTTTTCTATTTCGCCCTCAAAGTACATCTTTCGAATAAGCCAACCGTAATACGCCACAGAGAGCGCCGAGTTGAGAACGCCGGCTATTGCAAGCCATGCTGCCCACGACGGCACTGCAGGATCAAGTGCTGCACCGAACAAAATGAGCTTGCTCCAGAATCCGGCAGTGGGCGGAACTCCAGCTAGTGCCAAAAGCGATATTACAAGGCCCAAAGATATGATCGGCATTTTTCTTCCAAGACCTCTAAGCTTGTCGATGTTTGTTACGCCAATTGTAGTTACAATTCCTGCAATGGCAATGAATGCTGCACCCTTCATGACTGAGTGATTCAAGACATGGAACAAAGATCCCTGTATGCCAAGAGGCGTAAATGGAGCAACTGCAAGGCCAATTAGTATGTAGCCTGCATGGCCTATACTAGAATAAGCAAGCATTCTTGAGATGTTTTTCTGCATGATTGCGGCAATGTTTCCAACAGTCATAGTCATTACAGCAATCACCCCTAGTGCCAGCGTCCAGTCAAGGTTTAGTGCTACCGTACCCATTATGATGACGCGTAACGCTGCTGCAAATCCAGCCTTTTTGGTTCCTGCTGCAAGGAGAGCTGTGATTGTCGGAGGCGCCCCTTCATAAGTGTCTGGCAACCACATGTGGAATGGCACAAGGCCCATCTTAAAGCCGAATCCTGCGATGAACATGCCCACTGCAAGCAGTGCAAGTGGCATCATAGATTGATCCACTTCGGCAAGGCCGGATATCACACCGCCGATGTTTGTGGTACCTGTCAGACCATACACTATTGATATTCCATAAATTATGATTGCAGACGAGAGTGCGCCAAACAAAAAGTACTTGAGTGCCGCCTCATTTGAGCTCGGATTCTTTTTCATAAATCCGGCCAAAACATATGTTGGGATGCTCATCAACTCCCAAGCTACAAACAGCATCACAAGGTCAGTTGAATATGCAACAAGAACCATTCCTATTGTCGACAGCAGGATAAGAGAGTAGTAGACTGGCGTGTGTGCCTGCCCCCTCATAAAGTTAAACGAGCCAGCAGTGGTGATGATTGCAACAATGAGCATTGCGATTGCAAACAAGCCGCTAAATGAGTCATTTGCAAGTACGTCCTCAGAAAATACAGAGCCTGACGGGAGCTGATTTGTCACAATCTCATATACTACATATCCAATCGACGCAATCAGCGCGCCAAATGCAATTGCTGCATAGAACGAGTTTGATCCTCTTTCCTTCTTTGCTACGCTAATTATAGGAAGTATCATTCCTATCGTGCCAAGAATTGCAACCAAAATTATCGGAGTCGAAGTAATCTCTATCATAGCATCACCTAAATGAACAAAAACAGGACCACGAATAGGATTCCTGCTCCAAATACGTAGAGGTACGACTGTGCAACACCTGTCTGCGTTGCCTGCACTACTTTGGCACCCCATCCTATTGCGCGCTCAAAGCCCACATTCATGCCGGTGTCAATTACAGTCCTCTCAAAGTATCTCCAAACACCCCTTGCAATCCACAGCGGTGCGACAACGAAGCACCAGTACACCATGGCGTTTAGGTACCACCTATTGAGAATCGTCTTGTGAATAGCGTAAAAGAAGATATTTGAATTTACAAACTTGACTGGATCTACGAACCTTCCAATATAGAAGATATAGCCAAGCCCTATTCCTATTGCAAACGCTGCCAGAGAAGCCATCAGTGCCACTGGGTTTACTCCTGCTAAAAATGACGGAAGCTCTGAGCTTTCCTCTCCTCCGTGTTCGGATTCTATGTTGAATGTGTGAGCAAGATATTCTGTGAACAGTTCGTGAATTCCCTGCTCTGCAGTAAGGCCCACAACGCCAATTCCTATCGTCAGCACGGCCAAGATTCCGTACGGCACCCACATAGAAAGCGGTGCTTCGTGGATGTGGTGTCCTTGCTTTTCTATGTGTTCGATATGCTTTGATTTGTCTCCAAAAAAGACCATGCCGATCATTCTTGTGGTATAGAAAGCAGTGATCACTGCAGTCAAAACTGCCATTGCAAACAATGGGATTGCCCACGTGCTTCCAGACTCATACACTGCAGCAAAGATTGCATCCTTGCTCCAGAACCCTGTGGTGATGAATGGTGCACCCATCAGACCAAGACCTGCGGCCCACATGAAGGCGTACGTCTTTCTCATGTGTTTTCTGAGACCTCCCATGTCTGTCATAAATCTAGAACCTACCGTATGCAGCAACGAGCCGGCCGCCATGAAGAGTGAGGCCTTAAACATTGCGTGTGATGTGAGGTGGAAAAATCCTGCAGTGTATCCGTCAACGAACTGGTGCGACAGTCCTGCCACCCCCAATGCCATCATCATGTAACCGATCTGTGAGCCAGTCGAGTATGCGAGAACTTTTTTGATCTCAGAGTTGACCATGCCCTGTGTTGCCAAAAGCAGCGCCGTAATTGCGCCAACCCATGCCACTACCATAAAGAAATCATCAACTAAGAACCCAGCTGCACCGAGTGCAAAGAACAACGGCCCAAGCCTTGCTACCAAAAAGACACCTGCTTTGACCATGGTTGCTGCGTGGATGAGAGCCGATACAGCAGTCGGGCCTGTCATTGCCTCAAGCAACCACTCGTTTAGTGGGAATTGTGCAGATTTTCCAATTGCGCCTCCAAAGAGCAAAACCGCCGCTGGAACCAAGAGTCCCTGCGCCTGCATTGCCGATGCCCATGCAGTATCATGCATGAGTTCTCTGAATCCAAACGTGCCTGCAAACGCAAAGATGAGGAACATGCCTGCAAGCATCATGATGTCGCCAACTTTGGTCATGATGAACGCCTTCATTCCGGCGTGCGTTGGAGAATAGTACTCTTCAAGACCCAACACGGTGCGTCCTTTGACACCCACGTGGTCTTTGTCTTTGTCTCTATACCAGAAACTGATCAGGGCGTATGACGCAAGTCCCACACCTTCCCATCCAAAGAACATCATAAGCAGGTTATCCGATAGAACTATCAGCTGCATTGAGCCTACGAAGAACATCATCCAGAACCAGAACCTCACAATGTCTTTGTCACCTTTCATGTATCCGGTGCTGTACACCATGATCAGAAATGAGATCCAGCCAACAACGTTTGCCATAATTACTGCAAGCGGATCGGCAAGCACTCCTGCTTTGATGCCTATTGTTGAGATCCAGTTGATTTGATCATGTATTTCGTGTGCCTTCAAAGCGCCAGAGAACATCGTTGCTGCAGAAAGCGCGCTTGCTGCCGCAAAGCCTATTGCCACCCATCCAGTGGCCCTGTGGGAGACCTTTCCTACCGCCGGAACGATCAGTGCCGCAACAAACGGCAGGATCCACACAAGCCAGGCGTTGATTGCCCCAGCTTCAATCGCAAATCCAGTCATGCTAGCTTCAACCATTATACACCAAGCACTCCCTTCATGTACGGTATTATATCTTCAAAGAAGATGTCCGGGTATATTCCAACCACGATTGTAAATCCAGCAAGCAGCATCATAGGTGCAGTCATGTACCAGCTTGCCTCCTTTACGTGAGACAGGTGCTCTGGAAGTTTTCCAAAGAAGACGCGCTTGAGCATCCAAAGCATGTACGACATTGTGATTACCGTTGCAACAAGACCGAGTCCAAATATTACATATCTTAGAACAGAGCCAGTAGCCGCATTTTCTTTTACTGCGGTGTCAAGTGCACCTGCAAATAGCGTCCATTCGCCCATAAAGCCGCTCGTTGGTGGCACGCCTGCTATTGTGAGCGCCCCAATCACACCACAGACTGCTGTAATTGGCATCTTGCCTGCAAGTCCTCCAAGCTTTGTGAGGCTTCGAGTGCCACACTGTACGATGAGGATTCCTGCAGTCATGAAGAGCAGAGCTTTGCCCAAGCCGTGAGTCACATACATGAACTCTGCTCCAGCAAGTCCCAGAGTCGAGTATGAACCAATTCCAAACAGGATGTATCCCATTTGGCTCACACTGGAGTATGCCAGAAGTCTCTTTACGTCGTCTTGCATCAGCGCCATTGCACCACCGTAAATCATTGTGGCAAGACCCCAGATGTGCAACCATATCGCAAGCTCCGAGTAAACATTTGGCAAAAATTCTATGACCAGCCTAAATATGCCGTAAGCACCAATTCCGATCATCGCAGGAGACAAAAGCGCGCTAATTGGAGTCGGGGCAGCACCGTGAACATACGGCAACCAAATATGAAACATGAATGCGGCAAGCTTGACACCAAGTCCCAAAATTATGGCCACTGCGGCAAACATGACGATATCTTGCGGGATCTTTGATTCTTGTATTGCCGCAAAGTCAAAGCTTCCAACAGACAGACCTATTGTCAAAAATCCAAGTAAGAGTACTACTGCGCCAACGTGTGTCCAAAATAGGAACATCAGTGAGATTCTTCTTCTTGGACCATCACCCCAGAACGCCACCAAAAAGAAACCCGGAATCAACATGACTTCGAAGAAAATGTAAAATTCGATGAGATTTGTAGCCAGCACCGTCCCAAGCATTCCCATCGCAAACACCAGATACAGTGCAAAGTACAAGCCAGACTGGTTGTTGACGTATTTTGTATATCCTTCTGACTCTACGAGTGCCGTGGTCTGGCCACCATGTGAGCCGCTAGCAGAATGGCCTGTGTGCTCTTCAAAGAACTCGTGGAACTTGTGGATCATGTATGGTTTTGAGTACAAGGCAAGCACCGTGCTCAGAACGTAAATTATGATTGCAAACGGAATTGCCAGGCCATCCAGCTTGAAGCCAAACTCGCCAAATAGTACTGTCCATTGATAGTGCTCCTCGTATGTGCCCTTTAGAGCCACGTTAATTAACAAAAATGTGCAGTATGACAGCAAGCCAAAGGTAAACCAGGTTGCAGCGTTTGGTCCTGCTTTACGTCCAATTACATAAGCTACTGGTGCCAGTAAGAGAGGCAGGAATACTGCCTGCAGTAATGCGAACTCCACTATCCCTTCAGACTCCTGAATTCGGCAATGTCAACGTTCTTGTACATTCTGTACGCTACTATGATCAATGCAAGTCCTACACCCACTTCGGCTGCTGCAATTGCAATCGAAAATAGCGCAAATGTCTGTCCCTGGCTGCTTGGCAGAAATCTTGCAAAAGCAACCAAGTTGAGGTTAGCTGCATTAACTATTATCTCTACTGCAAAAAGCATACGAATTGCATTTCGTTTCACTGATATACCGTAAATTCCGATTGCCAAAAGTGCAATTGACACTATAAGAAAATCACTCATTGTATTGATCATTTGTTACATCCTCCCTTCTTGCCAAAGTAAGTGCGCCAATTACAGCTGATGCCAAGATAAGCCCCATCAACACTAGAGCCGGCCAGTAGTACGTCAGAAAGTCTGCACCTATTGTCCTAAAGTCCACAGGCGGCTCTTCTGTCTGAATCGACTTGATTCCAGAACTGAGAATTATTGCGCCTAGTGCAACCATCATCACTAGCATTAGGCCTATTCCAGCATACCTTCTTCGTTTGTCTTCAACCTTGATGAAGATAAGCTGTCGTCTTACCAGCATGACCGTAAAAAGAATCAAGACCGCAATTGAGCCAATGTATACTGCGATTTGGAACATGGCCACAAACGGCGAGTCCAAAAGCAAAAAGAAGCCGGCAATTCCACCGAGCGTTCCCATAAGTGCAATAGAGCCATAAATCAGTGAACGGATTTCTAGTGCAGCTATTGCTGAACCAATTGTTATTACGGCGAGTCCCAAAAACACTGCATCAGCCATGTGTCGCACCTCTGTCGTCGAAGACGATTTCTGCGTCCTGCTGCACGTTTGGCTTTACCTGTAGTTGCGCAGGTGTGTAGATCAGTCCTTCTTTTGTAAATGAAGATAATTCATAGTCATTTGTCATGTATAATGCGTAAAACGGACAGGCGTCAACACATAGTCCGCAAAAGACGCACTTGCCATAATCGATTTGCGGCATGATTGCCTTTTTGTTTTGTTTCCACTCTTCTTGTACTTTGACCATTGCGATTGCTTCAGCTACACCTTCGCATGCAATCGAGCATAACTGGCAGCCGGTGCATTTGTCATGGAAGAGCATGTGTCGGCCCTTGTATCCTGCAATGCCCACACCGGTGGTCGGATCAAACTGGTAGCCGTCTCCAACAAACTTTAGCTTCTGTTCTGGATATCTGAGTGTGAATCGTTTGACTGCAAGATGTTTGATTCCAGAGTTAAGTGCCTTGATGATTCCTGTTGCAGTTCCCATTTTACAATATTCCCTCCGGACCCAGTACTCCGGCATACAGCAAGCCGAGTGCTATAAAGATGTTAACAAACGCAAGACCGATTAATTTGTACCAGCCAATGTGCAATAATAGATCAATTCGGATTCTTGGGAAGACACCTCTTGGAAGCAAGATGAAGAAGATGACTCCGACTACCTTCACTACGAACCACAAGACATCATTGAGCATTTGTTGTTCAAGCAGTGGAAGCCCTGGGAAGCGCGCAGTGATTGGGCCCATCTCGATTCCCTTTTCAATTATTTCTGGTGGGAATGGTGGCCACACGTTTGGTCCGTTCCATCCGCCAAGGAACAAAACCACAAAGAGCGCTGCAAACGCATACAGTTTCAGATACGAGCCGAGTTGAACAAGTCCGTACATCATTCCTGAGAATTCAGTAAGCCAGCCGGCAACTATTTCACTTTCTGCCTCTGGTAAGTCAAATGGAATCCTTTCAAGCTCTGCAAGCATCGCAATGAAAAACACGATTGCGCCGATTGGCAAAAAGACAATCCACCAGTACGTGTGCTGGCTTTCAACAATCTCGCTCAGATTTAGCGTTCCCGTAAGAATCACCACTCCAAGAACCGACAAAATAAGCGGGATTTCAAATGAGACCATCTGGTGCAGTGCCCTGATTCCACCAATGAAGGGGAATTTGCTGTTTGCCGACCAAGATGACAGCACGGTGATGACTGGGAAAAATCCAATTACTGCAAAGACTGCAATTACACCGACATCTACATCTGCTACCACCCAGCCACCTCCGGCTGCTGGAATCAGCGAGACAAAAGCGGCAGCCGTGGCCACAAAGAGGATCGGGGCTGCCCAAAATATCGGCTTGTCTGCCTTGGCAGGAATTATGATCTCTTTTGAGAGCAGTTTGATGCCGTCGCTCATGAGCTGCAGTATTCCTTCGATTTTGCCACAGTAGAACGGGCCTACTCGAAGCTGCAACTTTGCGAGCATCTTTCTTTCAATGAATATGGTTCCTGCTGCAATGAGCGCCGCAAAACCAAATCCTGGGAACATCGCAATTTTGAAAAAGTCAGTCTGTATGAACGACTTGAGTAATGGGATCTGCCTCGATGGATCCGCAAGAATGGTAAATGCAAGATATGGGCCGAGTAGGTTGCCTCCAATCACAGGCAGTTCCAGATAGAACAAAAGTATCTGCACCAGTGGAATTCCCACCAGGGTGAGCAGAACTATTGCCCAAAAAATATTATCAAGAATCGACTTGATGAAGTAACTGAATCTGAATTTTGGTGCAATCGTGGACATTTATCTGTCAGCCTCCACTGGCCAGTAGTTAAGACTCCAGTAAACTGCCGGCATGTTTCCAAGTTTTTCGCCTTTGAGAAGATACGGCATGCAGATAAGATTTCTAAACGAGCCGACGCTCATCTTGACTCGGTATGGTTCTGGCTGACTGCGTGAGACAATGTAGCAACCAAGTGAGCCGCGTCCCGACTCGACTCTTTTGTAGACTTCGTCGTTTCCTCCTTTTGGATTCGGTTTGAGCTTTACTCTAACTGAGCCGGACTTGGGCATTTTTTGCACTGCTTGGCGAATTATGTTGCAGCTTTCCAGCATGTCAAGCCATGGGATCTTTGAGCGTGCGTATGCATCGCCTTCTTTGAGTGTGTTTACCTTGATGTCTAGCTCGTCGTATACATCATACGGCTCTTTAACCCTTAGATCATAATCAACTCCGCTTGCGCGCAAAGTTGAACCTGTCGTCCCAAGTCGTATCGCGTCTTCGCGTGACAGGATTCCTGCATCGCGTGTTCTTGAAATCAAAATCGGGTTATCGTAAAATATTGCCGCATATTCTTTGATGCGTTTTTCAAAATAGTTGACTCGTCTTAATATCATGTCCTCAAAGTTTGCCGGCACATCGTTGCGAATTCCTCCCGGTACAAAGTATGCGTGAGTTACGCGTGCACCGGTCATCTTTTCTAGCGCATCAATGAAGAGCTCCCTGTCACCTGCCGGCCACATAAACATAGTAGAGTGTCCCAAAAAGATTCCATAGATTGCAAGCCAGTATTGCGTGTAGACGCATCTGTTGAGCTCAGATGCGATAACTCTGATGTATTTGGCACGTTCTGGGACTTCGACGCCAAGAAGTTCTTCGACGCCAAGACAGTACGGGTATAATATGTTGCAAGAATCATGAATCACAGGTCTCTCCAGATGTGGAATGTTTTGGATGTAGTTTCTGTACTCTGCCATCTTTTCTTCTCCGCGGTGCACGTATCCTGGGTCTGGATCGCAAGACACGATGTAGTCACCATCCACTTTGACTATGAGCCTCATGTGACCGGATCCTGGGTGTTGCGGTCCTACGTTGAGCGTCATTATTCGCTCATCGAGTTTTTCTATTTGTAGGCCTGGTGGTAGCTGCGCGCTCATCTTTATCTTCCTTTTATCTTGAAATCTTTTCGTAGTGGTGGTAGATCCGCCCAGTCTTCTGGGAGCAAGAGTCTTCTGTTATCTGGATGACCTTCAAAGTAAACTCCAAGCATCTCAAAACACTCCCTTTCATGGAACTCTACACTGTAGAATATATCTCTAAGACTGGGGAGTCGCGTGCTGTCGTTTCCCGGATTTGGGTTGTCTTCTCTTGGTGCCCTAGTGGCCAAGGACAGTACCTGTTTTGCAAGCTGTGGATCTGTATAGGAGCCTAGGTGATACACAACCTCAATTTCTTTTTGATCAGGATAGTCTACTCCAGTTACAGATTCGGCGTGATCAAAGTGTAATTCATCGCGAATAAATTTAGCAACATCAAGTATGTCCTCCTTGCCGACTTTGATTCTGATTCGATCAGGCTTTACGAACTCGATTGCTGCCTTTGAGCTAAACTTTTTTTCTATTTTGTCTGCAATTGATTTTTCAAATGCGGGAAGCTCTTTTGGCTCTGGTTTTGCTACTGGTTTTGCTTCTTCTGTGCTCATCGGAATCTTCTACCTAGCCTTCATCCTTTTGATTTTCTCTTGGAGTAGCATGCATCCTTGAATCAGGGTTTCAGGTCTAGGGGGGCATCCTGGTACGTACACATCAACTGGCAGTATACCATCTATTCCCGGCAGGACATTGTATGAATCAAAATACAGCCCTCCAGTTATTGCGCATGCTCCCATTGCTATTACGTATTTTGGCTCTGGCATCTGATCATAGACCAGCCTTAGTCGTGGCGCCATCTTTCTTGTGATGGTTCCCTGCACTACGACGAGGTCGCATTGTCGCAAAGACCCGAATGCCTCTATGATTCCGAATCTCTCGACATCGTATCGTGGACCAGACGCAGCACCAAACTCGACACTGCAGCATGCAGTTTCGATGTGCACAGGCCAAAGAGACCACAGTCTACTCCAGTTAATGGCGTAGCCAAGTGGTGCGTCGACTGCTTTGACAAGGACATCCCCTAGCTTTCCCACAAATACATTGGCATTGTGTGGCGTAAGGAGATCCTTTAGCAATTCAATCCCTTGCCCGAACTATGCGTTGATTGAGTATTTAGTGTTACCATATGTTTCGCCTCTTGGACTGATATAGCGCAAATGCCATTGCCGCAAACATGATTCCTAAAAATGCAATGATCGGCAAAGTAGCAGTCTTTGGCAGCTGTAAAAGTGAGCTACCCCACGCATACAAAAAGATCGCCATAACATCAAAGATCACAAACATTAGAACGTAAGCATAATACTGCATCATAAAATGGGTTCTTCCTTCTCCTTTTGGGACCTGGCCTGCTTCCATTGGGAGGAACTTGACTGGGTTGCTACGCCTACGTGGTGAGATCATACGAGATATCAAAAGTGCCGGCCCAACTGCCACTATAGCAAAACCAAACATCAGAAGAACATGACTATAGTTAGCAGCATATTCCCCAACCAATTCAGCTTCCAACCCAGATTGTTTATATAAAAAGGTATGCAAAAAATTGGACAAAATTTTGCGATCAAAAATTTCATAATGATTGATATACAACGACATCAAGTTTTCTTACATGGCAGTAAACGTTGGAGACGTAGCTCCAGAGTTTGAGCTTGTAGACACCGACCTAAAAATGAGAAAACTGTCTGAATTTCGTGGCAAGAAAGTAGTCTTGTCTTTTTTTGTTGCCGCAAGCTCACCTGTGTGTACAAACGAGATGTGTACATTCAGAGACAGATGGGGCGAGATCCAAAAACTAGGAGCCCAAGTAATCGGAATTTCAAATGACGGACCGTTTGCAAACAAGGCGTTTGCGGAAAAATTCAACCTCAACTTCCCAATACTTGGAGACTATAAAAGCAAAACAATTCGAGACTATGACATCCTGATGCCAGATCTTTTGCATGTCAAAGGGTACGATGCCGCAAAGCGCTCCGTCTTTATTGTTGACGAGAATGGAAAGGTCGTATACAAGTGGGTCTCAGACAATCCTCTTGTTGAGCCAAACTACCAAGAGATAATAGATTTCCTCAAAAAAAGTAACTGAGATTTTTTATTCTATTTCTGCAATCACGTCGTTCTTTGCAACAGAGCCGCCACTTTTGACTTTGATTTTTTTGATGACTCCGTCTTTGTGAGACTTTACTGAAACTTGCATCTTCATTGACTCCAAGACGCAAATAGCGTCACCTTTTTTGACTTTGTCGCCCTCATTGACGTTAATTGAGACCACCTTACCTGGGATTTGGCTGTGAAGATTGGTTTGTGCATCGGTGCCACTGCCACCTCCACTATTTTTGTAAACTATTTCGTCTAATTTTGAGTTCAGCTTTAGTTTGACTGGCGTTCCGTCTACAATCAGGTTCATTTGAGAGGTAGTATTTTCAAGATATTTGGCCTTGTGGTGCTTTTGGTCTAAAATGAATTCGATTCCTCTTGAATCCATGTGGAGGATTTTTAGTTGGTGTTCGCGTGAATCTATCTTAATTACGTACTCGTTATTTCCGAGATTTTTGAGTATTTCCGCATTAAATGCACCTTCAATGTCTTCAATTTTGTATTCCAAACTCATTACACCAATTTGCTTTTCCAGTTACTGTTGCTAGTCGGACTAGATACTCTGCTCTTGAAGTATTCTGAGTGGAGTACTGCTGCAGCAAGTGCGGCGTCTTTCTTTTCAGATTTTTCTGCTTTGATGTCCTCTGTCAGCTTTTCAATGATGTTGTATCTTTTCAAAAAGTCAGTTGATAGTTCGCCCTTCTTGTACTCCTCCGTTTTTAGGATGGTCTTGTAAAGTGGAATCGAAGTCTCCACACCTTGGATGTAGAAATCATCCAGCGCGTTGAGCATTCTGCGTCTTGATTCTTCAAATGTCTGGCCCCACGTGCATAGCTTTGCCATCAACGAATCGTAAAACGGTGAGACTGTACAACCTGGGTACAGATATGTATCGCAGCGAACTCCAGGACCTGAAGGAATGACAACATCTGGCACAGGCCCAGTAGACGGCGCAAAGTCCAAAAATGTGTCTTCTGCATTTATTCTGCACTCGATTGCATAGCCGTTCATTTTAAGATCTTTTTGTTTGAAGGGGATTGGTTCCCCATTTGCTATGTCGATTTGCAGCTTCACAAGATCCAGTCCTGAGACCAGCTCAGTGATAGGATGTTCCACTTGGAGCCTTGCATTGATCTCAATAAAGTAAAATTCGCCGTTGTCTGCTCTCAGAAACTCCGCGGTTCCCAAGTTGGTATAGTCGACTGCCTCTGCTGCCTTAACTGCAAGTTCTCCAATTTTGTCTCGTGTTTTTTGGTCAACTACGGGCGATGGTGTTTGCTCTATGAGTTTTTGGTTTCTTCGTTGAATGGAACACTCCCTTTCAAATATGTGAACGGCGTTGCCGTGCTTGTCTCGTGCAAGCTGGTATTCTATATGACGAATCTTCTGAAGAAACTTTTCAACGAGAATTGCAGATTTACCAAATGCGGCAATTGATTCTCCGGTTACAGTTTCGAATGCTTCGCGCAATTCTTTGTCGTTGTTTACCAGCCTTATTCCTCGTCCTCCTCCACCATAGACGGACTTTAACAAAACAGGATAGCCTATTTTGTTTGCAACGTCAATTGCTTCATCGACATCCTTTACAAGATCTGGACTTCCTGGAACAGTTGGAACTTGAGCTTTTAGCATTGCGGCTTTGCATCTCATCTTGTCGCCACAAAGATCCATGGAGGCGGATGATGGGCCAATAAAGTTGATTTTATTGTCCTCACAGAGTTTTGCAAAGTCAGAGTTTTCAGAAAGGAATCCATAACCTGGGTGAACTGCGTCTGCTCCAGAGGCAAGAATCGCTTGCAGTATTTTTTCTTGATTCAGATAGCTTTCTCGTGGTGCGGCTTTTCCAATGTGATATGCCTCATCTGCTTTTTTTACGTGCAACGAGTTGTAGTCCTCGTCAGAGTATACGGCCACCGTCTTGAGTCCAAGTGCTCTGCACGTACGAATCACCCTTAGAGCGATTTCGCCTCTGTTTGCAATGAGAACTTTTTTTATCATAGCAATCACAAATTGATGTTTCCGTGTTTTCGTGGCAGTTGCTTGTCCCGCTTGTTTACGAGCATCTCTAGTGCCTTAATCAGCATTGGTCTTGTCTGAGCAGGGTCGATTACTGCATCCACTGAACCGTGTGAGGCTGCGACGTACGGATTTGCAAATTTCTCATTGAACTCCGCAGTTAGTTGTTTTCTGAGCTCTTCTGGGTTCTTTGCGCTGTCAAGCTCTTTTTTGTTCATGATTTTGACTGCGGCCTCCGAGCCAAGTACGGCAATCTGTGCTGTTGGCCACGCATAGTTCACATCGGTTCTCAGATTTTTACTTCCCATTGCAATGTAGGCTCCACCGTATGCCTTGCCAATCACAAGTGTGATTTTTGGCACCGTTGCCTCGCAGTATGCATACAGAAGCTTGCTTCCGTGTCTGATGATTCCGTTGTGTTCTTGATTTGTGCCAGGCATGTATCCTGGTGTGTCAACAAAGGTGATGATCGGGATGTTAAAGCAGTCACAATATCTTATGAAGCGAGCCGCCTTGTTTGATGAATCTATATCAAGTGCGCCTGCAAGGTACAGTGGTTGGTTCGCAACTATTCCCACGGTACGACCATTCATTCTTGCGAATCCTACAATCACGTTTTGTGCAAACAGCTCGTGAACTTCAAAAAACTGGTGATTGTCAACTACGGATAGAATTATTTCCTTCATGTCGTACGGTTGCAACGAGTTTTCTGGAACTTTGTTGATGAGATTGTGATCAAGCCTGTTTGGATCATCGTCGGTCTTCATTGTAGGAGGCTCTTCGGCATTGTTTGATGGAATGTAAGATAACAGCATCTTTATTTTGTCAAAACAGTCGTATTCGTTTTTTGCAACAAAGTGTGCAACGCCGCTTTTTGTTCCATGAGTCATTGCGCCCCCAAGATCCTCAAATGAGACTTCTTCACCTAGAACCGTCTTGACCACTTCTGGTCCTGTGACATACATCGTG